>CALWNO010000011.1 GCA_944382785.1 uncultured Gemmiger sp. | reverse complement strand
CGGACAATAGACAAAGTACCCCCTGATGTAGGAAAATAAAAGTACTACATCAGGGGGTATTACTATGAGTAAAAGAAATTACACGCATGTGGAGGAATTGTTTCCGGAAATCGAAGCTATGCTTGCCTCCGGAAAAACGCAGAGAGAAGTAGCGGAGCATTTTGGGTTTCGGGATAAGTATGTCGTAAAGAGCCTTGTGAAACGGGAGAGAGCCAAACAGCGGAAGCGGGAAGCCGGGATTACGATTCGGCCCAGGGGACGAAAACGGAAAGATGCTGAGCCCAGAGATATCATTGCAGAACAGGCTTACGAGATCCGACGTCTGCGAATGGAGAATGAATTGCTGCGGGATTTTCTGCGATCCACAGGAAGGAAGTGAGAACAAAGGCAAAATATGCTGTGATTTACCGGTACAAAGAAAAATATCCTGTGCTTGCCATGTGCCGATTCTTTGCAGTGTCCAGAAGTGGCTATTACAGCTTTGTAAAACGGATGAACCGTCCCGAAAAGGATGCAACTCTTGCTGAAACGATTCGACAGCAGCAAACAAAATGCTTTCATACTTACGGTTACCGACGGATGTGGCAGTGGCTGAAAGGCAGCAAAGGGATTTACCACAATCCCAAGACGATTCTTCGTGTCATGAAGAAATATGACCTGCTGGCCGAGATTCGCCGCCGCAAAAGGTGGCAGCGGATGGGTGAGCAGCTGCACAAATATGAAAATCTACTGAACCGTGATTTTCATGCCGAAACACCAAACAGCAAATGGGTAACGGATATTTCCTACATTCAAACCAAGCAAGGGGTGTTGTACCTGTCTATGATCCGAGATCTGTACGACAACAGCATTGTGGCCTACAAGACCGGAACGGAACAAAGCGTGAATCTGGTTCTGGATACCATCCGCCAGGCAGTCCTCAGAGAAAAGAAGAAGGTCGCCGCGGAGTTGCACCTCCACAGCGACCAAGGAGCTCAGTACGCCTCACAAGCATATTTTGAGCTGACTCAACAATACGGCATTACGCCTTCGATGTCAAGACGTGGGAACCCGTATGACAATGCAATGGCAGAAAATTTCTTCTCCATTCTCAAAACAGAGTGCATCTACCGCCACAAGCCGGCAACCTTCTCCGAAGCCAATGAGATGATTGACCGTTACATTCACTTTTACAACCATGAGCGCATCCAAACAAAAACAGGAGTGGCGCCGCTGACGCTGCGCCACTCCTGCTAAAATTCAATATTCCTACTCAGGGGCTCTTTTTGTGCTGTCTGCACAATCTGGGGCGGTCCACTCGCAAGCCCCCGGCGGGGCTTTTGTTTGTGCTTGCGCAATGTGGGCAAACCTGCTATGCTGGAAGCTGGAACGATAAGGAGCATTGCAATGAAAAAGTGGATTTCCCTGGCCATCACTCTGGGGGTCATGGCGCTGATTTTTTATTTTTCCTCCCAGCCGGGCAGCCAGTCCGGCGCTTTGAGCGAGCAGGTACTGGACAGGATGCAGCAGAGCGGCACGGCGGATGTGTTCATTCCCGAATGGTTCAGCGGCAATGTACAGGCCAACGTCCGCAAGTGGGCCCACGTGTATATCTACGCGGTCCTGGGCGCCGGCATGATGGCCACGGCCGTGACCTGGCGGTGGAGCAAAGGCTTGCCCTGGTGCGGGATTCTGGCGGTACTGGCCTGCACGGCCTTTGCCGTTTCTGATGAGGTGCACCAGTTTTTCGTGCCCGGTCGCGCCATGCTGGCCACCGATGTGGGGGTGGATGCCCTGGGCTTTGTGCCGGGCATTCTGCTGGCCGGAGCTGCCGTCTGGTGGCTGCGCCGCAGAGAAAAGCGGGCCGCAAAACAGCAATAAGACATGACAACCCGCCGGAACCCATACCGGCGGGATTTTTTGCATAAACTGCCTGTATAAGCCTGCCCCGGTTTAGGGCATACTCCTCATGAGGAACATTCCGAAAGGAGGGCGGGCAAGATGAGTTTACGGCGGTTGTATTCCATGTGTAGCCTGCTGGCGGTGCTGTGTGCGGCCATCTTGTGCCGGGTGTACTGGATCTGTACTGATACTGCCTACGCAGCCAGTGCGGGAGGCCAGAGCCTTTCACAGACCGAACTGCCCCGCAGCCGGGGTAACTTTTATGACCGGGATGGTCGTCCGTTGACCGGCACTGAACCCCGCTGGTATGCACTGTGCATTCCCGGGGATTCCAGTTATGCTACTCTATTTCCGTATGTGGGATTTGAAGAACAGGCGGAATTGTACGAAAAGCGCAACAGCATGACCCCCTTTCTGGTGGAAGTCAATACCGATCTCAGCGCCAACGGGGTGTATACCTATACCGGCGCCCGACGCTACCTGCCCAATCCTATTGCACGGCATCTCATTGGTTACCTGAACGGGGATGGAGTAGGGGTCTCCGGTCTGGAACTGGCCTATGAGGACGTACTGGCCCAGGCAGGGGAGACACGCACCGTCAGCTGTGCCACCACTGCCCAAGGCTCCCTGATGACCGGTACCCGGCCGGAACTGGATTCCTCTGACGGCACCAATCAGGGGGTTCAGCTGACCCTGGACGCCAACCTGCAGCGTGCCTGCGAGGGCATCGCCGCCCAGACCATGGAACGGGGATGCATCCTGGTTATGGACACGGAGACAGGAGAGATCCTGGCCAGTGTAAGCATGCCGGAGTTTGACCCGGAAAACCTGGTCAAGAGCATTGAGGCGGATGATACTTCCCTGATCAATCGCCCGCTGTCCGCCTTCAGCGCCGGGTCAGTGTTCAAGGTGGTGTTGGCGGCAGCTGCCTACCAGGCAGGGTACAGCTGGTTCACACACGAGTGCACCGGCAGCGTGGAGGTGGGGGATCAGGTGTTCCGCTGCGCCGAGGGCCGGGCCCACGGGCAGGTGAACCTGCGGGGCGCCCTGGAGCAAAGCTGCAACTGTTACTTCATCAGGCTGGGACAGCTGTTGGGCGGAGAGCGCATTCTGGAAACTGCCCGGGCTTTCGGCTTCGGGCAGGCCACGGCGGTGGCGCCGGGGCTCAAAAGTGCTGAGGGCAACCTGCCTCAGGCCTCCGCCGTGGCCGATGCCGACGGCGGTCAGCTGGCCATGCTCTCTTTCGGGCAGGGGGCCCTGACGGTCACCCCGCTGCAGATCACGGCTATGATGAACACGGTGGCCGACGGCGGCATCTGGAAAGCCCCCCGCCTTGTGCGGGGCGTGGTGGATGCCGATACCATGCAGCTGGTCCAGCCAGTGGAAACGGCGGAAGATGTGCGGGTCTGTGAGGGTGATACGGCGGAGATCCTGCGCAGTATGCTCACCAGCGTGGTAGAAGAAGGCATTGGCCGTCAGGCTGCCCCGGAGGCGGGCCAGGCGGGCGGCAAGACCGGCACAGCCCAAACCGGACAGTTCAACCAGGAAGGAGAGGAACTGCTCAACTACTGGTTCTCCGGATTCTGGCCGGCGGAAGCACCCCGGTACACCGTGACCGTCCTGCAGGACACCACGCTGGAACCCGAAATCTCCAGTGCGGCCATCTTTGCCCGGGTGGTGGACGCCATCAGCGTGGAGGCAGGGCAAAATACCGCAGAAACGGCGGAAAATCTGTCTGTGGAAGGTTGACAACCGGGCAAGAGCGTCGTATACTATCAAAGGATATGACAACGGCTGAGAAAGGGCCAATGTCACAGGACCCGGCTACAAGAGAGGAAACCGGCAGCTGAAAGGTTTCCGCCGTATCTGTGACAAAGCCACCCCGGAGCCCCCGGCAGAACCGGGCGCAGTTGCGGCGTTAACGCAAGCAAAGCGGCAGGGAAGTACTCCCTGCAACTTGGGTGGTACCACGGAAGCTATACTGGCCTTCGTCCCTTGGCGGGACGGAGGCTGTTTTTGTTTTTGCGGTAAACCCTCCACAGCCGTACCACATCAATAGAAAAATGGGAGATTGAGAACAATGCAATGGACCGGATTGAATGAACTGCGCGAAAAGTACCTGCATTTCTTTGAGACCAAAGGCCACCTGCGCCTGGGCAGCTTCCCGCTGGTTCCGAAGGACGACCCCAGCCTGCTGCTGATCAACAGCGGCATGGCCCCCATGAAGAAGTGGTTCCTGGGCCAGGAAGAACCTCCGCGCCATCGTGTGACCACTTGCCAGAAGTGCATCCGCACCCCCGATATCGAGCGCGTGGGCATCACCGCCCGTCACGGCACCTTCTTTGAGATGCTGGGCAACTTCAGCTTTCAGGACTACTTCAAGGAAGAGGTCATTCCCTGGGCCTGGGAATTCCTGACCGGTGAACTGGAGATCCCCGCCGACAAGCTGTACATCTCCGTCTATCTGGACGACGATGAAGCTTACGATATCTGGACCAAGAAGGTTGGCATCCCCGAAGACCATATGGTCCGTTTCGGCAAGGAAGACAACTTCTGGGAGCACGGCTCCGGTCCCTGCGGCCCCTGCTCCGAAATCTATTATGACCGCGGACCCGAGCACGGCTGCGGCAAGCCCACCTGCAAGGTCGGCTGTGACTGCGACCGCTACATGGAGATCTGGAACCTGGTATTCAGTCAGTTTGACTCCGACGGCAAGGGCCACTACGAGCGCCTGCCCAAGCCCAACATTGATACCGGCATGGGCCTGGAGCGTCTGGCCTGCGTGATGCAGGATGTGGGCAACCTGTTCGAGGTGGACACCGTCGCCTCCGTTCTGCACCATGTGGAGCGCCTGTCCGGCAAGAAGTACGGCGAGAACGAGAAGGATGATATCTCCATCCGCGTCATCACTGACCATATCCGTTCTACCACCTTCATGGCTTCCGACGGCATCCTGCCTTCCAACGAAGGCCGCGGCTACGTTTTCCGCCGCCTGCTGCGCCGTGCGGCCCGTCATGGCCGTATGCTGGGCATCCAGGGCCCCTTCCTGACCGATCTGGTGGAGACGGTCATCGTCTCCAGCGAGGCCGGCTACCCCGAACTGCGTGAGCATGAGGAGTACATCAAGAAGGTCATCGGCACCGAGGAGGAACGCTTCTCCCGCACCATCGATGCTGGCTTGAACATCCTCAACGGCATGCTGGACGATCTGAAGAGCAAGAATGAGACTGTCCTGTCCGGCCCGGACGCCTTCAAGCTCAACGATACCTTCGGCTTCCCTCTGGACCTGACCAAAGAGATCGCCGCCGAAGCGGGCATTCAAGTGGACGAGGATGCCTTCCATGTGGAGATGACCAAGCAGCGGGAGCGCGCCCGCGCCGAGCGCCTGTCCAAGGATATCTCCGGCTGGGCCGCCGACCTGTTCGGTGAGCTGAGCGCCGAAGCCACCGTCTTTGACGGCTATGACACCCTGAGCGAGACCGCCACCGTGGTGGCCCTGTCCGATGGCGAGGAGATCTGCGACGCCGTGGCTTCCGACGACTCTGACCCCCGTGAGGGCGTTCTGGTTGTGCTGGACCACACTCCCTTCTATGCCGAGATGGGCGGCCAGGTGGCCGACACCGGTTACCTGTCCTGCAAGGATGCCAACCTGAAGGTTATGGGCGTGAAGAAGACCCCGAAGGGCTACTTTGTTCACACCTGCACTCTGCTGGATGGTACCATCCATGTGGGCGATGAGGTGAACGCCAGCGTGGATACCGCCCGCCGCGCCGCCATCTGCCGCAACCACACCGCCACCCATCTGATGCAGAAGGCTCTGCGGGAAGTGCTGGGCGACCATGTGCACCAGGCCGGCAGCTATCAGGACGATCATATCACTCGTTTTGACTTCACCCATTTCAGCGCGGTCACTCCGGAAGAACTGGCCGAAGTGGAACGGCGCGTCAATGAGAAGATCTACGCCGCTATCCCCGTCAACATCAACAACCTGCCCATTGAGGAAGCCAAGAAGATGGGTGCCATGGCCCTGTTCGGTGAGAAGTACGGCGACATCGTCCGCGTGGTGGACGCCGGCAACTGGAGCGTAGAATTCTGTGGCGGCACCCATGTGCACAACACCGCCGAGATCGGCTGTTTCAAGATCCTGTCCGAGAGCAGCGTGGCCGCCGGCATCCGCCGTATCGAGGCTACCACCGCCTACGGCGTGCTGGCTCTGCTGGACGAGCGCACCGAGGAGCTGACCCGCACCGCCGTTGCCCTGAAGGCCAACAACATCAAGGATGTGCCTGCCCGCGCCGAGGCGGTGAGCGCAGAACTCAAGGAGACCGGCAAGCAGTTGGATATCGCCAAGGCCCAGCTGGCTGCCTCCCAGATCGATGGCATGTTTGAATCCGCTGCTGTGGTGGAAGGGGTGCGCATCGTCACCATGTACCTCAACGGCACCAGCCCCGACACCCTGCGCAGCATGATGGACAAGCTGCGTGAGAAGGCTCCCGACGCTGTGGGTGCCCTCATCGGCTCTCAGGGCGAAAAGACCACCCTGGCTGTGGGTGTGGGCAAGCAGGCTCAGTCCAAGGGCCTGAAGGCCGGTGTCCTGGTCAAGCAGATCGCGGCCATCGCCGGCGGCAACGGCGGCGGCAAGCCCGACTTCGCCATGGCTGGTATCCGGGATACCTCCAAGATCGATGATGCGCTGCAGGCTGTGCAGGACATTGTGAAAAAGGAACTGGAAAAGAACGCATAAGTGTGCTATACTGACAATGTACCTTTGATTTTTGCGAAAAGGAGGAGATACCATGGCCGATTGCCTGTTCTGCAAGATCGCAGCGGGGGAAATCCCGTCCAACAAGCTGTATGAGGACGATACCCTGCTGGCTTTCTATGACATTGACCCCCAGGCGCCGGTGCATTTCCTCATCATCCCCAAACAGCATATTGCGTCCGCCGCCGCTCTGACAGAGGACGACGCCGCACTGTTGGGGCACGTGTTCGCGGTGGCGGCCAAGCTGTGCCGTGATCTGGGCGTGGAGGAAAAGGGCTACCGTATCGTGTCCAATGTGGGTGAAGATGGCGGTCAGAGCGTCAAACACCTGCACTTCCATGTGCTGGCGGGCCGCAGCCTTGCCTGGCCTCCGGGCTGATGGTGGAAACACCACGGATGTTTGTTTGATTCACTGGAAACGAGGAAGAAAAAATGGCTGAAACCTATACGCTGCATGTGGCGGGCCTGACCCGCGAGCTGCCCATCTGCAAGGTCAACGATCACATGGACATCGCTGCCTTCATCATGTTCAGCGATGTGGAACTGACCGTGGCCTGTGCTGCCGAGCTGCTGAAAAAGTGCCCCGAATTTGACGTGATCCTCACCGCGGAGGCCAAGGGAATTCCCCTGGCATACGAGATGGCCCGTCAGAGTGGCAAGCAGTGGATCCCTGCGCGCAAGGGCCCCAAGCTGTATATGCAGGACCCTGTGGTGATCGAGGATGAATCCATCACCACCGCCGGCAAGCAGGTGCTGGTCATTGACCGCAAGGACATTGACTATATGAACGGCAAGCGGATCCTGATTGTGGACGACGTGATCTCCACCGGCGGCAGCCTGCATGCACTGGAAACCCTGGCTGCCAAGAGCACCGGTACCATTGTGGGCTGCTGCGCTGCGCTGGCGGAAGGCGATGCCGCCAAGCGGACCGATATCACCTTCCTGGCACCGTTGCCTCTGTTCTTTCACTGATCCATCATGACACGCAAGCTGGCTGGCTTTGGGTTTGCCTTTGCAATGGCAGAGCTGGCCGCAGTGTGTCTGCCGCCGTTGGCTGTGCTGCTGACGGCGGCTTTTGTGATTCTTGCGTGGATATGGCTGGGGTTGCGCAAAAGCGGCCGGGTTATCACGGCACCTGTCTTTCTGGGAATTCTGGCAGGAAGCGTTTGGGCCTTGCTGTTTCAGGTCCTGGTGGTGCAGCCCCAGACAGCGCTGGCCGGCCGTACGGTCACCGCGCAGGTTGTAGTGCAGACAGACGCGGAAGCTTCCTACCAGGACGGCAGTCTGCGGGGGACGCTTCAACTGACGGAACTGGACGGAACCCCCTGCAATATCAAGGTCAGCTGCAGCTCATTTCCTGCCTCCGAGCCGGGAGACAGGTTTGCAGCAACCTTCACTTTGCAGGAGATTCTTTCCGATCGATACCGGCAAAGCTGGTTTGCGGATGGGGTATATCTGGAAGCGGAATATGAGGGAGATTATACGCCTCTGAACCCGTCTGAGGCATGGGTTTTCCGGCTGTACCGACTGCGGCAGGCGTTATCTCATCAGTTGTGTCTGTGGATGCCCAATGAGCTGGGCGGCATGGAAGCCGCCATGCTTCTGGGGGATAAAAGCCGCCTTTCCCAGATGGTGGAAGAAAATTTCCGCACCGCCGGGGTATCCCATCTGCTGGCCATTTCCGGCCTGCACCTCGCTTTGCTGTGCGGGCTCTTTTCGGCCGGCGGAACCCGCTGGCGATTCTTTCGACCCTATCTGGCGGTACAGGCAGTATTGACCCTGTTTTATATGGCACTGACAGGGCTGTCGGTTTCGGTGCTGCGGGCGGGGACCATTTATCTGATCACCCTGCTGGGATATGCCTTGCTGCAGCCGCCGGATCTGCTTACATCTCTGGGAATGGCAGCGGTGCTCATCGGCCTGCCCAATGCGTATGCACCCTGCGATCTGGGCTTCCAGCTTTCCTTTTGCGGAGTGCTGGGGGTACAGCTGGGAGCTGCGCTGGCACGATGGCAGCGGCGGAAACTTTTGCCTGATGAGGAAGAACCGGAGAAGGGCTGGCGCCACCGGGGAGGCAGATGGCTTCTGCGATGTCTGGAAGCGGTGGAGACAACAGCTCTGGCTTCCCTGGCAACTTTGCCGGTATTGCTGGTCCATAGCCTTTCCACGGGTGCAGCGTCGGTTCCCGCCAATCTGCTGACGGTCTGGATGCTCCGTCCGGCCTTGATCCTGGGCCTTCTGGTTCTGCTGGCAGCGGCCTTGCCGGGATTGGGACCGCTGCAGCATCTGCTGAGTCTGGTGCTTTCGGTCTGGTTGTCCTGGATGTATGGCCTTGTGCGCTGGTGTGCGGAGCTGCCCCTGGCAAGGTTGTATCTGCCCCGCCGCTACACGTTGCTTGTCTGGTGTGTGCTGGCGGCGCTGGGGCTGTTGTTCTGGATAAGAAAGCGGCTTGCCTGGTATCTGCCGTCGGCCGTTGTCTGCCTTGTACTGGCTGTTATCATGGGTGTTTCGCTGCAGACGGGAGTGGTCCGTGTTCTGCTGGTGGGAACGGCCGGTAATGCCTGTACGGTTCTGATTCGGGATGGTCAGGCAGTGGTTCTGTTCCGTGGCGGTGCAGCCAACCTGCATGCGGTGGAAGACTGCCTGGCGGAAAACGGAGCGCCGGAATGGCGTGCCGTGGTCGATCTGCGGCAGGAACCGGACGGACTGGATTTTTCCGGGGTGGCCACCGTCATTACTCTTTCCCAGCTGCCCAAAACGACTGTTTCCGCAACCTTGGCACAGGGAATGACGGCAGAGTGTTTTTCTTCCTCTACCGGTACCTTGTGTGTGGTACAGGTCGGCCCCTGTCGTATCGGTGCAGCTGCGGGACAGCCGCAGACCCCCACACAGGTACAGGTTGATCTGTTTTGTGCCGCCGGCAGCCTGCCGGACTGTATTGCGGCAGATGCTGTGATTACCAACACACTTTCGCCCCGCTGGTTGGCGGACTGGTCCGGTTCGTTTTTGTATGCGGGGGAAGAACCTGCGGCGATGATCCGCCCGGGAAAAAGCGTTACATTTGAGGAGGGCAAGGCCATTGCTGTACAGTGAAAACGAACTCAAAAAGCAGCTGAAAGCCGGATGCTCGGTCTTTTATTTCTATGCCGGGGACGAGGCGCTGGTCCGCAGTGCCGCCGCCAAGGTGGAAAAAGCCTTATCGGAGGATGACCCCGAAACCACCGTGCTGGACGGCCCCACCCCCAGCGTGGAGGAAATCGTGCTGGCGGCGGGGACCATCTCTTTCTTTGGGGGCAAGCGTCTGGTCCTGATGCCTTTGGTGCGGCCCTCCACTTATTCGGACAAGGACCTGCAGGAATTTTGCGATACCCTGGCCGATACCGAGAATGCTGTCTTTGTGCTGACCAGCGTGATGGAGGAAAAGTACGGCAAGCTGCGTCCCGGTAAGCGGGAACAGAAGCTGATTTCTGCCTGTGAGAAGATCGGGTACTGCGTGCAGATTACCAAACCCAACCGGGCGGCTTTACAGGAGATGGCCCGTGCCTGGGCCAAGGAGACCGGCGCCCAGTTTGCTCCCGGTGCCGAAGGCATGCTGCTGGATCGCTGCGGAGAAGACCAGTTCCTTCTGCACAGCGAGATTGACAAGCTGGCCGCCCTGGCTAATTACAGTACCATCACCACCGAGATGATCCAGCGCCTGGGTACGGTCACCCTGGACGCCGATACCTTTGACATGGTCAAGCTGGTGGCAGCCGGCCGTACCCGCCAGGCACTGGAAAAGCTGTATACTTTGCTGGAACTGCAGAATGATCCGGTATTGATCACCGGCGCCCTCATCGGCAATTATCTGGATGTGTACCGGGCGTTTCTGACCAAAAAAAGCCGACGTCAGTTGGGGGATATGGCCAAGGATTTCGGATATACCGGCAAGTGGAATTACCGCCTGGGCAACGCCGAACAGACAGCCATGCGATATGATCGCGCTCGACTGGAACAAAGCCTGCGGGTGCTGCAAAAGCTGGATACCGATTTGAAAGGCAGCCGCCTGCCGCCGGACCTTCTTTTGCAGAAAGCCTTGTGTGAGCTGGGGCTTTGCAGTTCCGGGAGGCGCCAATGAAACTTTCCATCCGTCCCGCGGTGATCGTGGAAGGGCGCTATGATGCCGCTCGCCTGACCAATCTGGTGGATACTCTGATCCTGACCACCGACGGCTTTGCCATCTTCAAGGACAAAGCCAGGCAAAAGCTGTTCAAGCAGACGGCCCGGGCACGGGGACTAATCGTGCTCACCGATTCCGACGCTGCCGGCTTCAAGATCCGGCATTTTGTCACCAACCTGGCCGGCGCCGCCTATGTGCGGCAGGCGTATGTGCCCGCCATTCCCGGTAAGGAGAGCCGAAAAGCAGAACCGGGCAAGGAGGGGCTTTTGGGCGTGGAGGGGGTGCAGGACGAACTGATTCTGCAAGCCCTGCAGACTGCTCTTGCCTCGGTGCCCAATGTTTCGGATACCTCGGACGCCATGCCGGAAAATCCCCGCCCCATTACCTACACCGATCTGTATGAGTGGGGAATCTCCGGTACGGCCAACAGTGCCGAGCGCCGCCGGGCACTGCTTTCCCGCCTGGGCCTGCCGCCCCGCCTGAGCAAGAAAGAACTTCTTTCGGTACTCAATACCCTGTATACCTATGAAAGTCTGGACGCGGAACTGCGCCGGATGCCATAAACAAAAAAGAACCCCGGATGACCTGATCTCCAAAACAGGCATCCGGGGTTCTGGCATTTTTCAGAAAAATCTTACTGCAATTGTTCCAGCTCTTTCATCCACAGGGCATTACAGGCATCACTGGGCATGCGCCAGTCTCCACGGGGGGACAGAGTGACCGAACCCACTTTCGGGCCGTCAGGCAGGCAGCTGCGTTTGAACTGCTGTGCAAAGAACCGGTGGTAGAAGTTACGCAGCCAGTACAGAAGCACATCAGCGGCGTACTTGTCTCCGAAAGCCACCTGGGCGATGTGATAGATTTTGGCCGGACCGAAGCCGAAGCGCAGCACATAGTACAGGTAGAAGTCGTGCAGCTCATAAGGCCCTACCAGCTTTTCAGTCTGCTGAGCAATGGTGCCGTCCTCGGCAACGGGCAGCAGTTCCGGGCTCACCGGCGTATCCAGAATGTCCAAAAGCACATCCCGCAGTTCCTCGCTGGTGCAGGAATCGGCCACATACCGCACGATATGCCGGACCAGAGTCTTGGGAATTCCGGCATTCACGCCGTACATGCTCATATGATCGCCATTGTAGGTGGCCCAGCCCAGAGCCAGCTCACTCAAGTCGCCGGTGCCGATGACAAAACCGCCGTTCTTGTTGGCGTAATCCATCAGTTCCAGGGTGCGCACCCGAGCCTGGCAGTTCTCAAAGGTGACGTCGTAGGTTTTGTCATCCTGGCCAATGTCCACAAAGTGGCTCTGCACGGTGTTGGTGATGTTGATTTCCCGGAACTGGACCCCCAGGGCATCGCACAGAATTTCCGCATTGGAGCGGGTGCGCTTGGTGGTACCGAAGCAGGGCATGGTGATAGCCACAATGTCCTTGGGGCTGCGGTCCAACACCTTGCAGGCCCGCACGGCGGCCAGCAGGGCCAGGCAGGAGTCCAGACCACCGGAAATGCCGATAACCCCGCAGGCGGCGTGGGTGTGTTCCATGCGTTTGGCCAGGCCTTCCGCCTGGATGCGCAGAATCAGCTCGCAGCGCTCGCTGCGGGCACCGGTGCTGTCCGGCACAAAGGGCGTGGGGGAGAACGCACGGCTCAGCGGTGTTTCGGTCACGGTCAGATCAAAGAAAATCGTGGTGTGTCCCACATCTTCCGGCTCAAAGGTCGTGTTGCGCAGCCGTTCCTGCCGCATGCGGCCTACGTCGATCTCGGTCATGGCCTTGCCGTCTCCAAAAGGCTCGGTCTGAGCCAGCAGGACCCCGTTTTCCGCAATCAGGTTGTGGGCGGCAAAGGTCATGTCGGTGGTGCTTTCGCCATGCCCGGCATCGGCATACAGGTAACCGCAGAGCA
Source organism: uncultured Gemmiger sp. (assembly GCA_944382785.1). GTDB lineage: Bacteria > Bacillota > Clostridia > Oscillospirales > Ruminococcaceae > Gemmiger. The sequence continues at coordinate 46,127 of CALWNO010000011.1, read as the reverse complement.
GGCGGGCACTCTGACCGCAGACCAGGTCACGGCGGTAAGCTGCTTTGCCTACCGTCTCATCGCTGGCCGAGAGATTGGCAATCACCGTGGCGCCTGCCAACGCATGACGGCAGCTGGGCGGCACGGGAGACCACAGGTCCTCGCAAACTTCCACGCCCAGCACAAAATCCGGCATCTGACGGCAGGCAAACAGCAGATCGGTGCCGAACGGCACTTCTTGTCCCGCGAAGGAGATGGTGTGTGCCGTTCGGGGACCGGGAACAAAATGGCGTTTTTCGTAAAACTCTGCATAGTTGGGAAGATGGGTCTTGGGCACCAGACCCAGCAGACGCCCGCCGCAGAGAACCGCTGCACAGTTGTACAGCTTGCCGCCTGCCTGAACCGGCAGCCCCACCAGAACCACCATGTTCAAACCACGGCTGGCTTCCAGAATCTGTATCAGTGCCTTTTCGGCGCCTTCGTACAGGGTCTGCTGCAAAAACAGGTCACTGCAGGTATAACCGGTCAGGCACAGTTCCGGCAGACACAGCAGCCGGACGCCGTCAGCCTTGGCCTGTTGCATTTCTGCGATGACAGCCTGGACGTTATAGGTACAATCGGCCACCCGCAGAGCCGGGCTGACCGCCGCACAGCGGAGAAATCCATATTGCATGAGCATTCATCCTTCTTGAACAATCTTTGTCTGTATGATACCACAAGGGTCCATCTTGCGCAATGCAAAGCAAAAACACACCCGACAAAAAGTAAAATATAATTGACAAAAAGACAGGCGAATGCTATACTGTCCTTGTAAGCGAACAAGAACGGCCAGGGACAGGAAGGAGGCAGGTGCCTATGGCCAAAAATCTGAAGCTGAAAGCCGCTCGGGCACAAAAGGACATGACACAGGCGCAGCTGGCCCAGGCGGTGGGAGCGACCCGCCAGACCATCAACGCCATTGAAAAAGGGGAGTATAACCCCACCATTCGCCTGTGCCGGGCCATCTGCCAGGTGTTGGGCAAGACGCTGGATGAACTGTTCTGGGAGGAAGAAGAATGAAGAATCCGTTTCATATACAGAACAAACTGGATGAGATGCAAACCCAGAAATTGCTGACCATCAGCGACCGCGGTTTCTGGGGTACCTGGACGGCCCTGCTCATCGCCGTTATCGCACAGGCGGTGGCGGATGTACCGCCGGAGCAGTACATGGCCGAGGGGATCATCTTGATGCTCATGTGTGTCTATGGTCTGGAAGAATACCTGCGCAACGGGATCTGGACATCCTTTGATGTAAAGCCCAATGCCAGGACCAATGCCCTGTGGTCAGCGCTGGCCGGGGCAGGTCTTACTGTGTTTACCCTGGTGCGCAACAGCCGCCAGGACTGGTGGCAATGGAGCTACTGGCCGGGAGCTGTTGTCGGCGGCGTGTTCACGTTCGGATTGACCTTCGCTGTTCTGCAGGCAGGTGCCTGGCTGTATTACAAGCGCCGGGAGGCGCTGGATCAGGAACCAGAAGAACAGGAAGAAGACAAGACCACTAAAAACTGACCCGCTCTCCCCGAAAAGACGAGAAAAGGAGTGTTTTTCATGCCACAAACAACCAAAGAGTATACCCGCAAAGAACTGCTGATTTTTTTCCTCATCGCCTTTGGCATGCCCTACCTGATGGGGATTCCTCTGGGCATCTGCCAGCGAAACGGCTGGGGGACGGATGCCTTCCCCAACGCCCAGATGTTTTACCCGGCGGCCGGGGCCATGGCAGCGCTGCTGTGGGCCCGGCGAGGTAAGTTGGGGCTTACCCGCCGGTTTTACGGACTGTTTCTGGTACTGACCCTGGTCATGATGGGCTGCTGCATCGGTGCTGTGGCCGCACCCGCCATGAATTGGACCGTCATTTGCAACTATGTTGTGGTGATCGGCTGCATTCCCGCCTGGCTTTTCCTGCTCACCGAGAAAAAGCAGAACTGCCGGTCCAGCGGTCTTTGCTGGCATGGCGGCATCAAGGCCCTTTTGTATGTGGTCCTGTTCATTCTTCTGCGTACCGCCTCGGTATTCTTGTCGGTGATCCCTGCCGGTCAGTTGGGAGAGTATCTGGAATACTGGGCCACGCCTGCACCATGGGTACTGCTGGTAATTCTGGTTCCTAACTTCTTTCTCAGCTTTACCGCCTTTTTCGGGGAGGAATACGGCTGGCGGTATTATCTGCAGCCCCGCCTGCAGCAGAAATTCGGGCCCCGTCTGGGAATTCTGATCCTGGGCATTTTGTGGGGACTGTGGCACCTGCCGCTGAACTTGTTTTACTACAGCCCCGAAACTTCCCTGCAAAGCCTGGTCAGCCAGATCATCGGTTGTGTGGCGCTGGGCGTGTTCTTTGCCTGGGCATACCTCAAGACCAACAATATCTGGATACCGGTTCTGCTGCATTACTTCAACAATAACCTGATTGTGGTGTATACCAATTCTGCGGAGATCAGCAACCAGGTGATTCCCTGGTCGGATGTGCTCCTCACCTTGGTGCTGTATGCGGTTTTGTACATGCCGGTGTTTGCCTCCAAAGTGTTTACCATCCGTCCCCGGATTTGGGCGGAAGAAACACAGCCGGAACCCTGACAGTCTGAGATACAAGTGAATACAAAAAGCCCTGCCGGGCTTGTGCTGAGGGCACAAAATACCCGGCAGGGCTTTTTCCATGGTTACAGGGCAAAGGTTTTGCGGAGAGCCTCCAGGGCCACATCCTCGTCCTGCTGGCGGACCAGCAGCGAGATATCCAGGTCGCTGGTGGTGATGAGCACTACCTCCACGCTGACCTGAGCCAGAGCCTGCAGAGCCCGGGCTGCCACGCCGCAGCTGGTAACCATCTCTTCACCGAACAGGTTGATCTTGCTGTATCCACCGGAAATCAGCGGCGGTTTGCTCTTGACGGCGTCGGGCAGGGCCACCATCACGGCGGTGAAGTTGTCATAACTGGTGGTGAAGCTGAAATCCACCTCGCTGCCGCGGGGAGCGCTCTGGCAGATCATATCCACCACAATGCCTGCCTTGGCAAAGACATCCAGATGTTCAGCGAGACTCTGGGCACTGTACTGTGCGCCCGGAAAGGTAGTGAGCATGATGTTCTGTTCACTGCTGATCTTGCTTACGCCATACATGGTTCCTCAGATCCTTTCTCTGCTCCGGGTCAAGCCCGTTTACTCCAATACCAAAAATGCAGGGTCGATACTGTCTTCCAGCACCTGCTGTATGTAGGCGCGGTCCAGGGTAAAGTTGCCGTGGGCGGCTCCCAGCTCGCCGGTGTAATCCCGGAACAGATACACCCGGATGTCCGCATATCCGTTTTCGTACTGGGTCACGGTGGGGATCAGCTGCGGGTCCTGTACCACCGTGGTGCTGCTGCCGTCCGGCTGTGTGGTCTTTTCAAAATTCACGCTCAGAATGGCGCCGATCATGTTGTCCGGGGACGACTGGGCACTGATGAAATTTCCCAGGGAATAGGCCACGAATACCTGGCGGCCATCTGCGGCCGTCAGCCATTCGGCTGTCTGAGTCACATGGGGGTGGGTGCCGATGATCAGGTCCGCACCCTGATCGGCCAGCCACTGGGCTTTCTCCTGCTGTACTTCTGTTACATCGTGGCTGCCCTCCACACCCCAGTGGCAGCTGACCACCAGAACGTCGCAGTTGGGACGCATCTCGGCTATCTGGGCGGAGATGGTATCGGTATCATCCAGATACACCACACCGTGTTCGGCATCCGTCGGTGTGGGAATTCCGTTGGTGAACTCGGTATAGGAAAGATATCCGATGGTGATCCCGTTGACTGTCTGATAGCTGAGCCCGTCCGATTCAGCGGCCGCTTCTTCCGTCATGGGGTAGAACCCGGCGGTCACCACATCATCGGGCATGGAATTCCAATGGGCGAGAGAAGACTCAATCCCTTGGGCACCCTTGTCGTAACTGTGGTTGTTGGAGGTGCTGAACACCCGGAACCCGATGTCATACAGCGCGTCGGTAATGCCGGTGGGGGTGGAAAACAGGGGATAGCCGGAAGGTTCGAAGGCGTCATTGACCAGGGTTTCCTGGTTGAGCCAGTTTACATCATACCCGGCGTAAAAGTCCCGCAGGTTCTCATAGGCAAAGGTAAAATCATACCCGTCTTTGCCTTCCGCCTGGGCCCGGCGGCGGGCCTGGTTGTATAGACCCTCATGAATCAGATTATCCCCGCTGGCAGAAAAGCGCACGGTCTCCACCGTGGGTGTGGGTTCCGGAGTAGGCTCCGGTGTGGGGGCAGGGGTATTTTGTGTAGAGGCTTCCGCAACGGCGGAGGTCTCCGCCGTCTTGCCCGCCCCGCAGCCTGCCAGGGACACAAGCATGGCCGCCGCCAGCAATCCGGCAGCCAGAGAGACTTTCTTTATACGCATGACAGTTTCCCCTGCAGCATGTCGCTCATGGTGTAGTAGCCGGGAGCCCGGTCGTTCAGGAACAAAGCCGCCTGGATGGCACCGTCCGCAAAGACACCGCGGCTCTGGGCCACATGGCTCAGGGTCACAACTTCCTCGGCACCGCAGAAAAGCACGTCGTGGTCTCCCACAATGCCGCCGCCGCGCACAGAGCTGATGCCCAGTTCCTGTGCGCCGCGCTTCTGCCGGACTTCATGGCGATCGTACACATATTCATACTTGCCGCCGGCCTGGGCGTTGATGGCATCCGCAATCATCAGGGCAGTGCCGCTGGGGGCGTCCAGCTTGTTGTGGTGGTGCTTTTCCACGATCTCGATATCAAACTCGCCGTCAAAGAGAGTGACTGCCCGCTTGCACAGCTCAATCAGGACATTGATGCCCACCGACATATTGGCGCTGCGGAAAATAGCCACCTTCTCACTGGCTGCTTCCAGCTGAGCTTCCTGTTCCTTGGTCAGGCCGGTGGAACAGATCACGCAGGGCATGCCGTGTTCGGCGCCATACTCAGCAGCAGCCACCGCACCAGCGGGGGAGGTAAAGTCAATCAGAACGCCTTTCGTCCCGGCGGGCAGATCGTTCACCGAAGCATACACCGGGATACCGCTCGTATCCCCGGCCTTCTGGTCAACCCCTGCCACCACACGGCAGTCCCCCCGGGCAGCAATTTTTTCCAGCAGGGCGTGGCCCATACGGCCACCAATGCCCTGAATGATCAGATCAGTCATTGTACAATCCACTTCCTTTTAGCATATTGGGTATCGGCAAAAAGACACACAGGACCCGCGGCGGCCCGCCTGTACGGCGGAACACAGCGGGCCCTGTGGCTCAGATTCAGTCTTTCAAAAGACCATATTGCTTCATGGCGTTTTCCAGGCGCTGCTGCACAGCCTCACTGGGCGGGCACAAAGGCAGGCGCAGGGGACCGGCGGCCCAGCCCAGACGGTTCATGGCCCACTTGACCGGGATGGGGTTCACATCGGCAAACAGGGCGTGGCACAGCTCCAGGGCCTCCAGCTGCAGGCGCAGGCTCTCGGCGGGCTTGCCGTCAAACCAGGCCTGGCAGATGTCGTGGGCCTGGCGGGGCGCCACGTTGGACAACACGCTGATCACGCCCTTGCCGCCCAAAGACAGGATAGGCACGATCTGGTCGTCGTTGCCGGAATAGATGTTCAGTTCATCCCCACACAGGGCAGCCACCTCGGCTACCTGAGAGATGTTGCCGCTGGCTTCCTTCACCGCATTGATGTTGGGCACCTTGGCCAGCTTTGCCAGGGTGGCGGGCTGGATGTTGCACCCGGTGCGGGAGGGGACATTGTACAGGATGCAGGGCAGGGAAACCGAGTTGGCGATGGCGGTGAAATGGGCCACCAGACCGGCCTGACTGGCCTTGTTGTAATAAGGAGTGACCAGCAGCAGGGCGTCCACACCGGCCTTCTCGGCTTCGTGGGACAGGTTGATGGCGTAGTCGGTGTGGTTGGAGCCGGTACCTGCCACCACCGGAACCCGATGGGCGGTATGCTCCACCGCGTAGCGGATGCAGGCTACATGCTCTTCATGAGTCAGGGTGGCGGATTCACCGGTAGTGCCGCAGATGATAATGGCGTCGGTGCCGTTCTCAATCTGGTTGTCGATGATGCGGCCCAGCTCTTCAAAGTTGACCGTACCGTCCTGGTTCATAGGTGTGATGATGGCCACGCCGGCACCGGTAAAGACAGGCTTCTTCATAAGGGGTCTCCTTTTTGATCACAAAAGGCAAAAAACGGGTTTCAGTCCAGGTAACCCTTGGCGGCCAGCAGTTCGGCCAGTAGTACAGCGCCACCCGCCGCACCGCGCAGGGTGTTGTGGGAAAGGCAGACAAACTTGTAGTCGTACTGGGTGTCCTCCCGCAGGCGGCCGATGCTCACGGCCATTCCGTTTTCCAGCATGCGGTCCAGCTTGGGCTGGGGACGGTCATTTTGCTCGAAGTAATGCAGGAACTGTTTGGGGGCGCTGGGCAGATTCAGGTCCTGGGCGGCACCGTGGAAGTTGGCCCAGGCAGACAGGATCTCCTCCTTGGTGGGCTTGTGCTCAAAGCTCACGAACACCGCGCCCACATGGCCGTCGGAAACCGGTACCCGCAGGCACTGGGCCGTGAAGGACGGGCCGTCGGCGGACACGATGCGGTCGCCCTCGATGTGGCCCCACAGCTTCAGAGGCTCCTGCTCACTCTTTTCTTCCTCGCCACCGATGTAGGGGATGACATTGTCCAGGATGTCCGGGAAGGTTTCAAAGGTCTTGCCGGCACCGGAAATGGCCTGGTAGGTGCAGACCAGGCACTTGGTGATGCCGTAGCTGCGCAGGGGATGCAGGGCGGGCACATAGCTCTGCAGGCTGCAGTTGGATTTGACGGCAATAAAGCCGCGCTTGGTGCCCAGGCGCTTGCGCTGGGCGGGGATGATCTCGATGTGTTCGGCGTTGATCTCGGGCACCACCATGGGCACGTCGGGGGTGAAGCGGTGGGCGCTGTTGTTGGAGACCACCGGGCACTCAGCCTTGGCATAGGCTTCTTCCAGCGCCTTGATCTCATCCTTCTTCATGTTCACGGCGCAGAAGACGAAATCTACCTTGGCGGCTACAGCCTGCACGTCGGCGGCATCCATCACGACCATGTCCTTGACGCTGTCCGGCATGGGGGTCTGCATGGCCCAGCGGCTGCCCACCGCCTGCTCATAGGTCTTGCCGGCGGAACGGGCGGAAGCCGCCAGCGCGGTGATGTGAAACCAGGGATGCTGGGCCAACAGAGTCACAAACCGCTGACCGACCATGCCGGTGGCGCCTACAACGCCGACTTTGTACTGTTTCATCTTACAAAAACCTTCCTTTCGTGCTGTGCCCCGCATACAGGCCATTGTATGCGGCACATCCGGCGGAGGTGCTCTCCGCCTTGGTTTGTCTGCGGCTTCCCGATTACCCGGAGGCAATAAAAAAACCGGCTTGAAAACCGGCACAAAATGCAATATAATGATACATTGCATACAACACAGCGCAACATACCTTTCGGCATGACAGTTCCGTCCCTGTTCGGCGGCGGACCCAGGCCGATGCGTGCCGTGCATCGCCTTCGGCGGGAAACCCTTTCTCCGCGGCCGCTGCCTGGCTGGCCGAAAACCTGCGGATACTGATGTTGCCCGCGCCTCTGTGTCTGCGGCGGTGGATGTATGCCCGCCGCCATGTGTTCATAATAGCATTGCCGCCCCTGATTGTCAACGTGAAAAGGATGCAAAACTATGCTGAAAAAAGACTTTTGGTATGACCTTCCCAAAGAGCTGATCGCCCAGGAACCCGCCGACCCGCGGGACAGCGCCCGTCTGATGGTGCTGAACCGTAAGGACGATTCCATCAAACATGAGATTTTTCACGATCTGCCCGACCATCTGAACGCCGGGGACGTTCTGGTCATCAATAACTCCAAGGTGTTGCCTGCCCGCCTCATCGGTGACAAGGTGCCCACCGGCGCTGTGTGCGAAGTGCTGCTGCTGCGCCAGGCAAAAGGGGATACCTGGGAATGTCTGGCCCGGCCGGGCCGTCGGATGCAGGCCGGTACGAAACTGAAATTCGGTGACGGCAGCCTGACCGCCGTGGTGGACGAGACTCTGCCCGACGGCAACAAGCTGGTCACCTTCACTTATGATACCCAGACGCTGTACGAAAAGCTGGACGAGTTCGGCAAGATGCCTCTGCCCCCTTATATTACCAAGCAGCTGGAGGACCAGAGCCAGTACCAGACCGTGTACGCCAAGGAGCTGGGCAGTGCCGCTGCCCCCACCGCCGGGCTGCATTTCACCCCGGAACTGCTCAAGACCATCGAGAACAAGGGCGTCAAGATCGTGGAAGTGACCCTGCATGTGGGGCTTGGCACCTTCCGCCCGGTGAACGAGGAGTCCATCGAGGATCACCACATGCACACCGAGTGGTACTGTGTAGATGAGGCCGCCGCGGCTGCCATCAATGAGGCCCGGGCCAACGGCCACCGGGTGGTGGCGGTGGGCACCACCAGCTGCCGCACCCTGGAAGCTGTCTGGGCCCGGTACGGAAAGATTGTTCCCTGCAGCGGCAGCACCGATATCTTCCTGTATCCCGGGGTGGAGCTGCATGCCATCGACGCCCTGGTGACCAACTTCCACCTGCCCGAAAGCACCCTGATCATGCTCATTGCCGCCTTCTACGGCTATGAAAAGACCATGGCTGCCTACAAAGTGGCTGTGCAGGAGAAATACCGCTTCTTCTCCTTTGGCGATGCCATGCTGATCGAATAAGAAGCTCTTCAAAAGGAAACGCCCGATGTTTTTGGCAGCCCTTGTGCCCGAAAACATCGGGCGTTCTGCTTGAGACAAAGGCCCGGCAGCCTTGACAGAAAAAGCGGGAACAGGCATTATATACCAATAGAAGGCGGCTTTTCCCGCCATGGAAGCGAGGAATCTACAATGCAGATACGTACTGCGAATATGAAAGATCTGGACGCTGTTGCCGCGCTGGAGGCCGCCTGCTTCCCGCCGGCAGAAGCAGCCACTCGGCAATCCCTGCAAGAGAGACTGAAGGTTTTTGGGCAGCATTTTCTCCTGCTGACCGAACAGGATACCCTGATCGGATTTATCAACGGGATGGTCACCGATCTGCCTGACCTGGAGGACCGCATGTTCGAGCAGGCAGATCTGCACAACGAGCAGGGAGCCTGGCAGATGATCTTTGGGCTGGACGTGCGGGAACAGGACCGTCGCCATGGGTATGGGGCCCGGCTGGTGAAAGCCATGACCGAGCATGCCCGCAGGCAGGGACGGCGTGGCCTTGTTCTGACCTGCAAGGAGTATCGCCTGTCCTACTATGGCAAATTGGGATTTGTGGACGAAGGGTTCTGCGGCTCGGTGCATGGCGGTGTGCGCTGGCATCAGATGCGCCTGACCTTCGGAGAGGAGACACAAAGATGAAACTGATGATTGCGTCCGACATTCATGGCTCGGCCCTGTATTGTGGCCAGTTGCTGGAGGCTATGGACCGGGAACAGCCGGACCGGCTGCTCCTGTTGGGGGATATTCTCTATCATGGCCCCCGCAACGACCTGCCGGAAGGGTATGATCCCAAAACAGTGATCGCCATGCTCAACGCCCGCAAACAGGACCTGGTGTGCGTGCGGGGCAACTGTGATACGGAAGTGGATCAGATGGTGCTGGGATTTCCCATCATGGCAGACTACTGCCTGCTGATGACAGAAAACCGGATGATTTTTGCCACCCACGGTCACCACTACAACCTGGGCCAGCTGCCCGCTCTGCACCCCGGGGATATTCTGCTTCACGGGCATACCCATGTCCCGGCCTGGCAGGCTTTCGGGCAGGACAACCGGTATTTCAATCCAGGGTCGGTTTCTATTCCCAAGGAAAGCTCTGCCCGGGGCTATATGATGCTGGAAGCAGACCGCGCTGTCTGGAAAGATCTGACAGGGGATCTTTTGCATACCGAAACTGTGTAAAAACTCGTTCCGGCAAAAAACGCAAAACGGGCTCTCTTTGTGGCCCCACGGATGCGCCGCCACCGCGGCGAAGAAGGCGGAAAGCCCGCCCGTATGATTGTATACCGGTGCAAGTACCCTGTGGGGTGTTTGGCCGGTTTTCTTTTTGCGGAATGTTCTTGCAAATGCTTGAACGGGACCATGGTTTGGTCGTATAATAAATTGACTATAGATTCGGGCAAAGGAGGTGGCCGCTTGGGAAAACGGAGGATCTGGCAGCGTGTGCTGTGCCTTCTCCTGGTGCTGATGCTGGCTGCCTGTGCCCCGGCAAAAGAGGGGCAGGAGGTGCCCGGTACCACCGGTGGCGGCTATACCGCTCCCCCCATGCAGACCAGCGTTTTTGACGCCCAGGCAGCCCAGGGCGATAACGGCGTGCAGGTGGATATTTCCCATGTGTCGCAGGGATATGTGGCGGCCAGTGCTGTCAGTGACAAGCGCCTGAAATTTCAGGTGGTGTTCGGTGACATCAAGTATAACTACGATCTGCCTTCCGACGGCACGCCTCAGTGCTATGTGCTGCAAAGCGGCAGTGGTTCCTATACCTTCCGGGTGATGCAGAACACCACCGAGGACAAATATGCCGAGATCTACTCCGCCACGGCGGAGGTTGCGCTGGAAAATGAGCTGGTCCCTTTCCTGCGGCCCAGCCAGATGGTCAATTACACGGCGGATTCGGCCTGCGTGGCCAAGGCTTCGGAACTGGCGGCCCAGGCAAGCACCGAGTCCGGTGTGGTGGCCAACATTTACGCCTACATACAGAATAACATCGACTATGATACCCACAAGGCTGAGACGGTACAGGCAGGGTATCTGCCGGACCCGGATGAAACCCTGGGCTCCGGCAAAGGCATTTGCTATGATTATGCCAGTCTGGCCGCCGCTATGCTGCGCAGCCAGGGAATTCCAACCAAGCTGATCACCGGTTATGTGCAGCCGGGGGACCTGTATCACGCGTGGAACATGATCTGGCTGGAAGAGACCGGCTGGATCACCGTCAAGATCGAAGCTCCGGCCCATAGCTGGGAGCGCATTGATCTGACCTTTGCAGCGGGGGCGTCGGCGGCTTACACCGGCGACGGTACCGGCTACACCGACCGTTTGACCTACTGATAAGGAGGTACAAAATGGCAAACAAACAACTGGAAAGCCTGGCTGTCAGCGTTTTCTGCGAAAATATGGCCATGATGCTGGGGGCAGGGATCGGCGCCGAGGAGGCGGCCGGCCTTTTAGGGGAGGACAGCACCCAGGGCGGTTTCCACGATGCCGCCAAGTCCATTCAGAAATTTTTGCTGGTTCAGGGAGGAACTCTGTCCGACGCCATTGCCCAGAGCGGATACTTCCCGGCCCATGTCTCGGATATGGTCCGGGTGGGGGAAAGCGCCGGTCGCAGCGAGCAGACTCTGCGCAGCCTGGCTGCCTACTATGACAGCCGCAGTCGGTTGGAAGCCAAGCTGAAAAGTGCTGTGTTGTATCCAATGGTGCTGCTGGTGCTCATGACCGCCATTCTGGGGGTTCTGCTGGCCAAGGTATTGCCGGTGTTCACCGGGGTATATGTCAGCCTGGCGGGGGACCTGACCGCCTCCTCTTACGGGTATATCCGGGTGGCGTATGTCATCGGCTGGGTGGCTCTGGCAATCACGGCAATAGCGGCGGTGGTGCTGATTGTCGCTGCGGTGGCAGCCCTTAAATCCAAGGGATTGGCTTTTCTCAAAGGTCTGGCGGAACATCTGCCGGGGATTTCGGGCATTGCCCAACAGCTGTCCCTGGCCAATTTTACCGAGGTCCTGCTGATTTATGTGGCCAGCGGTGTGGATGTGGATACCGCCATGGAATCTGCCGGTAAGATGGTGGATAACCAGGCGGTGGCCAGGCGGGTGGAGGACTGCCGCCGCCAGATGAAGGAAAAAGGGGCAGGCCTGGCTACAGCGGTGTATGAACAGAAACTGTTTGAGCCTCTCTACGGGCGGATGCTGGTGTCCGGGGCGCGAAGCGGCAGTCTGGAACCGGTGCTGCAGCGCCTGTCCGAACTTTTCTCTCAGGATGCCCAGACCCGCATTGACCGGGCGGTAGATCGGATCGAACCTTTTATGTCGGCTTTCCTCACAGTCGCGGTGGGGGTGGCCCTCATCTCCACCATGCTGCCTCTGATCGGCATTCTGGGCTCCATCGGATAAGGGGGACACCATGTTTCACGATCATCCGAAAATGAGTTTCCGTCGCAAAATGACCCTGGCGGTTGTGGCAGCGGTGGTTGTGGTGTTGCTCATGCTGGGAGCGGTGGGGCTGTACGGCCTTATTGACCGGGACCTGAATGAACAGGCTGCGGCGGCCCTGCGGCAGACGGTGATCGACGCCGCGATACAATGTTATGCGGTGGAAGGCAAGTATCCTGAAAGCCTGGATGTACTGGAGCAGGAATACGGCGTGCAGATCAACCATGCCCGCTTTATTGTGACCTACGACGTGTTTGCATCCAACCAGCTGCCGGATGTGACGGTTCTGGAAAAATAATCCGCCCCGGGGCGGGAAAGGGGGAGTACGGGATGGATAAAAAACAGGGGAAAAGGCTGGATTCGGCACCCTTCGCCCTGGCTCTTTTTGTTCTGATGCTGGGGTGTGTGCTGATGCTGGCTGTGTTCGGGGCCCAGGTTTACGGTGCGTTGACCGCAAGCCAGAACCGCAACAAGGAAGTCCGTGCCGGTTTGAGTTATGTGGCGGCGCGTCTGCGCGCTGCCGATGCGGTGCAGGCGGTTTCTGTGGCATCCGGTCCCCAGGGGGACGCCCTGCTCCTTTCCGATATAGGGGAGGATACCGGCTACGAGACCCGGATTTATCTGTATGACGGGCAGCTGGTGGAGGAATATACTGCGGCGGAAAATGAGTATGATCCGGCTTCCGCCCAGCCTGTGGCCAGGACCGATACCTTTGCAGTAACAGTGGACAATCATCTTGTTACGGTTTCCACCGACCAGGGGACCATCCGCGTGTTTTTGCATACAGGGGAGGACGATGAGGCATGAACCGGCACAGAAACCTTTCCTTTTATATTGAGAGCCTGATTCTGCTGCTCTTTCTGCTGGCAGCGCTGGTGGTGTTGCTCCGGGTTTTCGGCGCGGCCCAAAGCTTAGGATGGCAGGCCAGAGAAAAAACCGATGCAGCCCTGATCCTGCAGACAGTCTCGGCAGAATTTTCGGCCCAGGCCGAACCTGTTGCGCAAGGAATCCGGGAAGCCCGGCAGTCCGGTGAGGCACACGTGGAATACTGGTGTGACAGCCAGGGAACCGTCCGGGAGGATGGAAGCTACCGCGTGGTAGTCCGGCTGCGGGCCGAACCTCAGACAGCCGGGAATTTGGTCATAGCGGAGATCCATGTGGCGGAAGCATCCGCCCAAAATGCCGAGCCTCTGGCAACGATGGAGACCTCTCTGTATTGTCCGAATCCGGCAGGGGAGGAGGCAGAGTCATGAACGGACAAAGTACGGAATTTACCCACCGCCCGGTGCGTACCGGTGCCTTGACCCTGTTGATCACGGCGGTGCTCATTTGCCTGGCGGTGCTGGCAGTGCTGGCTTTGGCTACGGCCCAGGCAGACCTGGCCATGGCAGACAGAGCATTGGCCGGGCTGCAGAGCCAGGCACAGGCGGAAACCAGTGGGCAGGAATATCTGGCCCGACTGGATGCCGCCTTGAAAGAGGGAACCGATCTCCCGGCAGAGGCGACCCGGCAGGCGGATGGCACCATACAGGCCACTCTGTCCGAAAATGACGGCACCTTGCACGTTGTGGTGCGCCCCAGGGAACCGGAGGAAGAGAACCCTGCCGCCTATGAAATTTTGATCTGGCAGCTGTCCACCCAATGGGAACCGGAACAGAGCCTGGATCTGTGGAACGGAATGTGAAAGGAAACAGCACCATGTATAGTCTGGATGATTTGCTGGATATTTTGAAGAAAGCGCTGGAGCTGGGCGCTTCAGATATTTTTATCATCGCCGGCCTTCCCCTGACCTACAAAGTCAACGGTCGCCAGCAGCGTGTGGGGGACCGCATGATGCCGGAGAAAACCCGCGAGTTTGTGGAGGGCATCTATTCCATCTGCGGGCGCAATCTGGAACGGCTGGATATTCCGGATGCGGATGACGATTTTTCTTTTGCCATTCCTCATATGGGACGTTTCCGGGCCAATGTGCTTCACCAGCGCGGGACTTTGGCTATGGTCCTGCGGGTGATCCGGTTCGGTTTGCCGGACCCGCAGGCGCTGGGCATTCCCGCCTCGGTCATGCAGGCAGCGGACAAACTCAAGGGCATGGTTTTGGTTACCGGTCCCGCCGGCAGCGGCAAATCCACCACACTGGCCTGCTTGATCGATGCCATCAACCATAAGCGGGAATCTCATATCATCACCATGGAAGATCCCATCGAGTACATTCATCGTCATGACTGCAGCATCGTGACCCAGCGGGAGATCGGCAGCGACGCTCCCAGCTATGTCAGTGCGCTGCGCAGTGCCTTGCGGGAAAGCCCTGATGTGATTCTTTTGGGAGAAATGCGGGACCTGGAAACCATCGAGGTGGCTATGACCGCCGCCGAGACCGGCCAGCTGCTTTTCTCCACCCTGCATACCACCGGCGCGGCCAACACCATTGACCGTATCATTGATGTGTTCCCGGCCAGTCAGCAGAGCCAGGTACGTATCCAGCTTTCCATGGTGCTGCAGACGGTCATCAGCCAGCAGCTGATCCCCACCACCGACGGCGGACAGACGGCGGTCTTTGAGGTAATGAACAACAACGCGGCCATCAAGAACCTGATCCGGGAAGCCAAGACCCACCAGATCGATGCGGCGATCCAGGCGGGAGCTGCGGAGGGTATGTGTACCATGGATGACAGCCTCTGCCGGCTGTATGCCCAGAAGCGTATCACCCGGGATACAGCGTTGACCTACTGCCTGCGCTACGAAACGATGGTACGCAAGCTCAACGCCATCGAAAGCCTGTAAAACCAGGGAGAATGAGGGGGAGAAAACGTGTATATGCAACGCATCCGCGAAAGTTGGCTGCGCGTGCGCACCAGTACGCTGCTGCTGGCCAAATGGCTGGTTCTGGCTGGGGTGGTAGGTGTATTGTGCGGCGGCATCGGAGCGGCGTTTTATCATGCCATTACAGGGGTTACGGATTTGCGCATCAGGCATCCGTGGCTGCTGTTCACCCTGCCCCTGGTTGGCCTCGTGATTGTGGCTGTTTACAAAATGACCCGCACCGAAGGGCAGGGAACAGACAATGTGATTGATGCCGTACAAGACGGCAAACCTTTGCAGGTACTGTTGCTGCCTGCTATTTTCATTGGCACTGTGCTGACCCATATGGCAGGCGGAAGTGCCGGACGGGAAGGGGCTGCCCTGCAGATGGGCGGGGACATTGGCTGGCACGCCGGAAAGCTGTTGCATCTGTCCGACCATGATTGTCGGGTGGCCACTATCTGCGGGATGGCTGCCTTCTTCACCGCTCTGTTCGGGACACCTCTGGCGGCCACCATGTTTGCCATGATGGTGATCAACGTGGGTCTGGTGTTCTACGCAGCCTTCATTCCGGCTTATGCTGCCTCGCTGGTGGCTTATGGTCTTTGTACGGTGCTGCGGGTCACGCCAGTGCGCTTTGCCGTTACGGCACCGGCAACCGCTCCGCTGCCCCTTGTGCAGACAGCCGGGTTCGGCCTTGCCTGCGCCATCGTTACCATGCTGTTCTGCGCTGCTCTCCGGTTTGCGGGCTGTCGGCTGCAGAGCTGGTTTCCCAATCCCTGGATTCGCGTTGTGGTGGGCGGTGTGGTTGTGGTGGCGGCCACTTTGTTGTACGGCTCCATGCGGTACAATGGAGCCGGTACCGATGTGATCCAGCAGGCTATTGAACAGGGACAGGCGCTGCCCTGGGATTTCCTGCTCAAGATTCTTTTCACGGCGGTTACCCTGGCGTCCGGATACAAGGGCGGGGAAGTGGTCCCCAGCTTTTTTATCGGGGCTACGTTCGGCTGTGTGGCGGCACCGCTGTTTGGCCTGCCCGCCGGTTTTGGTGCGGCGTTGGGCATGGTGGCGGTGTTCTGTGGCGCTACAAACTGTCTGTTCTCTTCTCTGGCCCTGGCGGTGGAAGTGTTCGATGCCCAGGGAATTTTGTATTTCGGAGTGGTTTGCGGCATCTGCCACGCCCTGACCGGGTATACGGGACTGTATAGCCACCAGGGCTTTGTGACGGCAAAAATGGAATCCGAATACCATGCCGGGCATCACGGTCATTACTGAGCGGCTGCATAGTAGGTTGGAGTGTCTCCGTTGAGGAGCAGGCTGGCCACCGGAATGCGGTCGCTGACCTGGGCGGTGGCTGTGTTTCCGTCCAGAATCATACTGATGGTTACCTGCAGGTCCAGCGAAATGGTATATTGGGTGCGATTGACCGAAACAGATTGGACTTCCTCCTGCAAGGTCCCCTCTACATAGGCATCTGGCAAAAGTGTCAGCTTCCAGGTGGGGCCGAGACCACCGAAAGCGGTGATGCCGGTAAGGCTTCCGTACGGAATTTCCAGATCGGTTTCTTCCAGAATGTCCAGTGAGTCCTCCACCGCCTGGATCAGGGAGGAACGGGCTCTGTTCAGGGCTGCGGCATCTGCACGCACGGCGAGAAAACCGCCGTCATCGGTGTATTCCAGCAGATACAATTCTTCGTACAGTTTGGGGTGGGCCAGCATCTCCCGACTGACAGCCTGGTTCATGGCCTTTACCACAATGGCACGGCACTCGTATTCGGCCAGTTCTTCCAGCGTAGGCTTGAAAGCGGTCTGCACAAGGTACAGATATCCGCCGCCCAGCATGGCCAGAACCAGTATAAGAGCATAAAGTCGCCGCCGGATCGGATGCGGGAGACATTTACATTTGCGTCGCAAGGCCCATCCCTCCCTTAAAAATCACATATTCCTGCCATTTTATGCCGCGCAAGAAAAAAGTGCCATTTTTTCTTTGAAAAGTGTTGACAAACGTGCCTCTCCTTGCTATAATTATCTCCGTTGCCTGACGGCAACAAAAAAGCTTGGGGGTATAGCTCAGCTGGGAGAGCGCTTGAATGGCATTCAAGAGGTCAGCGGTTCGATCCCGCTTATCTCCACCAACAGGAGCCCGTTTCCTATGGGAAACGGGCTCCTGATTTTTTTTGCTCTTGGCAAATGCATTTCTATAGTTTGATGAAAAGAGGACGGCCACCCCAACAGGTGCCGTCCTTCTTTTCTATTTTACAAAAGATCCCGTGGGATCTTACGGTCCCTGAAATAGAATTGCCTGTCATGGTCGCTCACCGGCCGAAGAATGTGACATGGATTCCCCACCGCCACCACATTATCAGGCAGATCTTTTGTTACAACGCTCCCGGCGCCCACAACCACATTATCCCCGATCTTGATTCCGGGGAGTAAGATGGCGCCTGCACCAATCCAGCAATTTTTTCCAATGTGTACCGACATATTGTATTGCAGACCACGCTGACGCAGTTGCGGCAAAATAGGATGCCCCGCTGTTGCCACCGTAACATTGGGGCCGAACAAGGTATAATCTCCCACGAAGATGTGGGTATCGTCCACCAGAGTAAGATTAAAATTGGCATACACATTCTTGCCAAAGTGAACATGGCGCCCGCCCCAATTGGCATGGAACGGTGGCTCAATATAACAGTTATCACCAATTTCCGCGAACATCCGCTGAAGCAATTCCTGGCGTCGCTGCTGTTCGTGAGGACGTGTCTGATTATATTCGTACAGAAGTTCCAGGCAGGACATCTGCTCCTGCAGAATGCCTTCATCATTGGGATCATAAATTTCTCCGCTATGCATCTTATCCAGCATGCTCTGCGCTGCCATCAAAATCCGCTCCCTTTTACAGAATTTATTGGATTCAGTGTATCATAGCCGGCGTCCAAAATCCAGCCAAACTGGCCTAAAGAAAACTGTAGGACATTTTTCATCAGGTCATTTTGATTTCAAACAGAAATAGGTTGAATTATACCTATTTTTTGATATATTGTAATTGAGGTGATTTCTAATGACTCTTGATACCAGAGAGATGCTTTCTGTGACGGAAGCCAATCAGAATTTTTCCCGGGCGACGCGAATCGCTGATCAGTACGGCAAGGCAGTCATTTTGAAAGGGAACCGTCCTAAGTATCTGTTGTTGGATATTGAGACTGATCCTAGACTCCTTTTGTCTGAGGATGAACTGATTGGCATTTCTGCAACCCGTATTTTCAAAAAACACCGTGCAGCTTTTGAGGAATTGGCAAAATGATTATTTTATCTACAAAAAAAATAGTACAACTCCATCGCTTTCTCATACAGGAAACCGGTGGGCTGGATGGTTTACGAGACGAGGGACTGCTTGACTCCGCCATCCAAGGTCCGTTTGTCACTTTTGATGGACAGGAACTCTATCCCAGTCTGGAACAGAAAGCGGCAAAACTTGGGTATACACTTGCTAAGAATCACGCCTTCCTGGATGGGAACAAGCGCATTGGGACTTACTCGCTATTGATCTTTTTGGATGTGAATGGAATTGCAATGGAGTATTCCGATGCTGACCTGATCTATTTGGGTTTTGGCATAGCGGATGGCTCTCTGAATTATGAAGAAGTTCTTTCATGGATACAACAGCATAAGACAGGACCTGCTGCCCACTGCTGAACATCATTGTGACGCTATAGACAGAATAAAGGGCATAAATTTTCTGTATCGGATGAAAAAGGTGGGACGTGTTGCCTCCACCACAAAAATAGAAATTGCGGGCGGTTTCGGTACACGAAACCGCCCGCAATCCCATAACGGCAAAGAAAAAAGCACCAACCTTTCGGTTGGTGCTTTTGGTGGAGATAAGCGGGATCGAACCGCTGACCTCTTGAATGCCATTCAAGCGCTCTCCCAGCTGAGCTATACCCCCATAAGCGGTGTCTCTCTCAAGACTGCTTGATTATTATAGCAAGCGAAGATTTGTTTGTCAACACTTTTTTTGAAAAAATATCCGGATTTCCACAGCAATGCCCAAAATCGGAAATAAGGGAAAAAGGAGTGAAAGATGCCGGACATGAATGACAAGGATGCTTGTTTGTGGTATACTGTAAAAGGATTCTGACACTGAAAAATGGAGATAGGATATGCAACTGGAGCAAGCACGGGAACGTATCAAAGAGCTGCGCAAAGTTATTGAGCGTAACAACCGTTTATATTATATGGAAAACAACCCGGAGCTGGAGGACTTTCAGTACGATGCCCTGACCCGGGAACTGAAAGCCCTGGAAGCAGAGTACCCAGAGCTGGTCACACCGGATTCTCCCACCCAGCACGTCAACGAAGGAGTGAGCAGCAAGTTCAGCAAGGTGACCCATGCGGTCAAGATGGAAAGCTTGCAGGACGCTTTTTCCTATGATGAACTTCGGGACTTTGATCAAAGGGTACGGGATGCAGGCATTGCACCGGAGTATGTGGTGGAAGCCAAGATCGATGGGCTTTCCGTCAGCCTGGAATACCAGAACGGGCGCTTTGTGCGGGGCTCAACCCGCGGCGATGGACTGGTGGGAGAGGATGTGACCGAAAATCTGGCCACAATCAAGGATATTCCCAAGATATTGCCCAATGCACCGGAATTTCTGGAAGTGCGCGGCGAAGTATATATGCCCCATAAAGCATTTTTTACTTTGTGTGAGCAGCAGGAGCTGGAAGCAAAAACGCCGTTCAAGAATCCTCGTAATGCGGCAGCTGGCTCCCTGCGCCAGAAGGATGCCCGCATTACGGCCTCCCGGGGACTTTCCATCTTTGTATTCAACTTGCAGCGGGTACAGGGGCGGGAGTTTGTGACCCACCATGAAACACTGGACTATATCAAGAATTTAGGTTTCCCTGTGTCGCCACGGTACAGTGTGTATCACTCCATTGAGGATGCCATCAAAGAGATTGAAGCCATCGGTCAGATGCGGGGTGATCTGGAATTTGATATTGACGGTGCAGTAATCAAGGTTAACAATCTGGCCGCGCGGGAAACTTTGGGAAGCACCAATAAATTTCCTCGTTGGGCCATTGCTTTCAAATATCCGCCGGAAGTCAAGCAGACGGTGGTGCGGGACATTGAAGTCTCGGTGGGCCGTACGGGTGTACTGACCCCCACGGCGGTATTTGATCCGGTATTTCTGGCCGGAACCAGTGTATCCCGGGCCAGTTTGCACAATGAAGATATTATCCGTTCTTTGGATGTGCGTATTGGGGATACCATCGAGGTTCACAAGGCTGGGGACATCATACCGGAGATCATCGGCGTGGTGAAGCACGGCGAAAATACAGTGCCTTATACTATGCCGGCTGTCTGTCCATCCTGTGGCGAACCGGTGGTGCACCTGCAGGATGAAGCCGCGCTTCGGTGTGTGAATCCGGAATGCCCGGCCCAGAGTCTACGCAATCTGATTCACTTTGCGTCCCGCAACGCCATGGCTATAGACGGTCTGGGCGAGGCTGTGGCCGAACAGCTGACGGCCAAGGGAATGGTGCATACGGTGGCGGACCTGTACGCCTTGCGGAAAGAGGACTTGCTCACCCTGGACAAGTTCAAAGAAAAGAGCGCCACCAATCTGCTGGCTGCCATTGAAAATTCCAAGCAGAACAATTTGGATAAACTGGTGTTTGGCCTGGGAATCCGCAACATCGGGGATAAGGCGGCGGCCTTGCTGGCAGAACAGTTCGGAACCATGGAGGCTCTGAGCCGTGCGACCAGTGAGCAGATTGCGGAAATCGAGGGCATCGGCGGTGTTATGGCCCAGAGCGTGACCGAGTTCTTTGCCAAAAGCGGCACTATGGATCTTCTGAAGCGGTTGCAGGATGCAGGCGTCAATATGACCTGGCACGGCCAGAAGAAGGGAACGGCCCTGGCCGGCAAGACCATCGTGGTTACCGGTACGCTGCCTACGCTTTCCCGGCAGGAAGCAGAGGCCATGATTGTCCAGAACGGCGGCAAGGCCAGTTCGTCCGTCTCCAAAAAAACGGCCTATGTGTTGGCCGGCGAGGCGGCCGGCTCCAAATTGACAAAAGCCCAGACGCTGGGAATTCCTGTGATTGATGAGCCGACCTTCCTGCAGATGATTGCAGCGGCTCAATCGAAATAAGCGGAAAAACAGTATGAAAAAGGCGGATGACTTCCTGTCAAAAGGAGCATCCGCCTTTTTTGCGCCACTACATCTGATCTCCGTAGATTGCAGGGGCTGTCCGGAAAAAAGAAAACACCCGGAATCTTACGATACCAGGTGTAATTCTGGAGCTGGAAACGTGACTTGAACACGCGACCTGCTGATTACGAATCAGCTGCTCTACCAACTGAGCTATTCCAGCGAAACATGAATAGTATACCTTGTTTTTGCCTTTCGGTCAAGAGGAACGCATAAAAAATGCGCATTTTTCTTTACATACCGCAAAGCATGCCGAAAAACGCGCAAAAGTGAAATACGCTCTCCTCAATCATCTGTGGCGTCCGTGTCTTGGTCGGACCCCTCTGGGCTAATATTGGAATCTTCTGCCTCAGGATCGGAAACGACAGGGATGAACCGTTTGGCAAACCGGTTTTTGCCCCGGCTGCGCACATAGAAATACCCGATTACCGAAAAGACAGTCGCCCCCACAAAGTTGACGAACAGATCCATCATGGTATCCATAAGGCCGATATCCAGGTATCCGCCCAGTCCCAGGGCAGTCCGGGTGCCATCGCCCTGCACGAGGATCACATCCACAATGTCTTTCAGGTGAACCGGTACGTTCCCCCCGGCAGGGTCCAGCTTGACGGTACCGATCTCATGCACAATCATGTCCTTCTGCATATCTAGAAAAAACAGTTGGTCCATGGCGTATTCGAAAAATTCCCATAGGACCCCGACTGTCATGGAAAAGCAAAAGGCGACCACGGCCAGATACACAGGGGATAACTGAAAAGCAACCTTTTTTTGCCTGTTCAGCAAATCCAGCAAAGAAAACCCGATGGCCGCACACAAAAAACCGTTCAATGTGTGCAGAACGGTATCCCAGTAGGGATGCTTGATATAATAGGCGCCGATCTCACCCAGAATCTCGGCTGCGTAGATAAAAAGCAGGATGATGATTTCAAGGGTATCCGGAAGTTTGATGGAAAGGCGCTTTTCCAGCATACTAGGCAGAGAAAACAGAAACAGTACCAGTACACACAGAAAAACGTTCTCAAAATTGCGGTTGAAAAGCTGTGCCACCAACACCAAAACCACGGACACGCGCAGAAAAATATAGACCAACATGACGCCGCGCTCCTGGTACCAGGCATCCTGCAGCGTACGGCGAAAACTCGGCTTTCCGGATTTGTTGGGCATGGCACACCTCTCTGCGTTTGTCCTACTCCAGACTGAAATCCTTCGGGTCCAGATGGGGCAGCTCCTGACGCCGGGGTGTGCGCATAAGAGGGTCATACACAAATTTTCGGCAGGAGTAGTAGGGGGATACCACCCCGCGCTGCTTGCACAGGACCATGCGGTTGTCCGCCGCCGGGCTGCCGTGCAGGCAATAGGCACATGCCGGTGCGATCTTGCTGCCATAGATCGGCTTTTTGAACATTAGGATGGCCCCTCCTGTCTGAATTATTTACCCATGAATGGATTCATTATAATTTTTTTTGCGAATTTTGTAAAGAACGGCACATAAAAACAAAAATATCACGAAAGCGGCATCCGGAGAAACGCGATTGGCAGGAATGACCCTGGGAGCAAGACTGGAGAATACCGCACTTTGTGCCGGAATCAGCCGGATTCCCAGTTTCAAAAGGATCAGCATGACCGGCAGATGTACAAGACGAGAAAGGAGCAAAAAGCGGAGATCAGCCGCTCCTTGCAGGATGGCATGCAGCTGTGTAAATACAGAGATTCCCAGAATACTCATGCACAGGCAGATCCCCGGCAGTGAGAAGGGGCCGCCCAGGTGGGCAAAGTCAGCGCAGCCGGCACTGATTTCCAGAATGGCCGAAATAAAAGGGGACAGCCAAGAAAAAGCGGAAAAGGTTTGTACCCACAGCGCCTGCAGGATGCGGAAAAAGACCACGGTACCGCATACGCACAGACAACTGCTGACGGCTCCGGTGATGGCGGAGGAGAGGGAGGCGGTGACAGCGGAGGAGGAGGGTGTGGCGATGTCATGCGGCAGATCCGCCGATAGTCTGCCTATGAATGGCCGGAGCAGCAGCACGCACAGCAGATTGGCGGCCAGTTGCGCCCCATACAGGATGATTCCCACAGATACGGAGCCAAGCATCTGCCCGCCAACACTGCCAATGACGAATCCGGGACCGGAGCAGCAGCCTAAAAGCAAAAGCAATTGCGTATGGCGAGGAGAAAGCTTGCCTTGTGTACGAAGATCATGAACCAGACCCGCACACACGGCGTATCCGCCCAGCCAGGAAAGCAGCAACGCCGACCAGAAACCGCCTTTTCGGCCGCAGGAGGATGCCACCAGGCTGCAGGTTACAAAGAAAGGAAACAATGCCGGCAGCAGTGTGTGCAGACACAAGGTGATCCCTTGGGAAAAGCCTTCCGCTGCCGCATGGGGATTGGCCAGCAACAGCCCGGACAGACACAGAGCTGCCGCAGGCACCACAAAGCGGAAACGAAAAACAGAACACATAACCGGTACTCCTTTGCTATATATTTGGGATAGCGCATGCAAACGCGGAAGGGGGCCAGTGACATGAAAGGATTTCGCCGTCCGCGCCGGAGACAGGAAAGGACGCCCGCTGAACCGGGGCGTTGGTTCCGCCCGCCTGCACGGGAGTTTTACCGGCTGCCGGATCTGGTCCTGCGCGGTGGGCATGTGGCCACCGACGGCTGCCGCCGGGTGTTGGATTTCACGCCGGAAAAGATCTGCCTGGATCTGGGAGATACCATCATTACATTGTATGGGCAAGGCCTGCGGATAGAATCGTTCGCCGGAAGGCGGCTGATCAGTTCCGGGCAGATTCGGAACATCGAGTTCAGACGCAAGTGGGAGGTGCAGCCTTGAAGAGGCACAGAACCGCCATATGGGCGGACCGGGTCTTTTTCGAAGTGAGGGGAGAAACTGCCAGGCGATGCCTTGGACTGGCGGCCCGGGCAGGGGTATCTTTTTCGCGTCTGTCCTGTACGGAAAACGGCTATTCCGGAAACGTGGCCGGCGGGGACGTGGCCCGCCTGCACAAAGCCGCAGAGGAAGCACGGGCGGAATTGCAGATCCAAAAAAGGCGCGGACCGGGAAAAGGGTTGGAGCGTCTGGCTGCCCGGCCCGGCCTGCTGGCAGGGGTGGTGGTGTTCTTTCTACTGCAGTGGTATCTTGGGGGCTTTGTATGGACGATTGATTTTGAAGAGATGGAACCGGCACGACAGGCGGAATTCCGTACCGCTCTGTCCGGACAAGGAATATGGGAAGGCTGCCGACTGGAGGAAGAAAAACTTCGAGCCGCCGAAGATGCCCTTGAACTGGAAATGCAGGAGGCGGGCTGGATCAGCTTGAATTTCACCGGCGGCTGTCTCTTCGTGGAAGAAAATGAGAGGGAGGTACAGGAAATCCGGCAGGAAACGCAGCCCCAGGCTCTGTATGCAAAAGCAGGGGGACAAATTCTTGCCATTGAACTGGAAAGCGGATTTGCTCAGGCGGTGGCCGGGCAGTATGTGGCGCCGGGGCAGCTGTTGGCAAATGGACAGAAAGCAGACCGTAGCGGGCAGGCAGTGGTACAGGGGGCATCCGGACGTATCCTTGGTAAAATCCAGAAAACCTATACCGTACAGCAGCCTTTGCAGGATCGTGTCCGAATCCTGACGGGAAAAAGCAGCACCGCAAACACCTGGTACCTGCTGGGACACACCTGGCAGACGGAAACACAAGACCCGATACCCGGCGCACAGACTGTCACCGAGTGGCTTCCGCTGCATCTCGGACGTTTGTCTCTGCCTGGATGTGTGTGCAGGGTCACCCAATGGGAAACCGACGAACAGATGGTGTCCTACACCGAGGAGCAGGCCGGTGCGCTGGCGGCCCGTCGCTGCCGCCAACTCTTGCTGCAGGAGTTTGAGGATGCAGAGCTGGAAAAAGAGAATCTGATTTTTGAGACCGCAGACGGTGTGGTGACCTGCCGGGCTGAGTATGTTTTCCGGGCAGAACTGGCACAGTCAGGGCCGCTGGCACCTATCGAAACAGTGCAGGGCACATCCTGAACCGCCACCGCACACAAACCGACAAAAAATTTGTATAACATTCATAGTTTCTTTTCAACCGAATTGTGATATAATGCAAAGTAGCATGATGTTACTCTGGAGGTAGTGTATTTGGCAGAACGATCAGTTGAACTGGACAGCATCGAACTGGCAGCGGCGGTTTTCGGCAATTGTGACCAGAATCTCCGCATGCTGGAAAACGAGTTCAAAGTCACGGCGGTATGCCGTGGCTCTTTGCTGAAATTCACCGGCGAGCAGGAAGGCGTCAATGCCGCCGTGCACGCTATTGAAGGCATGGTCACGCTGATGGAAAACCATACCCCGCTGGATGAACAGACGGTGCGTTATTGCATCAGTCTGGCCCAGGCCGGGGAAGAAAAGCGTCTGCGGGAGCTGACGGACGATTTCGTGGCGGTAACCGCCAAGGGGCGCCCCATTCACCCCAAGACTCTGGGCCAGAAAGAATATCTGGCGGCCATCCGCAGCCATGCTATCACTTTCGGAGTGGGCCCGGCCGGTACAGGAAAAACCTATCTGGCGGTGGCCATGGCGGTCAAGGCATTCAAAGCCAAAGAGATCAGCCGCATCATCCTGACCCGTCCGGCGGTGGAAGCGGGGGAGAAGCTGGGATTCTTGCCCGGCGACCTGCAGAACAAGGTGGACCCCTACCTGCGCCCGCTGTATGACGGACTGTTTGACCTTTTGGGGGCGGAAACCTTTCAGCGCCTGGTGGAAAAGCAGGCTATTGAGGTGGCTCCCCTTGCCTATATGCGTGGGCGCACCCTGGACGATGCTTTCATCATTCTGGATGAAGCCCAGAACACCACTCCGGAGCAGATGAAAATGTTCCTGACCCGCATGGGGGCCAACAGCAAGGTGGTCGTGACAGGTGATATCACCCAGATCGACCTGCCGGACAAGACAAAGAGCGGTCTGGTAGATGCCCTCAAGGTGCTGCGCGGTATCCAGGGGATTGCCCAGGTCCAGCTCACCGATAAGGACGTGGTGCGCCATCGTCTGGTGCAGCAGATCGTCAAAGCCTATGAAAAAGCAGCGGCCGCCTCTCGCCGCTGACGGAAGATATACCATCATTTCCTGCCGACAAACCTGAATTTTTACATAAGGAGGAACCTCTTATGGCCAATAAGGTGCTGATCAGCAATGAGCAAAATGCCGTCAAAGTTCCGTCTGGGCTGCGGATTTTGATTCGCCGCAGCTGCAACGCGGTGCTGAATTTTGAAAAATTTGACGGCCCCGCCGAGATCAGTGTCACTTTTGTGGACAACGACCGCATTCACGAGCTGAACAAACAATATCGTGGCAAGGACAGCGCTACGGACGTGCTGAGCTTTCCCATGGGTGAAAACGGTGTCTATGATATCGATGAGGACAACGGATGCAAGATTCTGGGGGATATCGTCATTTCCATGCAGCGTGCCATGGAGCAGGCTGAACTGTACGGCCATTCCCTGCAGCGGGAGGTGGCCTATCTGACCGTCCACTCCATGCTTCATCTGCTGGGGTATGACCATGAAACCAGCGGCCTGGAAGCCGTCCGCATGCGCGAAAAGGAGGAGGCTGTACTTTTGCAGCTGGGCCTGCCGCGCACCGTCTCTTACACCAATGACGAGATTCTGTACGAATGAAGATCAAATCTGACCTGGCGCGCTTTGGCCGCGGCTTTGTTTATGCTCTGAATGGCATCCGGGCTGCCATTCAGGAGGAACGCAATTTCCGCTTTCACCTGTGCGCAGCCATATATGTTTACGCAGCGGCCTTTCTGGCCGGGCTGGACGCCACCGGCTATGCGCTTCTGGCCTTGTGCGTGTTTGCTGTGATGGCCATGGAACTGATGAACTCTGCCATTGAGCGGGCGGTGGACAAGCCGGACACCGAGCACTGGTGGAGCGCCGGTGCAGCCAAGGATATGGCAGCCGGCGGCGTGCTGGTCACCGCCGTGGGGGCCTTGTGCGTGGGTGTTTGCCTGTTCGGCAATGCACGGGCACTGCAGGCCATCTGGTCCGGCGTGACTGCCACTCCGTTGACGGTGGTGCTGTGGCTTGCTTCCCTGGGGGCAGCCTACCTGTTTACCTTCCGCTACGGCAATACAAAAGAGAAAGGGACTTCCCAAAATGCCCAGAAATCCGAACAAGCATGAACAACCCCAGACCAGCAGCGTCTTTGTGGCGCTGGTCGGCCGCCCCAATGTGGGCAAGTCCAGTCTGACCAACACCCTGGTGGGGGAAAAGGTGGCCATTGTGACCAAAAAGCCCCAGACCACCCGCAGCCGGATTACCGGTGTGATCACCAAGGGGCCGGTGCAGTATGTCCTGATGGATACCCCGGGTATCCACACTCCACGCAACAAGTTGGATGCCCGCATGACCCAGACGGCTGCTGCCAGTGTCAAAGATGTGGACGTGACCTTGATGTTGTTTGAGCCTTCGGGGGAACTGACCGATGCCGAAAACACCATGATCGAAGCACTGCGCAAATCCGGTCCGGCCATTGCCGTGATCAACAAGGTGGATCTGTTGCGCGGTTTTGCAGAGTTGGAAGCCCGCAAACAGCAGATCGAAGCCATGGGCGTTTTTGACGCGGTGCACACCATCTCAGCCAAGGATGGTACCGGTTGTGAAGAACTGCTGGAGGCCTTGGGGAAATATGTCACCCCGGGCCCGCACTATTTTGACGACGATGCCTTTACGGATATGCCGGAAAAGGAGCTGGTGGCGGAGCTCATCCGGGAAAAGCTGCTTCTGTTTATGCGGGATGAGGTACCTCACGGCGTGGCTGTCACGGTGGAAAGTTTCAAAGAGCGCCCGGACAAGGATCTTATCGACATTTCGGTGGAGATCTGCTGTGAACGCAAGAGCCACAAGGGGATGATCATCGGCAAAGGCGGCCAGATGCTGAAAAAGGTGGCCAGCGCCGCCCGCACCGACTGCGAAGAGCTCCTCGGTACACACATCAACCTGCAATGCTGGGTCAAGGTCCGGGAGGGCTGGCGTGACAGCGAGCGCCTTCTGGATGACCTGGGATTTGCAAAACCCTGACAGATTTTTCCAGGGGCCTGTTGACCCGGTTGGACAACTTTTCCGCACGGAGAGATGTACAATGACTGGTACATTCTATTCACGGAAAAGAGGTGCCGGTATATGCAGCAGGACCAGTGGGACTGTGGTATTCAGGAATGGGAACTGTTTGCCCAAACGGGCAGCATTTACGATTATTTGAGTTACAAGACCCGGCAGGCCCGCAAGCCGGGAGGGAAAGGGGATTCCGATGCAGATCGCAACGACCGGGCTGGTGCTCCGCCAGGTCAAAGTGGGCGAGGCGGATCAGATCCTGACCCTTCTGACACCTGACCGCGGGGTGATCTCCGCTTCGGCCAAGGGAAGTCTGCGCCTGAAAAACAAGCTGTTCAGCGCCTGCGGGCTGTTCTGCTACTCGGAATTTACCCTGACCATCGGCCGCAGCAGCAACTTTGTGGACAGTGCGGCTGTCAAAAAGGTGTTTCACGGCCTGGGCCGTTCGGTGGAGGGGATGGCTTTGGCGGTCTATCTGGCCGAGGCAGCGGCTGTTCTGGCCCCCGAACCGCCTGAGGCAGCCCAGCTTTTGCGCCTGACCCTGAACACCTTGTATATGATCAGTGAAGGAAAGCGCCCGCTGCGGCAGCTCAAAGCGATATATGAGATGCGAGCCATCTGCCTGGCCGGCTATATGCCGCGCATTCTGGCCTGCGATGTCTGCGGGCGCTATGATGGCATGGATTTTTACCTGGACACTACCGAAGGCGGACTTTTGTGCGCCGAGTGTGCCGCCAAAGCCGGGCGTACACCCAATCTGGACCCGGGAGCTTTGTATGCTCTGCGCCATATCTGTCTGGCAGAAGATGGCAAGCTGTTCAACTTTACACTGACTGAGGCGAGCACCAAACGCCTGGGAAGTGTGTGTGAACGGTATCTGCTGACCAACCTGGACCATGGCCTCAAGAGCCTGGATTTTTTGAAAACCGTACTGGAATGACCAAAAGCAAGGAGTAGAATCCCAACTCATGGATTTTTCATATAAAACCACATTGGAGCTGGATAAGATCATCAACCGCGCGGTGGACCTGTGCGCCTGCCAGGAAACCAAAACGCAGATGAGGGAAATCCAGCCTTTTATGACCCCCGAAGAAGAGCGGTATGAGTTGAGCAAAACCAATGCCGTCAACAGCCTGCTGATCAAAAACGGCAGTCCCCGGTTTGGTGCGGTCAGCGGTGCCAAGCGCATTGCGGCCCACGCGGTCAAAGGCGGTATCCTCTCCATGGGGGAACTGTTGGAGATCGCCGCCACCCTGCGCAATTTCCAGGGGCTGAGTCAGTGGTATGGCATGACTGACCACGACCCGCTGCCCACCGATGACCTGTTCTTTGCCCTGGCACCCCAGCCTCAGCTGGAACGCCAGATCACCGACAGTATCCTCTCGCCCGAAGAGATGGCCGATACCGCCAGTATCACCCTGCGGGATCTGCGCCGCAAGATCCGGGCCACCGAGGATTCCATCCGCACCAAGCTGGATTCCATCATCAAAAACTCTACCACTAACAAATTTCTGCAGGATGCGGTGGTGACCCTGCGCAATGGCCGGTACGTAGTGCCGGTGCGCTCGGAATACCGCGGCGAGGTGGGCGGCGTCATCCATGACGTTTCTTCTACCGGCGCCACTGTCTTTGTGGAGCCCACGGCGGTGGTGGAAGCCAACGCCAAGATTATGCAGCTGCATGCCCAGGAACAGGAAGAGATTACCCGCATCCTTTCCGCCTTCTCGGCTCAGGTGGGGAGCCTGGAACCCCAGTTCTCCTACAGCTATGACGCCATGCTGTCCATTGACATGCTGCTGGCCAAGGCCCGCCTGGCGGTGGAAGAAAATGCCTTTATGCCCCGGGTCAGCGACACCTGCCGCTTCTCCCTGAAAAAGGCACGCCACCCTCTCATTGACAAGAAAAAGGTGGTCCCCATTGATATCTCTCTGGGGGATGAATATGACACGCTTGTCATTACCGGCCCCAACACCGGCGGCAAGACTGTCAGCCTGAAAACCGCCGGCCTGCTCAATGCCATGGCCCAGTATGGCTTTCTGATTCCTGCCCATGAGAGCAGTTCGGTCTGCTGCATGCAGGAATACCTCGTAGATATCGGCGATGAGCAGAGCATCGAGCAGAGCCTGTCCACCTTCTCCGGCCATATGAAACGAATTACCGAGATTCTGCAGCTGGCCGGTCCGGATACGCTGACCCTGCTGGATGAGCTGGGGGCCGGTACCGACCCGGCCGAAGGTGCTGCTCTGGCGGTAAGCATTCTGGAAAAATTGCGCCGCATGGGCACACTGTTGATGGCCACCACCCATTATGCGGAGCTCAAAGTGTATGCCTTGGAAACACCCGGGGTGGTCAATGCCAGCTGTGAGTTCAACGTGGAAAGTCTGATGCCCACCTACCGGCTCAGTGTGGGCGTGCCGGGCAAATCCAACGCATTTCTCATCAGTGCCAAGTTGGGTATCCCGGAAGATGTCATCGACGCAGCTCGGGCGCATATGTCCAACGACGACAAACGCCTGGACAGTGTGCTGGCTCAGCTGGACGATATGAAGCTGCGGCTGAAAAAGGCCGAGGATGAGGCGGAACAAGCCAAACATCAGGCAGAAAACGCGCTGGAAAGCGCCAAAAAAGAACGGGAAGAGCTGGTCAAGCAGGGCGAGGAAGAACTGGAACGCGCCCGCAAGCAGGCCCGGGATATGATTCAGAAGGTGCAGAACGACGCCTATGCCCTGACGGACGAGCTGCGCCGTCTGCAAAAAGAGGAAAAGGCCAGTGCGGCCCAGCGTGCCGTTCGTGCCCGAGAGATTGCCCGCAAGGATACCGAGCAGTTGCTGGCCGGGGCTGCCTCCCGTCAGCCGGTGGCGGAGTATGTACCGCTGAAGGAAGTCAAGGTGGGGCAGGAAGTGGTCATTGCCGAGCTGAACCAGACGGCGGTGGTAACGGCTCGGCCTGATAAGGACGGCCTGGTGGAAGTCCGGGCCGGTATTTTGAAGACAAAGGTGCCCCTGTCCGGCCTGAAAGCTCCGGACAAGATGCAGAAGAAACCGCGACAGCCCCAGACACCCCGCACCCATACCCGTGTCCAGCTGGATCATGACCGAAAGGCCAGCCTGGAACTGAACCTGTTGGGGTATACGGTGGAGGAGGCCATCGGGGAAGTGGACCGCTTCCTGGATGGTGCGGTCATGCGCGGCCAGCATACAGTGTATATCATCCACGGTCTTGGGACTGGCGCGCTGCGCGCCGGCATTCAGAAACATTTGCGCACCCACCGTCAGGTCAAGAGCTTCCGTCTGGGCGGTTACGGGGAAGGCGGCAGCGGTGTGACTGTGGTGGAACTGAAATAATGACAGCACCTGACAACAGTTTGGTTGGTAATCAAGAAAGGATGCTGCAGAGATGCAGGATAGTTATATTCGCTCCCGTGGATTTGCACTGACCCTGGCCCGTCGGGCCGTGGAGGACCTGCGCCGGGATGAATTTCGGCAACTGCGCAATTATGTGGATCTGTGCCAGGCCTTGGCACAGAAAACACGGTACGGCGCATTTTTCAAGCAGGCGCAGCAGGTGCTGGAGCGAGCCGACAGCCTGTATTACGATCTGGTCCGGTGTCTGCTGGAACGCGTGGACAGTGAATGCCTGTGTACGTTCGGCGTTAATTTCGGGGTAGGTGGGGTCGTGTACGGAGCCGCTCGCCTCAAGCAGGCTTGTGAACAGACCGGACAACCCGCTGCCTGGCTCAATACAGCCAATTGTGCGGCTGTCGGCCTGGAAGAGGCTGTCTCCCGGGCCGAGCAGGATGGACAATATGTGTGGGTTTTGTATGCACAGGATGCCGCAGCACTGCACCGAGCTGTAGCAGTGGCGGAGCAGCATCCTTTTACAGCATTTTTGCTGGTGGCAACGCCGGAAACTGTGGCGGCCACCCCTCCAATGCTCTTCGCTAAGTGCTGCAATCTCAGCATTTGGCTGTTGCTGCCGGCCCCCGTTCTGGAGCCGGTCTCTGTGGAGGCAGCACGGGACCTTTACAAACAAAAGCTGCTCTTCGGCTTTGCTGTGCTGCTGGATGAGCAAACGGCAGGGCAGGCTATGGAGCCGTCCTGGCTGTCGGAAATGGCCCGCTGGACTCCTTTTTGCCTGTATGCCCGGATGCCGGGCATGGGGGAGGAGACGGCCACCCGGCTGCGCAGCCGGGTGGTGCAAAGCCGTACCGAATCGGCGGCACCTGTGATGGTCCTTGACTGGGACGGAGATCTGCGGGCTGTGAACCAAGGAATCTCCGAACAAGCGGTGGTAGGGGCACCGGTGGACGCCGGGCTTCCATTCCCGTTTTCCCGATAAAATCAGAATAAAAAGATGAAATCCCGCAACCGGAATCCTTCCATTCTGGTTGCGGGATTTTCTGTCTCAGGACTGGCTGTGTTCGTCTTGTTCCGGCAGGGGAGACCCCACCAGCAACTCCTGCAGGAGTTCGCTGTCATGCAAAGCCAGCAGATATTGGGTGTGGGTGGAAAGATTTCGTTCCATCCCCTCCCGCACCCAGGGCATCAATACACCCATGGCTGCACCGGACAAAAAACGGGATAAGAATACCAGCTGATCCTCCGGCATCTCGGGACGACATTCACTCAGGCGCTGCCGGTAATATTTCTGCATGAAATCGTATATGTATTCCGCAAGGCTGTTCTGTCCTGAATATGCCAGGGCGTTGCGGTAAAAAACCTTGTTCTGGCGAAAGTATTCTTCCAGACCCAACAGAAGGTCCTGCCAGCTGCCGTACTTGGTGTGCTCAAACAGAAAAGGGGTCACCCCGGTCTGGAAATACCAGGTTACCAGATCATACTTGTCAGCAAAATGATAGTAGAAGGTATTGCGGCCGACGCCGGCCTTTTCCACGATATCATTCACCGAAATCTTTTCCAGCGGCATGGTCAGCATCAGCTGCTGCAGGCTTTGCGCCAGCAGCAGTTTGGTTCGGCTGGTCTTAGGCATGGGGCAACTCCTTCCGGAACGGGGAACAACAGGGAAACAATGCCTATATTATATCATATTTTTCCCAAATGAAATCGGGAATCGATGTCTCATTCTGCCGAAACTGCGGCGGAAAAACATGTTCTTTTTGAACAAAACCTCTGTTTTGACCATGTACAGCCTCTGGCTTCCGGCGCTAAAATAGTCGGAAATACCGAGAATGTGCGGCTGTCGCGAGACGGTTGCCGCTGCTCAGTTTTCGGGTGAAAAAAGGAGAGATGGTTATGCCTACCAATAAAATTGTACATGCAGCACAGCGTGCAGCGTTTAGTGCTGCCATTGACGCAACCATTCATGCGGTGCGCGGAAAAGGCACCGAGAAAATGGCTGAAAATGCTCTGAAGCTGATCGATCTGGGGGAGCCGCTGCTGAAAGACCGTTACCCTGCCAGCGCTTTTGACGCAGCCCGCAAGTTGGTACAGGACCCCAACGGCAAGTGGATGCAGTTTGCGTACCGCGCCATCAATGAGATTGACCCCAACGTGCTCAAGATGAACGTGCTGAACCTGGTGTTTGAGGGGATGCTCAGCGGATATAATCAGGTGTGCGAACTACGGGAAAAATATGACTGCAACATGCCCTGGATTTTGCTGTTCGACCCCACTTCCGCCTGTAACCTGCATTGCAAGGGCTGCTGGGCAGCGGAGTATGGCAACCGCCTGAATCTGAGCTATGAGGATATGGACCGTATAGTGACCGAAGGCGAAGAACTTGGAATCCACTGGTATATGATGACCGGCGGCGAACCCATGTGCCGCAGAAATGATATCCTGAAGCTGGCCGAAAAGCACCAGACCTCGGTGTTCCATCTGTTCACCAACGGTACGCTGATTGATGATGAATTCTGTGAAGCGGTCAAGAAAGTGGGCAATATGGCCTTCTTCCTTTCGGTGGAAGGCATAGAAGATGCCACCGACGATCGGCGTGGAGAAGGCGTGTTCAAACGGGTGATGCATGCTATGGACCTGATGAAGAAGCATGGCCTGCTTTTCGGTACGTCCATCTGCTACACCAGCGCCAACTACAAGGCGGTTACCGATGATACCTTCATGGATATGCTCATCGCTCACGGTGTCCGTTTCAACTGGTATTTTCATTATATGCCCATTGGCGCAGGTGCCAGTGTGGACCTGATGCTCAACCGTGAACAGCGGGAATACATGTATCACCGTGTGAGGGAAATCCGCGGGCTGACCGGCGGCAAACCTATCTTCTGCATTGATTTCCAGAATGACGGCGAGTATGTGGACGGCTGCATTGCCGGCGGCCGCCAGTATGCCCACATCAACCCCAACGGCGATGTGGAACCTTGCGTATTCATCCATTATTCTGGTGCCAACATTCATGACAAGTCTCTGCTGGAGTGCCTGCAGCAGCCTCTGTTCAAGGAGTACCATAAAGGTCAGCCCTTTAATCAGAACCATCTGCGGCCTTGCCCCATGCTGGAAAATCCCGAATTTCTGGCCGGCATGGTGGAGCGCAGCGGTGCCCACAGTACCGACCTGGAAAAGCCGGAATCCACATCCGACGTGTACCGTCGCTGCAAGCCGTATGCGGATCAGTGGACGCCCACGGCCAACCAGCTCTGGCAGGAATCCCATCCCGAAGCAAAAATCTGATCCATCTCTCCATAAGAATCCTGTATTCGCAAACGCAAAGCGCCCCGTCACGGCCATTGGCCCGGCGAGGCGCTTTGCGTTTGGCTGCGCGTTTTGCGCATTTTTTTACTGGCCCGGTCATACACTGGGTATATCAGCGCAAGAGGGAAAGGTGGGAACGAGGATTGAAGACGGTGATCTACCTGGATGTTCTGCTCTTGACCAATTTCCTCATGGCTTATGCCATGCTGTGGGCTGCCGGGGTGTTATCAGGACGCCAAACCAGGTTCCTGCGCATGGTGGGGGCTTCTGTTCTGGCAGCTGCGTCCTCCCTGATTCTGTTTGCTCCGGAACTGTCCTATCCCGTTCAGCTGGTCTATAAGCTGGTAACGGCGGGGCTCATCACCTGGGCGGCATTTGGAGGAAGGCCTGTGCGTGCATGGCTCACGGCGGTTTGCTGGTATGCGGGGCTGAATCTTCTGCTGGCCGGGCTGTGCATGCTGGTTATTCTGCAAACCGGGTCTCCGCTTCTGCAGACCGGAAATCTGGTGGTGTATCTGCGTATCTCACCGCTGATACTTTTGCTGTTGGCTGGAGCATGCAGCCTGGCCGTCTGGGGGGGCATGCATCTGCTGAACGCTCCCCGTGGGCAGGAAGAAACCGCCGGGATCGAGTTGGAACTATGCGGGACCGCTGTCCGGTTGCGGGCTGCCCTGGACACCGGCTGTCACCTGAAGGATCCGGTCACCTGTCTGCCGGTGTTGCTGGTCAGTTATCCGGATGCCCGTTCCCGCTTGCCCGCGGCAGCCTGCCGGTTCCTGGACGGGTGGTTTGCGGGGCAAAATCCGGAGGAAATGCCGGAAGGACTGACCCTGCGGCTGATCCCTTGCGCCACGGCGGCCGGGCGCAGCGTTCTGCCGGGGTTTTCGGTGCGGCAGATCGGGCTGATTACCTCTAAGGGGGTTCTCTCTCTTGGGCGGACGGCGGTGGCTTTTACCAGACAACCTTTTTCGGGCAGATATGAGGCGCTGTACGGCAGCGATTTCTTGTAAAGAAAGGGGCGAGCTTTAATTATGAACACTATCCAAAAAGTGGGACAGGCGCTTTCCAGGCTATTGGCCTGTCTGGGAGCGGAGCAGCAGCTGTTTTATATCAACGGACCGGACACGCTGCCCGCGCCGCTGAATCCACAGGAGGAAAAACGGGTTTTTGCCGACCTGGCTGCCGGGCGTCCGGGAGCACGGGATACCCTGATCACACATAACCTGCGCCTTGTGGTGTACATTGCCAAAAAGTTTGAAAGCCCTGCTGCGGGGGTGGAGGATATGATTTCCATCGGTACCATCGGCCTGATCAAGGCGGTCAACACCTTTGAACCCGGCAAAAACATCAAACTGGCCACCTATGCCAGCCGGTGCATCGAGAATGAGATTCTGATGTATCTGCGCAAGAGTTCCAACCGGCGCCAGGATGCCAGCATCGATGAGCCGCTGAACACCGATTCGGATGGCAACGAGTTGCTGCTGATGGATGTTCTGACTAGCGACGACGGAGAAGTGGGAGAGGAACTGGAGCGCAGCGCTGAGCGCACCGCCCTGCGGCAGGCTGTGGGACGCCTGTCGGAGCGGGAGCGCACCATCATGGAAATGCGGTTCGGGCTGAATGGTCAGACCGAGCATACCCAGAAGGAGGTGGCCGACAGCATCGGCATCTCCCAAAGTTATATTTCCCGGCTGGAAAAGCGGATCATCAAGCGTCTGCGCCGGGAGATCGAAACGGTGGTCTGAGTACGGCGGGCGGTTCAGGTTTCCGCTGCGGCGCTCTGACGTACAAAGTCGGTGGCTACACCGCCCAGCAGATTCATCTCCGGCGTTTCGGCAAACAGGGCAAAGTCAAATCCGTCCCGGGTCCATTGCAGCATGCCGTTGCGTCCCGGAGACTGACTCTGGGTAACGATGATCCCATCAATTTTGTAGGAGGCCACGCTTTCATATTCCTGGTCGGAAAATCCGTCCGGAATGTCCATGGTTCCGGCGGGGGCGGCCCGCAGCCGGGCAAAGTTGTCGGGCGTGATCACGTATTCGATTTCGGCAGTGCCGTGGTTGATCAGCCACATGCGGCGGGGAACCAGAATTTCGTTGTCAGGATGAGAGGTGATGGAAAAGCCGGCAGTACGGGAAAAGGTAGGGGCGGAGTATTCCTGTTGGATGTTGCCGGTGTCTGCCTCATCGGTGGCGGGATGCAGGGCCACAAAAAGCGCCGCAGCTGTAGCTACAAACAGGGCGGATGCCAGAAGAAAGAGATAAAACCAAATAAATTCGGGCATAAAAACCGACCTCCTTTGGCCCAGTCTATGCCGGAAAGTTGCCTGCTGTGCAGAATTTACCAGGAATGAGACTGTCTGCCCCACGCAGAGGCCGTCCATACTGTTAGGCAAACAAAAACAGGGAGGATGGCTGAACATGTATGCAGGAAAAGTAGAAATCTGCGGGGTGAACACTTCCCAGCTTCCGGTCTTGAACGAACGGCAGAAAACCGAACTTTTGCTGGCGGCGCGCAGCGGCAATGCGGCGGCGCGCCAGCAGATGATTCAGGGCAACCTGCGTCTGGTCCTCAGCGTGGTACAGAAATTCTCCGGCCGTGGGGAAAATCTGGACGATCTGTTTCAGGTCGGGTGCATCGGGCTGATCAAGGCTATTGACAATTTTGATCCCACCCTGAAGGTGCGGTTCTCTACCTATGGCGTCCCTATGATCGTGGGGGAGATCCGCCGCTTTTTGCGGGACAATACCCCTGTGCGGGTCAGCCGTTCCATCCGGGACCTGGCCTATCATTCCATGCAAGCCAGGGAAGAACTGCAAAAGCTGACCGGTCGGGAACCCAAAGTATCGGAAATCGCCCAAAAGGTAGGGGCGGCCCCCGAGAACGTGGCGATGGCGTTGGAATCGGTAGTGGAGCCGGCCAGCCTTTCAGAACCGGCGTATAGCGATGGAGAAGATTCCGTTTCCCTGATGGACCGTGTGCCGGAAGCGGGTGGGGAGGAAAGCTGGATCAGCGGCATCATGTTCAAGGATACGGTACGGGCCTTGTCCGACAGGGAACGCCGTATCATTTCTTTGCGGTATCTGGCGGGTAAGACCCAGGTCCAGGTTGCCAGGGAGATCGGCATCAGTCAGGCACAGGTGAGCCGGTTGGAGAAAAACGCTTTGTGCCGCATCCGGGAACAGATCTCCAGCTGCTGAAAATGAAAAAGACTTCGCACATTTTTTGTGTACGGAGTCTTTTTTGCTGGTCATTCGTTGGATTGCTGCCGGGCGGCTGCTTCCGCCTGTTCCTGCTCCCGCTTCATGTTGCGGATCATGGTGCGGATGTTGCGGGAATCGGGCAATTCCACCTTGCAAAGGCGGAGGGCACGCTCAAAGGATTTGTGGTTTTTGTACAGGATACCGGTGATGCCCAGATTGTAGGCAGCCTGGGCGTTTTGCTTGTTGTCGTCAATAAAGATGGACTCATCGTAAGCCAGATGATATTTCTGCATCAGCAGGGTATAGATTTTCGGGTCAGGCTTGCACAGGTGCACATCGCAGGAAGCGATCCCCCCGTCAAACAGGGGGAAAAAGTCCCGGCGGCTGACCTGTTCAAAGGTATCGGATGCGATGTTGGACAGGTAATACAGCCGGTAGCCGGCCAATTTCAGCTTGCACATGGTTTTGAGGGTGCGCTGGTTGGTTTGCAAAATGCTTTCCCACTCGTCGATGACCGTCTGTACCTCAAAGGTACGGCCGCAACGGGCTGCGTTTTCCAGCATAATGCGGTTGGCTGTGCCGCGGGAAATGACACCGCGGTCCAGTTCCTCCCATTCTTTGCTGCCGAAGGTCAGGGCATATACCATGTCCTCCGCTTTTTTATTCATAAAACGGTCCATCAAAAAATCCTTGGGGGTAAAGTTGACCACGACCCCGCCCAGATCAAAGATGATGTTCTTGTACATAGATAAAGCCCTCCGCTTGGAATGTTGCCCCTTTATTATACACGCAAACGGGCAAAGAAACAAACCCCAATCTGCCGCATATAGTAAATTCTGAAAGGAGGCAGGGCTATGACTTTGTACGAACTGAGCCGGAAAGATGTGATTCAGACCGGAACGGGGGAAAATCTTGGCCGTGTGGATGACCTGGTGCTGGAGGAGGACGGGGCCCGGGTAAGCCGTCTGATCCTGCGCGGGCGGCCGCGCTGGTTCGGGCTGTTCGGGCGGGATGATGACTTGGAAATCGAATGGAAGGACATCCGCAGTATCGGCGCGGATGTGATCATGGTGGAGGTTCCGCAGAACTCTGCCCGTACGAACCGCCCC
The DNA here is from genome assembly GCA_944382785.1 of uncultured Gemmiger sp. Taxonomy (GTDB): domain Bacteria; phylum Bacillota; class Clostridia; order Oscillospirales; family Ruminococcaceae; genus Gemmiger. The sequence goes on along the minus strand of CALWNO010000011.1, from coordinate 6,823 downwards.
CGGCGGTGCCGGCTTGGATGACCCCCGTTATTCCGGGCGGCTGGCATAAAAATTGCCGTTTTCATCACAGGCGGCGTAAAACACTTCCCTGGTTTGTCCGATACCCCGGCGGTGCAGCTGATTCTGCAGCCAGGTATGGTCCCGGCCACATTCCTTCAGGTTGTTTTCCATGACATTGCCGTCCAGAATCAGGTCATACCACAAAGAAACGGGGGCAGGGGACTGACCTGCATCCTGAGCGGTGGCCGGCTTGTATTCACTGCGGGGTAAAAAGCTGATCTGGCCGTTGGTTTCCAGGATGGCGCTTTCCAGCTCGTTCAGGTCATGATATCCGGCAACCCGGGCCTGGCCGAGAAATTCATTCAGGTCGATGCCGGCTTGCCCCAGCTCTTTTTTGCGGATTACGCCGTGCTTCATCAGAACGATGGCCCGACCATCCAGGAGCAGGCGCAGCCAGAAGCTTTTACAGGCCCCGAAGTGTGCCAGCCAGGTTACGGCTCCGTAGACAAGCAATGCCGTAAAAGGGCGGTACCAGCTTTCCAGGTTAGTGGCCATTTCGGCGGCGATGGACCCGACGGTGATACTGTTGGCATAGTCGAAGATATTCATCTGGGAAATCTGACGTTTACCGCCCAGGCGGGTGGTGGCGAACATGACGGCCAGGGAAACAAAGCTGAAGATGATCACCTGGCCCACTTCCATGGCAATTTTCATGGGTGCACAATCCTTTCCAAAGCCGCATGGCAGCTGTATTCACGGACATTATGCGTGTTGTGGGAGAACTTTATTTCAATATTTTGTACGTTTTGTAACATATTATGCCATCTGCTTGCTATTTGACGAAAAAGCCGCTACAATATACATTGTATTTTTGTATACCAACGAAAAAACATCGAAACGGAAGGGCGTGCCGGGCGTGCAGCAGGTCTTTATCATCAACCCGACAGCGGGGCAGAAAGATGCCAGCTGTTGGCTGATTCCGGCCATCCGGCAGGCGGCCGAAGCGGCTCGCCTGAACCCGGAAATTCATCTCACCGAATGCGCCGGAGACGCCCGTTATATTACCGAAAAGCTGGCTGATGCAGGGCAGGAGGTTTATGTCTACGCCTGCGGCGGTGACGGAACTTTGAATGAGGTGCTCCAGGCGGCTGCCGGGCGAAAGAATATTGCCGTGGGGTGTGTGCCCTGCGGCAGCGGCAACGATTTTGTCCGCAACTTCGGTACGGCGGAAGATTTTCTGGGTATGTCTGCCCAGCTGCAGGCTGTTCCCGTGATATCGGATGCGCTGCAGACGGATCTCGGCATCGGGGTGGATATCTGCGCCGCCGGTCTGGATGCGCAGGTGGCTTACGGAATCCCAAAATTCCGGCGTCTGCCCGGCTGCGGTGGTACCATGGCCTATTCGCTGTCCATTTTGCAGGCCATGGTATCTCCGTTCGGGCATCGTCTGCGTCTGTGCCTGGACGGTACGGAGCACGTCGGTACCTACATGATGATGGCGGTCTGCAACGGTCGGATGTACGGCGGCGGATATGAGGCTGCGCCTTATGCCCGGATGGACGACGGATTGCTGGACGTGGTGCTGGTCAAGCCTATGTCCCGGCTGCGTATCGCATCGGTGCTGGCGCTGTATCGGCAGGGGAAACATCTGCAGGCGGACGGGACGGTGGAGCCGTCCCTGGCGCGGTGGATGTCTTTCTGCAGAGCCCGCCGGGTTACGTTGGATGTGCTGGATTCACGGCCCATTGTTGCCACGCTGGACGGCGAATGCCGCCCTGTGCGGCATCTGTATATAGAAAATGCACCGGGCAGGCTGCGCCTGTTGCTGCCGCCCACGGTGCTTCAAAGTCAAACTGTGCTTGCCGGGCAAAACCCGTGCATGGCAGGGGACACTGTCCCCGGGAGGGAAAAGAATGTCTGAACAGAAGGTCAAGGTCAAGGTGACCCACAATGTCGTGCATCTGCCGGCCATTGCGCTGCGCGGGCTTGTGGTGTTCCCCAACAATATCATTCATTTTGAGGTGGGCCGTGCCAAGTCCATTGCCGCCATTGAGGCGGCCATGCACGGCAACAGCAGTATCTTCCTGGTTGCCCAGAAGGAAACCGACACCGAGGAGCCTACCGCTGCGGATCTGTATACCTTTGGTGTTATTGCCGAGATCAAGCAGGTACTGCGGGTCTCGGATGAACTGGTCAAGGTGCTGGTGGAGGGCAAGACCCGCGCCAAGCTGCTTTCGCTGGATGACACCGGAAAATATCTCATGGCAGAAGTGCGCACCGCTCCGGTGCGCGGCATTCCGGCCGACAAACGCAACCAGACCGAAGCGCTGGTGCGCAGCCTGAAGGACTGCTTTGAGGAATATCTTTCCTACAGCCCGCAGATCTCCAAGGATGTAGTCTACAATATTGTCTCTTCGGACAGCCCGCTCTATCTCAGCGAGTACATGCCCGCCAACCTGCTCTTCAAGTATGAGGACAAGCAGGCCATCCTGAATGAGTCCACCTTGCTGGGCCGCCTGGAAAAGCTGCTGATTTTGCTGCATCAGGAATGCGATATCCTGTCTATTGAGAAGGATATCGACGATAAAGTCAACGTCCAGATGGACAAGAGCCAGCGGGATTATTATCTGCGGGAGCAGATGCACATCATCAGCGAGGAACTGGGCGACAGCGAGGATACCCGCGCCGAGGCCGACAACTATCGCGAAAAGATCCGCGCGCTGCATCTGGTACAGGAAAGCGAAGAAAAGCTGCTGAAGGAATGCGACCGCCTGGCCCGCATGCAGGGCAACGCGGCGGAAATCAGCGTTATCCGCGGCTATCTGGATACCTGCTTGTCCCTGCCCTGGCATACCTATACCAAGGACGACTACGACCAGAGCCACGCCCGGCGTGTGCTGGACAAGGATCACTATGGTCTGCGCAAGGTCAAGGAGCGGATTTTGGAACTGTTGGCTGTGCGCAAGCTGAACACAGAGGTCAAAGGGCAGATCATCTGCCTGGTGGGTCCTCCGGGGGTGGGCAAGACCTCCATTGCCCGGTCCATCGCCACCTGCATGAACCGTCAGTTTGCCCGTATGAGCCTGGGCGGTGTGCACGATGAAGCTGAGATCCGGGGCCATCGCCGTACATACATCGGTGCCATGCCGGGCCGCATCATCAACGCCATGATCAGCGCCAAGTCGGCCAATCCGGTCATTCTTCTGGATGAGATCGACAAGCTGGCGGGTGACTACCGTGGCGACCCGGCCAGTGCTCTGTTGGAAGTGCTGGACCCGGAACAGAACCGCACGTTCAAGGATAATTTCCTGGATATTCCTTTTGATCTGAGCGATGTGCTGTTCATCACCACCGCCAATGATGCTTCCACTATTCCGGGACCCCTGCTGGACCGCATGGACGTGATCGAGCTGCCCAGCTACACCCGCATTGAAAAATTCAATATTGCCAAGCGCCACCTGCTGCCAAAACAGCTGAAGAACAACGGCCTGACCGGTCGTGTGACCCTGACTGCCGGGGCGCTGAACGCCATCATTGACAGCTATACCCGGGAAGCCGGCGTCCGCAGCCTGGAACGCACCATCACGGCGGTGCTGCGCAAGTGCGCCTTGAAGATCGCCTCCGGGGAAGTGGATCATATGAGCGTCACTGCGCCCATGCTGAAGAACCTGCTGGGCCCTGAAAAGGTCAAGCCCACCTTCATCTCCCGCAGCGATGCCGTGGGCATTGCCAACGGTCTGGCCTGGACCAGTGTGGGCGGCGAGATGCTGCCGGTGGAAGTCAGCGTCATTCCCAACGGCAACGGCAAGATCGAGCTGACCGGCAGTCTGGGCGACGTGATGAAGGAGAGCGCCCACCTGGCGGTCACCTATGCCCGCGTCCATGCCCAGCAGTACGATATTGCGGCCGATGCCTTCAAGAACATCGACCTGCATATCCATGCTCCCGAAGGGGCCGTGCCCAAGGATGGCCCCTCCGCCGGTGTGACCCTGACCACCGCTCTGATCTCGGCTTTGTCCGGGCTGCCGGTGCGCCATGACCTGGCCATGACCGGTGAGATTACCCTGCACGGAAGCGTGCTGCCCATCGGCGGTCTGAAGGAAAAGAGCATGGCAGCTTACCGGGAAGGAATCCACACCGTGCTGATCCCCAAAGACAACGAGTCCGATCTGTATGAGGTGGACGAGGAAGTGAAGAAGGCCATCCGGTTTGTGCCGGTCAGCGACCTTTCTCAGGTGCTGAAAGAGGCCCTGATCCGTCCCGCGGTGACCACGCCCCGGGCGTCGGTCACCGTTCCGCAGGCCACCCAGCTCATCGCCACAGACGCTTCGGCGGCGAAAGAGCCCGCCACCGTCATGTAAAGGAGCGTGGGGCATGAACTATAATCGCAGCGAATTTCAGGCTTCCTACGGCATTTCCAGCCAGCTGCCCGCCGCTGATCGTCCAGAGTTTGCCTTTTCCGGCCGGTCCAACGTGGGCAAGTCCAGCCTGATCAACAAACTGTGCAACCGCAAAAACCTGGCCCGCGTCAGTGCTACGCCGGGCAAGACGGCTACCATCAACTTTTACCGGGTGGACACGGCTTATTTCGTGGACCTGCCCGGCTACGGGTTTGCCAAAGTCTCCAACGCCGAGCGCGCCCGCTGGGATGAGCTCATCAACGGTTATTTTGAGGCGGGCCGTCCGCTGAAGCTGCTGGTCCAGCTGCTGGACTGCCGCCATGACCCCAGCGCGGATGACCGCCAGATGCTGGAGTATCTGCGGTATCACCGCATTCCGTTTGTGGTGGTGCTGACCAAGGCGGACAAGCTGAAAAAGTCGGAAGTGGCCGCCTGCCTGGCCCGGTTTGAGGAAATCTGTGCCGAATACGGCTGCCGCCGCGTCTTTCTTACCAGTGCCGAGAAGGGTACCGGCGTGGAAGAGGTGCGGGCCTGCCTGGACGCACAGTTGGAGGCCGAGAACTGATGGCGTACAACGAATTTGCCTATTTTTATGATGAACTGAATGAGGCGGCGGACTACGACGCTTTGTATCAGTATGTTGTTTCGGAGCTGACAGCCCACGGTGTGAACGATGGGTTGCTGGCAGACCTGGGGTGCGGAACCGGGGAACTGACCCTGATGCTGTCCCAGGCAGGGTACGATGTGATCGGGATCGACCGCTCAGAGGAGATGCTCAGCGTCCTGCGGGAAAAGGCGGACGAACTGGATATGACCGGCAAGGTCCTGCTCTTGCAGCAGGACCTTCTGCAGCTGGACCTGTACGGGACCATCCGGGCGGCGGTGTCTACCTTTGACACCTACAACCACATCGGTCCCCTGGAAAATTTTGAAAAAGCGATTGCGAACGCGGCGTTCTTTATGGAAAAGGACGGCGTGTTCGTCTTTGACCTGAACACGCCCTACAAGCACGCCAAAGTGCTGGGAGGACAGACCTTTGATCTGGATGCCGAGGACGCCGTCTGCCACTGGACAAATCAATATGACGAGTCCAGCGGCCGGGTGGATATTCACATTGAGATCCGGGAAAAAGAAACAGGGGACATCTGGAAGGAGGATTTCTCCGAATACAGCTACCCTCTGCCCACTGTGCAGGCTTTGCTGGACAAGTACGGCTTTACGGTGGTCCGGGTGTCGGATGGGGAGGATTTCGGCCCTGTGCGCCCGGACGGCCAGCGCTGGATCATTACGGCTGTCAAACGCTATACACAAGAGGAGAAGTAAACCATGGCTCAGGACAATCTGCTGCGCGGTATTTCGGAAAACGGCGGCATTGTATTTTACGGAGTGGATTCCACCGATATCGTTCGCGAGATGGAACGGATGCACAAGACCAGTGCTGTGACCACAGCGGCGCTGGGGCGTCTGCTGACGGCAGCTGCCATGATGGGCGCCATGCTCAAGAGCAGCAAGGATTCCCTGACCTTGCAGATCAAGGGTGGCGGCCCTGCAGGCCGTCTTATGGCCGTTGCCGACGGGGATGGCCATGTAAAGGGATACGTGCAGAACCCCGTTGTGGAGCTTCCACCGCGGGCTGACGGCCATCTGGATGTGGGGAGTGCCGTGGGACACGACGGCACCCTGGACGTGATCCGGGATATGGGCCTGCGGGAACCCTACATCGGCCAGGTACCCCTGGTCTCCGGCGAGATTGCCGAGGACGTGACCCGCTATTTTGCCGTCAGTGAGCAGACACCTACCGTTTGCGCCCTTGGCGTTCTGGTCAATGAGGACCTGAGTGTGCGCTGTGCCGGCGGCTTCATTGTGCAGCTGCTTCCGGGCGCTCTGGACAGTGAGATCGACCAGTTGGAAAAGAACATTGTCGCCATGCCCAGTGTCACCTCCATGATGGAGCAGGGCAAGACGGTGCGGGACATGCTGGACATGGCTCTGGCCACATTTGACCCGGAAGTGCTGGATACCAGCTCTGTCGTTTACCATTGCGACTGCAGCGAGGAACGGGTGCACCGTATGCTGAAAAGTCTCGGCAGAAGTGAAGTGGAAAAATTGCGGGACGAAGACCCTATGGCAGAGGTTCACTGCCAGTTTTGTGACAAAACCTACCGTGTTGACCTGAACGATTTGCTGAAAAATTGGCCTGTCAGCGCGGAAAATAAAAAAGTTTGATTTTTTTCAAAAAAATGGAGAGAAAATGCTTGACAAATCGGGGCTGATGCAGTAAAATAACATTCGTCGCCCGGAGAGAGCACGACAAGCTGAAAGAAAGCGAAGCAAGCTAAACTCTCCAACATGCGGCCGTAGCTCATCTGGTAGAGCGCCACCTTGCCAAGGTGGAGGTAGCGAGTTCGAGCCTCGTCGGCCGC
>CALWNO010000010.1 GCA_944382785.1 uncultured Gemmiger sp. | reverse complement strand
GAGTACCAGCTCTCCATCTTGGCGGTGATGTTGGCATCGCCGGAGAAGGCGCCGCCGTACCAGTACTTGATGTTGACGTTGGTGCCCAGTTCCTGCGCAGCAGCGTCAGCCCCCTGCACATAGCCATAGCCGAAGCGGATGACGGCGGGAACGGCCATACCGCCCAGGAAGCCCAGCTCGGTGAAGCCGTCCTTCACGGCGGCATAACCGGCCAGGTAACCGGCCTGCTCTTCCTTGTAGGTGATGCAGTAGACGTTATCGGGGATGGTCTCGGTGCCGATATCCGCCACGGTCACGTCCACGGCGATGAAGTGGACATCCGGGTATTCGGTGGCAGCCCAGGCCAGGGAGGGACCATACAGGTAGCCGACGCAGACAACGGTGTTGGCGCCGTCATTGACAGCGTTGCGGATCAGGGTCTGGCGATCCTCATCGTTGGCTTCATCACTCGGCGGCAGGTAGTAGTTGACTTCAATACCGTTCGCCTCGCCGTAGGCTTCCACGGCGGTCCAGCAGCCCTGGTTGAAGCTCTCGTCGTCGATGGTGCCCACATCGCAGACCTGAGCGATGCCGGTGATCTCAGCGGAAGCAGCGCCCTCGGCAGTGGCGTTGGTGGCAGTGCTGCCGGAAGTGGCTCCGTCACCGCTACCGCCGCAGGCGGCCAGAGACAGCGCCATGACAGCGGCCATGCTCAGCGAAAGAAACTTTTTCATTTTGTACTCTCCTTTTTCGTTGGGAAAGGGTAAAAAAAATAGGGCGGACGCATGCGTGCATAACACTCCACAGCGCCCGCCTGACAAGTTCAGTATACCGGATTCCTTTATTTTTTTCAATGGAAAAACCAACGAAATCACATTACAAAAACATAACAAAACGCCAATTATCCCAAAACATCCACTGCCACGTTGGGAGTTTCGGGCAGGGTGGAAATATCCGAAAGACGTTCCACCTTGACGACGCTGTCGTGCAGATTCTTGTAAATTTTTTCATATTCCCGCTGGGTGAAATCGGACATGCGCCAGTTTACCTGAGGCAATCCCACCGCATTTTCCGAAGCGCCCACCCGGGTGGTGGTACCGCCGCTGTTGCCCCAGCTGCCGGTCTGGAAATACTCAAACAGGGCGTTCTGTACTTCGCTGGAATAATTCTTCACGGCGCTGGTCAGCACAACGCTGTCGGTTTCGGTGCAATCCCAGTCGGTGCCGATCACCAGGGCGCCGGTTCCCTGTGCCGCGTCGATACAGCTCTGCAGGGTACCTTCCCCGGCCGCCATAACCGCCTGTACACTGTCGGCATACCATTCGCCCGCCCGCTGGGTCACGATTTCACCGGCGTCCTCACCGCCCACGAACCACACTTCCACACTGGCCTGCACGCCCTGGCTCTGGGCCGCGGCGTCTATGCCCTGCAAAAAGCCGGTGCAGTAGCGCACGGTCCCGGGCATGGCTTCCGCCCCCACAAACCCCAACTTGGTGTTGCCGTCCATGACTGCCGCATACCCTGCCAGGTAGGCGGCCTGTTCCTCATTGAAGGTAATGCAGTGGGTGTTGGATGCGGTCTCATAGGAAGTATAATCCTCGGTGTGAGGCTCCCCGTCAAAGGCAAGGTAGGACACCGACGGATAATTGTTCTGAATGTTATACAGCGCCGCCGCCATAGCGTCACCACGGCAGACAACTACGGCAGCACCGCTCTCCGCTGCCGACCGCAGTGCATTTTCCCGGGATTCCAGAGAGTCCTCCTCCGCCTGGTAAAGCTGGGCATTGTAGCCGAAGGTATCGGAAAAGGCTTGTACACCGCTCCACAGGGCTGCGTCGGGACCGGTTTCGGTACCGGCCATATCGGCCACAAAAGCCACCGTCGCTCCCTGCCCGGTCAACGTTGTGTCGCTGTCCTGCAGCACATACAGGCTATCGTCCGTCAGCGGGGACTGTTCCACCGTCTGCGGTCCCGAGGAGGAAGAAGACGCCGCCGAGCAGGCGCACAGGGAGAAAGCCAACAGGCCGCAGAAAGCAACGGTCATAGGGCGGCGAAAATCACGAAAATGCGGGTACTGATACATAAAAACAGAAAACTCCTTTTAGACGGGGTCAATCTCCAGATTCCGGGGGCCAAAGCCGTAGGGCAGCAATTCGCCGAGGGTGGTTTCGATGAAGTCCTCCTCGCTTTTGGCCATAATCACGATCAGAGACGGACCACCGAATTCATACAGTGCCTGACGGCAGACACCGCAAGGACCGGTGACCAGTTCATTGGTCTTGCCTTCCAAGCTTCCCACAATGGCAATGGCCGAAAACCGGGTCACGCCCTCGCTGACCGCCTTGAACAGGGCCGTTCGCTCGGCACAGTTGGTGGGGGTATACCCGGCGTTTTCGATATTGCAGCCGGTAAAGACCCGGCCGTCCCGGGCCAGCAGGGCCGCCCCCACCCGAAAGCGGGAATACGGCACATAGGCAAATTTTCTTGCCGCAAACGCCGCCCGGATCAGTTCGGTGCGGGTTTCGGCAGAAAGAGCGGCGCTCACAGCTGAGCCCCCAGCGCCACCTTCATCATGGCGGTGAAGCTGGTCTGGCGCTGCTCGGCGGTGGTGATCTCCGGCGAGACAAAGCTGTCCGAGATGGTCAGCAGACAGGCAGCATTCTTGCCCAGGACCTTGGCGTTGTGGAACAAGGCGAAACTCTCCATCTCCACAGCCAGGCAGCCCTTCTCGTCCCGCAGACGTTCCCAATAGGCAGGCTTTCCGTCGCTGGGTTCCCGGTAGAACACATCGGCGGAATGAATGACGCCCTCAATGAGGGGGATATTCTGGGCTGCAGCGCTGCGGCGCAGGGCATCGTTCAGAGCCTCACTGGGGCGCTGGATCTCGTCGGTATCCCCGGACTGGGTCACGGCGTAGTTGCTCTCGGAATAAGCGCCGGTGGACAGCAGCACATCAAACAGCTTGGCCTTTTCGGTATACGAACCGGCGGAACCGATGCGGATGATGTTTTCCACCCCATACTGGGTGTAGAGCTCGTAGGAATAGATTCCAATGGAAGGCATGCCCATGCCGCTGCCCATCACACTGACCGGGCGTCCCTGGTAGGTACCGGTATATCCCAGCATGCCCCGGACATCGGTGACAAGGCGAGGGGATTCGAGGAAGGTCTCGGCAATGAATTTGGCGCGCAGGGGGTCGCCGGGCATCAGAACGGTGCGGGCGAAATCGCCTTTTTCGGCGCGGTTGTGAGGGGTAGACATAGCGGATCTCCTTTTGTTTCGTTTGTATGCGGTTTTTTGTGTCCCACGCAGGGTCTTTCCGCCTGGTTCTATTAGTATACCACATTTTGGCGTTTTGTGCTAAACTGTTTATCAAAAGACCTCATTTTTCACAAAGGAGAATCTGCCATGCCCGTTGTGCCCCATCATTGTCATCTGTGTCCCCGGTCCTGCGGAGCTGACCGCGCCGCAGGCAAAACCGGTGTCTGCGGTGCCGGCGACACCTTGCGGGTGGCCCGCGCCGCTTTGCATCACTGGGAGGAACCCTGCCTGAGCGGTGATCCCAATGACCCCACCGGCAGCGGTACCGTCTTTTTCACCGGCTGCGCCCTGGGCTGCTGCTACTGTCAGAACTACCCCATCAGCCAGCAGGGCCTGGGCAAAGAGATCGATGAGATCCGCCTGGCTGAAATTTTTCTGGAATTGCAGGCCAAGGGAGCACAGAACATCAATCTGGTCACCGCAACCCAGTGGCTGCCCTGGGTGACCGCCGCCCTGGACGACGCGCGGACCCGGGGATTGCATCTGCCGGTGGTCTACAATACCGGCGGGTATGAGACGGTGGAAACCGTGCAGGCATTGAAGCCCTATGTGGACATCTGGCTCACCGATTACAAGTATGCCTCCCCTGCTTTGGCGGCAGAACTGTCCCGGGCAGAAGATTACCCCGCTGTGGCGGATGCAGCCCTGTGCGAGATGCTGCGCCAGACCGGAGCGCCGGTCTTTGGGGCGGATGGATATCTGCAGCGCGGGGTGATCATACGGCATCTGGCCCTGCCTGGACATGTGGAGGACAGTCTGGCCGTGCTGCGCCGGCTGGCCGAGATCCGCCGGGAGGTGAATGTTCCCTTCCTGACCAGCCTGATGAGCCAGTTCACCCCTTTCTACCATGCAGCGGAACACGGCATGGGGCGGCGTATCACTACCTACGAATACCGCAAGGTGGTGGAGGAAGCCATCGCCCTGGGTCTGACTGACGGGTATATGCAGGAAAAGAGCAGTGCCCGGGAAGAATACACGCCGCCCTTTGACCTGGAGGGCGTGTGATGGCGGAGACAATGCTAAGCTGTGCGTATCTGGCCCTGTTCCTGCTGGCCGGGTTTCTGGCCGCCCGCCGGGCACTGCCGGGTGCCGGGACCGGAACGGCCATCGGGCTGGGGTGTGCGTTCGGGGTCAGCTTTCTGGCGGTTCTGCCCGCCCTCTTTGCCCTGTTTCTGGGGTTCGGCGTGGCCGCCGTTCTCTGCGCAGGCGGAGCGGTCTTGCTGTTGGCGGTCTGTCTTCTTCTGCGGGGCGGGCCTCTGCCACCTCTTCACGCCGGACAGGGAGCCGCTGCCATGTGGGCCTGTGCCCTGCCCATGCTGGGGTTGACCGGTTATCTGCTTCACACCCACGTGCTGCACCTGGTGGACGGGGCCTACCATACCGGGCAAAGCTGCTACGGCGATATGGCCATGCACCTGGGATTCATCAAGAATATCGCAGTGACCGGACAGTTCCCACCTTTGTATCCCCTGCTGGCCGGAGAACACCGCTTCGGCTATCCCTTTTTGTGCGAGTGCGTTTCCAGCGTGTTTCTGGTACTTGGCAGCAGCCTTCGCACGGCCTATCTTCTGCCCATGCTGCCGGCCTTTGTGGCGTTATATCTGATGTTCTGGCAGCTGGCCCGCCATCTGCTGGGGACCGCTGCCAAGGCCAGCCTGGCCTTCTGGCTGTTCTTTCTGGGCAGCGGGTTCGGATTTGTGTATTTTCTCAAAGACAAGGAGACCTTTCTTTCCATCTTCACCGGCTTTTACACCACCCCCACCAATGATACCGCCCATAATGTGATCTGGGTGAACCCATTGGCCGACCTGCTGATCCCCCAGCGGGCCACCCTGTTCGGGTGGTGCCTGCTGTTTCCGGCACTGTATCTTTTGTGGCGGTTCTGCATGGAAAACCGTCCCCGCCTTTGGCTGCCTCTGGCGGTGTTGGTTCTGCCCCTGCCGCTGATGCAGACTCATGCGGCATTGGCTCTGGTGCTGTGCTGCCTGGTCTGCGGGATGTATACCCTGTGCCACCGCCCCCGGGTAGGTACGGTGCTTCTGCCCTGGCTGTGGCTGGCACTGAGTTGCGGCGTGGTCTGGTTTGCCCAGATGTGGGCCACCGTGTTTGCCCAGTCGGTAAGCGGGCAAAACATGCTGCGCCTGCATTTCAACTGGGTGAACAACGACGGCACCGGACTCAAGGACAACTATTTCTGGTTCTACATCAAAAATATCGGCCTTGTGTATCTGCTGCTGATCCCCGGCTTTTTCCATGCCAACCGGAAACAGCGCTGGTTTTACGGCGGCGGTGTGCTGATCTGGGCCCTGGCTGAGTGTGTGGTGTTTCAGCCCAACAACTACGACAACAACAAGCTGCTGTTTATCTGGCACGCCCTGGGCTGCATGTTGGTGGCATCCCTTTTGTGTGATTGGCTGGGGCGGCCGCGTCCCCGCGTGCTGGGGGCCGTCGGGCTGGCTCTGTGCTGCCTTGTCGGCATGTTTGGCAGTGTGTTGACTCTGGGACGGGAGGCGGTGAGCGATTACCAGCAGTGGAACGCTGCCGACATCCGGATGGCTGCTTACGTGGATGAAAATGCTGAACCGGATGCCCTGTTTTTGACCAGCGATGATCACCTGACGCCAGTATTTTCTCTGGCCGGGCGGCAGATCGTGTGCGGGTCCGGGAGTTTTGTGTATTTCCATGGCATGGAGTACGCCGACGAGTACCAGGCCATGGTCAGTTTGTACGAGGCGCCGGATGAAGCCGCCCTCCAAGCCTGGGAGGTAGATTACGTACTGTTTGACAGTGCAGTATATTCCCGGTTCCATGCCGACGAGGAATGGTACCGGCAGCGATATGAACTGTGGTACAGCGATGAGGACCACCGGATCTACAAAATAACATAATAAAAAAATGCGGGCGGCTGCTGTGATGGCAGACGCCCGCGTTTTGTTTATAGAACGGTTCAGTTCATCATGGACCAGCCGCCCACCTCAGTAAAGCCGATGCGGTGGTAGATCCGCCCGGCGGCCGGGTTATCATAAAACAGACAGAGGAATTCCCGCCCCTGGGCAAAGCTGCGGCGGCAGAGTTCTGCTACCACCGCGCTGGCATATCCGTGGCCCCGTTCATCCGGGCGGGTAGCCACCCCCACCACCATGGCGCTGCGGCTGCTGGCTGCGGTGGTCTGGGCGGTAGAAACAAGGAGTCCTTCTTTGAAAGCCCCCACCATCATACCGCCGCACTTCCAGCACTGGGCCAGCTCTTCCCGTTCCCGGGCTTCCCCATGGTAGGAATCGGCAAATTCTTCAATGCCGCGCAGCAGATCCAGCGCCTGGTCCAGGTCCTCCGGGCCCAGTTTCCGAACCGTAACGCCGGCAGGAACCTGCCCCGCAAAAGCAGGGTCTACGGCATTGCAGCGGCTCATATAGGTGAGCCTGCAGCTTTTCCCGGGGAAATAAGGGGCAAGGCGGTCCAGCAGTTCCTGCTTGCCGCTGATCCCCTGCACCTTGCGTTCCCGCAGAAATGCGGCCGCGGCGGCCACGTTGTAGCCGGGATTCTGGCTGTACAGAATATAACTGTCAAAATACTGCAGGATCAGGAAATCCCATCCCATGGAACCGGGTTCCGCCCATACCTGCACGGGAGGTTGATCCACCCCTACCGTTTCCACGTCACCGTAAATAAACAGGTTGATCTCCGGTTCCCCGGCGACGTAGGCAAGGATTGCTTGCCGATCTGCCTCGGTACAGCGCTGCATGGTTCGACAGCTCCTTTCACAGCCGCCGAGACCGGCGACTTACTTTTTATGGGCCGTCCGCTTTTTAGAGGACGGGCGGGAGGGCGCCTTGCGGGGAGCGCTCTTCTTATTGGCGGGTTTCGGCTGGGGGCGGATGCGCACAAACTGAATGGGGTTGCCGTTGGCCAGAATCCGCTCCTCCACTTCCAGGTTGGGGAAGGATGCCAGGAACCGGTTGAGGCTCTTGGACCCGAAGTTGCGCACGTCGAAGTCCGGATACCGCTTGATGAGCTGGTCCCCCACCCGGGAGGTCCGTACCCAGCCGGTGCCGTCGTCCATTTCGTCGATCATGCCGCACACCAGCTTGTTCACCGAATCCCGATTGATGGCAGTGTCATCCCCGGCTGCCGCCATGGCAGCAGCTTCGGCGGCATCGGTCACGTCATGACCACCGGCGGCAGGTTCCTCATTGTGGTCACTGTGGTCCAGAATCAGGTCCAGATATTTGAACTGGTCGCAGGCTTTGACGAAGGGTCCCAGTGTCTTGCTTTCCCCCATGCCGATGACCAGTTTGCCTGCTTCCCGCAAACGGGCGGCCAGGCGGGTGAAGTCACTGTCCGAAGAAACGATGCAGAACCCATCCAGATTGCCGGAATACAGCAGGTCCATGGCGTCAATGATCATGGCTGAATCGGTGGCGTTTTTGCCGGTGGTGTAGCTGTACTGCTGCATGGGAATGATGGAGTTGTTGAGCAGGGCGTCTTTCCAGCTCTTCAGTCGTGGATCGCTCCAGTCGCCGTAAATACGCTTGGCTGCCGCCACACCGAAGGAGGCTGCTTCATCCAGAATGACCTTGACGTACTTGGGTGAAATATTATCAGCATCAATGAGGACGGCCAGTTTCAGGTCTTCCATCAGGTTCCCTCCTTACTTCTTACGGTCAAAATACATATACACCTGGCACGGAATCATCCCGTTGTAAATTTTGCGGCGTTTGGTGGCTTTGCCGCCGAAATGCTTTTCAAAGTCCGCATCGGCGGTGATGGCATACAGTCCCGCCCCGGGATGGGCATGCCAGGCTTTGCCCAGTACCGTGGCCAGGGCAGCTGCCTCAGCCGCATCCCCCAGGCGTTCCCCATAGGGAGGATTGGTCAGCACGGTAGCCCCCTCTTTGGGTACAAAATCTTTCACGTCCGCCACCGCAAAATGGCAGCGGTCCCCCACTCCGGCCAGCTTGGCATTGGCGGTGGCCAGAGCTACAGCGGCGGGGTCGATATCATAGCCGAAGCCCTCAAAAGCGGCGTCCGGCTTGGCCTGTTCGAGAGCCTTGGCACGCTCGGCACGCCAGACCTCCGCCGGGACAAAGTCGAACTGTTCGGCGGCAAAGCGGCGGCGCAGGCCGGGGGCGATATTCAGGGCTTTCTGGGCTGCCTCGATGACCAGAGTGCCGGAGCCGCAGAAGGGGTCCTGCACCAGGGTATCCCGGCGCACCCGGCCCAGGTCGGCAATAGCAGCGGCCAGGGTTTCCTTGATAGGCGCCAGGGTGGCATTGCGGCGATATCCCCGCTTGTGAAGGCCATCGCCGGAGGTATCCAGCATCATTTCCACCGTGTTTTTGCGCAAGGCAAACCGCAGCTTGTACAGCTTGCCGGTCTCGGGCAGAGTGTTGGTATGGTGACCGGCCATCAGCCGCTTGACCACCGCCTTTTTGACAATGCTCTGGCAGGCGGGCACGCTGGACAGCTGGCTGGACAGGCTGGAGCCCTTGACCGGAAACTGAGCGTCGGCGGGAAGGATCTCCTCCCATGGGATGGAGTACACGCCGTCAAACAGTTCGTCAAAGGTGGTGGCCTGCCAGGTCTTGAGCAGCAGCAAGACCCGCTCGGCCGTGCGCAGGTTCAGGTTGGCGGCAGCGATGACCGAGGCGTCCCCTTCAAAGATCACGCGGCCATCGGTGACCTGCACGTTCTGGGCGCCGATACGGCGCACCTCAAAGGCCAGGGTGGATTCGGTACCGAAAAAGCAGGGAGCAACGAGGGTGTAGGTAGTGGGCATGGAACGTCCTTTCGTTTGATGGGCCGGGGCACGGAAGAATCCGCGCCATGCAAAAAAGGCAGGCCGCACCGCCCGGCCGGTTGGACCAGGCTGTACAGGGCCTGCCGCTGTGTGCGGTGAAGGTTCTGGAAATCAGCGCCGACGGGAATAGCCCCCGCGGCGATTTTCAGTCACGCGCTTGAGATCCGCAATTTTTTCTTCGCTCTGGGTCTTGTAGCGCGCCATCATATCTTCAAAGCTGAGATTTCCCTGCGGCTGCGCAGGTTTGGGCTGCCACACACGGGGCGGCGCTTCACGCTTGGGTCGGGGCCCCGATCCCTGCTGCCGCTGCTGGTGGGCACCGCCCTGCCGTGCACCACGCTCCGGTGCGGGCTGGGTGCGCTTGATGGAAAGTGCGATCTTCCCGTCCGGTGCGATGGACAAAATCTTCACCTTGACGGCTTGACCGACGCTCAGTACGGCGGAAAGGTCCTGCACATACTCATAAGAGACCTCGGAAATGTGGACAAGGCCGTTCTTGCCTTCCGGCAAAGAGACGAAAGCGCCAAACGGCTTGATGCCGGTGACTTTGCCTTCGACGATATCCCCAACCTGAAATGCCAAACTATGATACCCCTTTTTCCGGCGGAACACGGGTCCCGCCTGTTTTTATTTCAGAAAAGAGCGTGGGTGCTCTTCACTGTTCGGATTATTTGCCGCTGATGTCTCTCCAGATGCGCTCATTGGGCTTGGAGTATCCTTCATCGCGGGCGATACGCTCGATAATGGCATCCTCACCATCATCCAGCGTGCGCTGCAGTTCCTCATTCTGGGCCAGCTGATTGTCCAGCTGCGCCTGAACGCCGACCAGTTCCTGCTGTTTAGCGCTGATGGTCATCTGGCAACGTATCAGGCTGTAGACCAGTGATGCGCACAGGATCAGGATAAACAGCGGGAGCAACCGCCGCAAGAGTCCGCTTTTTCGGGTCATGGTCTGCTCCCCTCCTTTACCATGTCGGATATAGCAGATTTATGCAGAATCAATTATATAATATTTTCCTCTGTTTTTGCAACTGTTTTTTCCGCTTTGTTACTTTTTGTGTGCTTTTTTTCGCTTTCAAGGCAATTTTTGTTTCTGCTTTTGCCGCCATTTTCTGCCCAAGATGCACAAAAGGCGCTTTGACCCCGGCTTCCATCCGATTTGCACAGGCCAGCAGTCCCCGGGCGGTACGGCGGGTCAGGTCATGGAGCAGTCCGGACACAGCCCACCGCCAGCCAAGGCTCCCGGCCCCCAGACCGGCAGCCATATACCAGCGGATCCCCCCTGCCGCCGAGGCCGACGCCCCAAAGCCGTACAGCAGCACCGCCGCCGCCGCAAAGGCCAGCAGATCCCACACAAAACACAGGACCCGGCCGTTGCCGAGCAGGATGCCCACCGCATCCCGTGCCCCCGCCAACAGAAGCCCCAGCCCCAGGCACCACAGCGCGTCCCTGCCCACGGCCCACAGGACCGGCGCGGCCGCCATCAGCGCAGAAGCCGGGCCAGCAGCCCGCCGCCGCTTTCCCGGTTTTCCGTATATTGCAGGAATTCGATCTTGCCGGTGATGTGCACCTGGCCGGTGCGCACCGACAGCTCTCCGATCTGGATTCCCTGCCCTCCGATGGTCAGATCTCCCTGGGCCGTTTTGAGCAGAGCGCCGCTCTCATCGCAACTGACAATGCGGGTCACCCCGGTGACGGTGAGACGGGCGCGGTCCTCCAGCTGCAGGGTATGGGATTTGAATGCCGGGATCTCCGCCGGCTGCACAACGGCATGTTGGCTGGTTTGTTCTGGCATAGAAAAAAGCCCCCTTGGTGCGGTATGGTAAAACATATGCACCAGGGAGCCGGGTTATGCCCCTTTTGCGGGGCTGGCGGGAAAGTTTTTCAGCCTTCCAGCACTTCGTACAGTTCGCGGGCCACATCCTTGCCCTTGGGTTCGTCCACCGAGAGGACCCGGACTTTCACCGGGCGGTTGCCGAAGGTGATTTCAATCACATCACCCACCTTGACCGCATAGCTGGCCTTGGCAGGCTTTCCACCCACCAACACGCGGCCGGCATCGGCCACTTCGTTGGCCAGAGTGCGGCGCTTGATCAAACGGCTGACCTTGAGATATTTATCCAGACGCATAGGGGGAAATTCCTTTCCGGGAGAATGATAAAAAAGACGCCTGCCGGACCCGGCTGGCCGGGGGCAGGCGATGCGCTGTAAAGCGCTTGATTACTTGACAGCGTCCTTCAGAGCCTTGCCGGCGCTGAAAGCGGGCAGCTTGGATGCGGGGATGGTCATGGGCTCACGGGTCTGGGGGTTGCGGCCCTGGCGTTCCTTGCGCTCGCGCACTTCAAAAGTGCCGAAGCCGACCAGCGACACTTTCTCGCCATTCTTCAGAGCATCGGTGATCACATCCAGCGTGGCGCTGACAGCCTTCTCGGCATCCTTCTTGGTCAGGCCGGCATTGGTAGCGACAGCGGCGATCAGTTCAACTTTGGTCATTTGTTTATACCTCCAAGTGATTTATATGCCAAAAGCGGGTCTCGTACAATCACAGTTCCGCCTTTAGACGGTTGGGTGCGGGGGATTTTGCTCAAACGCATCATTGTAGCGGGCCAGGGCCTGCTCCGGATTGATGCCGGCAGCCCGGGCCAGAGCCACCGCCTCAAACAGCAGCTGCCCCATGGCCTGCTCGGCCTGGGGACCGCCCCGGGCGGCATCCTGAGCCAGCCGTGCCAGTTGTTCCGGTTCGCAGGCCGAACTTTCGGCACCGTGCCGGGCAGCGCGCTTCTGCAGTTTGGCGGCGCGCATCAGGGCCGGCAAGGCCCGGGGCACACTGGCCAGGTCCGCCTCCATGGTGGTGCGGCCCTTTTCCATATTCTTGAGCGTATCCCAGTCATTTATGCCTTCGGTCCCGGTTTGCGAACCAAAAATATGGGGATGCCGCCAGATCAGTTTGCGGCACACACCATCGCAAATCTCTGCCCAGCCGTTCCGGCCGGCCTCTTCCTCCATGCGGGCGTGAAACACCACCTGCATGAGCACATCGCCCAGTTCCTCGCACAGCAGTTCGGGGTCCTGCAGGTCGATGGCATCCACCGCCTCATAGGCTTCTTCCAGAAAGTTCATCCGGATGGAGGCGTGGGTCTGTACCCGATCCCACGGGCAGCCGTTTTCGGGATCGCGCAAAATGGCGATGATGGCCACCAGATCTTCCGCCGTATACCGGGCTTTTTGCGGATATTCGATCATAGTTCTACCTGGGGCGGCGCGGCGCGCCGGATTTCTATTGTACAACAGAATTTGGATTCGTCAAGCAAATTTTACAGCTGTGCACCGCAATGGTTGCAGAACAACGCATCCATATCCACCTTGGCATGACAGACAGGGCAGACCTTGGTGTAATGGCTCGGCGTTTCTTCCTCATCCTCGTAGGATTCTTCCTCCGCGGTGTCCGCCGCTTCGGCGGTATCGGTCACATCGGTGGCCTGGGAGGCGGCTTCCTCAGCCTGAGCAGCCTCGTCCGCAGTCATGCGGCCCTTGATCTCCTCAATGGCGGCTTCGATGGAAGCAATGTGCTCCATATACTTATCCACCAGGGGCTGGTTTTCCTCGCCGGACTTATGCAGGGTATACACCAGAGCACCGAGCTGGCGCTGTGCCTTGGCCAGCTGGGTCTGCTGGTTGACCAGGTCCAGCTGGTTCTTGCCCTTATCGGCCAGGTCCAACGCCGTCTTTTTGGCAACGTCCACAAACTGCATGCTCTGTTCCTTGATCTTGTCAAAATCGAGTTCAAACGTCATGGGAAACGCACCTCACATTCATGATGATACTGGGGCGGGCCGTGCCTGCACGACCCGCTGCTATCTGCATTATAGCCGATTGCGCCACGCTTTGCAATCTGAAATCCGCCCAAAATGTTACGTTTTCGTTAATATTTGCCAGTATCAATACACATTCTTGCTTACTGTCCAATAAACTCCCGCAGCATGCTGTCCGCAGGTATCATCGTGTCAGGCAGGGGGTTAAAATCGCCGAATTGTCGGCACAACCTCTGCAGGCGGTCGGCATATTCGGTGGCGGTCATCTTGCGGGTATAGTGTCCCCACAGGCAGACTTCATAGCTGAAAGAGGTATCCAGAACCAGGTCTGCCCGGCTCTTGAACGCCTTGATATACCGGTCCTCCGACTGGCAGACATGAGGCCACAGGCGCAGAGTGAAATCGGCATCATGGCCGCGGAACAAAAAATCCCGGGTCAGGCGCCGAGCCAGTCGGATATCCCGGGTGGCCAGAATCCGGGCCCCATCCGCCGCCGCATACTCTTCCCGCAAGCCCGCATAGATGTGGATGGCCGTCCCCTTGGGCAGACTGTCCACCCCCAGCGCCGGGTTGAAGGCGTGCAGCCCTTCGATGACCACCACCCCGCCCCGGCCGTCGATATGTCGGGTGGTGCCGGTGGGTTTCTGGGTCAGAAAGTCAAAAACTGGGGTATCGCAAACACCGGTCTCGGCCAGATCCCGCAGACAGCGGCGCAGCACCGGCAGATCCAATGCCTCCACACACTCGTAATCGTCCGCGCCGTTGGGCTGCTTGGGATAGCGTCCCTCCCCCACAAAAAAGTCATCCAGGCTGATGACGGCGCTGCGCCGCCCGGCCGCGGCAATGCGCTGGGACAGCTTGCGGGCGGTGGTGGTCTTGCCGGCAGCGGAAGGTCCCGTGAGCATGACGATCTGGGCCCCGCTGTTCAGAGCCGCATGGGCTGCGGCATCCAGGCGGTCATGGTAGCGCTGCTCACATACCTGCACAAAACGGGCCTGATCGGCAGCAGCCAGATTGATGAGTTCACACCCCACCAGTCGTTTGGGCGGGGTCTGTTTGGAGATAAGCGTCATAGAAGCGTTTCACTCCCTTCTTGCGGTCCAGGACCGTGTCGAAGCGATCGATGTATTCCGTCGGATATTTGAAATTGAAGATTCGCTCGATCCTGCCGCGGCGCTGCCCCGGCATGACCAGCTTGGTGGACCCACCCGCCCCCGCAGAGAGGATGGTGTGGACTTCCTCCATGATGTAGATGTTGTACAGGCATTCCCGACCGGGTTTGCTCCAGCCGATGTTTTCCAGATTCTGCAGGGTACCTTTCTGGCGGTAGAGGTAGTAGGGACGGTATCCCGCCTGATACAGCAGCTCACAGTTCTGCAGCATGGCAACCACATCATCATATGCGGCAGCCCGGTGTTCCACCACCAGATTGGAGGCCCGTTTGAGGGTCAGGGTGTGAACCGTGATGTTTTCCGGGTCCAGGGAGATGGCCGTTTCCAGGCTGCGGCGGAATCCCTCCACCGTGTCCCCCGGCAGCCCGGCGATCAGGTCCATGTTGATGTTATCATGGCCGACGGCCCGGGCGGTGCGGTAGCAGTCCAGAATATCCTGGGCGGTATGCCGCCGCCCGATGTTGCGCAACACCTCATCCGAAAAAGTCTGCGGGTTGATGGAGATGCGGGTGGCGCCGTACTCCTTCAGGATGCGCAGTTTTTCCTCGTCGGTGCAGTCGGGACGCCCGGCTTCCACCGTATATTCCTGCAGCTGAGACAACGGGAAGATATCCGCCATATGGGCCATGAGCTTGCGCAGCTGGGGAGCTGTCAGACTGGTGGGCGTACCGCCGCCGATATACAACGTGCGAACCCGCAGCCCGCAGTCGTCCACCGCCTGCCGGGTGGCGGTGAGTTCCCGGCACAGGCAGTCCACATAGGGTTCTACCAGGGCGCGGGTGGACTTATCCCCCACGGTGCGGGAAACAAAGCTGCAATAACTGCACCGGGTGGGACAGAAGGGAATTCCCGCATAGACGCTGCAGTCCATGGGAGCGGATTTTTCCAGCACCGGGCGCTGCAGATCCGCAATGGACAGAGCCATGTCATAGCGCTTGGGTGTGCAGTCGTATTCTTCCAGAAAACGATGTCTGATCTGATCCTCGGTGGCGCCGGCATCCCGCATATCGTGGATGATGCGCACCGGGCGCACCCCGGTCATCATCCCCCAGGGCGGACGGATACCGGTGTGTTCACAGGCCAGAGTGTACAGCATCCGGCACAGGGCATACTCTCGCTGTTTGGGCGCCAGATTGCGGGACACAGGAGCAGCCTTCCAGAAAAGCATACCACCCTGGCGCAGATAGACAAGCTGGGTCACACTGCCATCCAGTGCGGCGATGAGATCCGGCCCGTCCTCCGCCAGTACCTCATCGGCACCGGCCAGAACTGCATCCGGGAAAAACAGACGGGCCACATGTTCGGCTTCATACCCCGCCGACGGACCGCGCAAAACGATTTGCATGGGGACGACCTCCTGCATCAGTACCATTCGCCCAGCAGGAAGGGATTGCTGCGCCGTTCCTGGCCAAGGGTGGAGAAACTTTCATGCCCGGGCAAAACCTTGGTCTCATCCGGCAGGGGCAGATTAGCCACCAGAGAAAGACTGCGGCGCATCTGTTCCGGGCTTCCTCCGGGCAGGTCGGTGCGACCACAGGAGGAAGCAAACAGGGTATCACCGCTGAACAGGCAGCCGCCGCAGGCCAGGCAGACACTGCCGGGGCTGTGGCCCGGGGTGTGCCACAGCCGGAAGGTCAGTTCATCCACCGTGACGGTGCCGTTTTCCGGCCAGGATTCGTCAATGATATCCGGGGTCAGGGGGAACATCTGGCTGCCTTGCGCGTCGGCAGGGTCCATCATCACCTTGGCGCCGGTCTGCTGTTTCAGGGCCTTCACGGTGCCCACATGGTCATAATGGCCATGAGTCAGGAAGATATGGGTCAGGGTGGCACCGGCTTCCTGCAGCGGGTCCAGATATCGTGCCGCATCGGCGGCCGGGTCGATGGCAATGCCGTGTCCGGCCTCGGTGATGAGCAGGAAGGTGTTGGTGCACAGCGGCCAGGGGCCGGAAATATGCAGAAGTTTCATGGAGTACCTCACTTTTTCCATTCGTCGGTGTCGATCATGATGGTTACGGGACCATCGTTGGTCAAGGACACCTGCATATTGGCGCCAAACTCCCCGTGTTGAATTTCCTTCAAAGGCTGTGTGCCCAGTTCGGTGAGAAAGGCGTTGTACAGATTTTCGGCAGCCTCTCCCTTGGCGGCCCGGATGAAGCTGGGGCGGTTGCCGCGGGAGGTGTCTCCGTAAAGGGTAAAGTTGGACACCACCAGGGCGGACAGACCCAGTTCCGTGGCGCTGCAGTTGAGTTTGCCCTGGGCATCATCAAAGATGCGCAGGTTGGCACATTTGGCGGCCAGCTTGGGAATGATGGTTCCGTCCTCGCCATCACGGACGCCCAGCAGGATCACTAGGCCCGGGCCGATGGTGCGTGGCTCGCCGCCATTGACCACCACCGATGCTGCGGACACACGTTGAATCACGGCACGCATAAACAATGATCTCCTTTTATATGACTTACGGTTCCAGGCAGAGCATGAAATAACAGGAATCTGCCGAGAAGAAATAAGGCTTGGGGTCATCGGCAAAGATCTGCTGCCACCGGTTCCACACCGACTCATCGGTGGTGATATAAACAGCGGTGGGGTCATACTGCCCGCTGAGCAGCTGCGCTGCTGTATCCGCGCGGCTCTGCGCCGCAGCTGCATGGCTGCCTGACACCGCAATATCCAGATTGGTGGGCAGCCCCTCCTTGCCCGCCAGAATCGCCAGCAGGCGCAGGCGGTCCTCCCGCACTTCCCCAGCCGCCAGCAGAGCACTGCGGCCCGCACCGATCCCGGCGGTCATGGGATGGTCGGCCACGGTTTCCACCGGATCGGCAACAGCATCTGTAAAGTAATTTTGCTTTTCAGCTGCCACGGCAGACAGGTCCCAGACTTGCACCGCCAGCAACACCGCCAGCAGTATGCTGCTGCACACTGCCGGTTTGGGCAGGCGGCGGCAGGTGATTTGCAAGGTGTACACGCCCCATACCACCAGGCAGGCGGCGGGCAGGTAGAACATCCGGCCGCTGGCGCGGAAGATTCCACAAAGGCTGAGCAGCCAACCGGGCAGAGGGATCGTGAAGCCCGAATTGCCCCAATAAACCTGATTGCTGACCGCAAACAGGGTGAGCAGCCCGCAGACTATGGCCACCGGCCAGTTGCGGCCCCACCAGGTCCTGATTTGTTCCGGGTGGCGAAACGCCGCTACGGCAGACAGGATCAGGGAAACCGCCAGCAGTGCCAGCACCCCCAGGCCCAGGTAGTTGAAGCCGTCATACTGGTTGGTCTGCTGGGGCAGCACCGGCAGCAGGCGGGACCAGGTATATTGTCCCCGGGAATAGGGATTGAAGAGGGCGTTCAGGTTCATGGAAAACTCGCCGTAGCCATCCCGGCTCAGGGAACTTTCGGTGCCCACGGCCCCGCAGAGCACACTGCCCGCCAGAGCCGCAGCCAAAGCGGCGGCGAAATCCAGCACCGCTCCCCTTTTTCCGCCTTTCAGGCGCACCCGGTCCACACACCAAAGCAGGGCGCAGACCATGACCGGCGGCAGAAAATAGGGATGGATTCCCACAGCAAGGAAGGCCAGTACCGCCAGCCACCATCGCCCTTTCGGGACACGGCCGGTGCGGCGAAGGGTATCCCGGCTTTCCAGATACACATACAAAGCAAAGAGAAACAGCCACTGGGAGGCCAGAGCCGTATGGCGGAAAGCCCGCTCCCACAAGGTGGGCAGACAGGCAAACACCCCACCGCCCAGCAGACCGGTCACCGCCGCCTGCCGGCGGCTCTTCAGCCGGCGGGCACACAGAAGGCCGCCTGCGGCTCCCTGCAGTACAAAGCAGCCCAGAACATACAGCCCGAACCACTGGAAGGTGGCAGGCAGAAAGCCCCGTAGCAGTTTAAGAAGGATACTCACCCAGGGCAGGCTGTCGGTGTAGGAGATGGCGGTGCCGTCCGGCATGGCCACCGTATCGGCCATGCCCAGTGGAAAGGCCCAGTGGGCATTACGGAACAAAAGCCAGCCCGCATAGTGCTGCTGGACATCCAGCTCATCATACCCGCGCAGAATCCAGTTGTCCCAGCTCACATGCAGAGGCGCGGTACCGTATACCCACAGGAACACCGCCAGCCCCGCCACAGCGCCCAGCAGGGCGGGAATCAGGCGGAGAAAACGGGACGAGGGGCAAAGTTGATTTTTCATCATAGTTTCAGATACGGGTCACCGACATCACATCCCGGACCTTGCGCAGGCGCAGAACCACATTGTTCAGATGTTCGGTATTGTTGATGCCGATGGTCAGGGACATGCGGGCGCGGCCCTGGTCGGCAGAGCGGGCATCCAGCGAGTAGATGGGCACGCGCATGTCTCCCAGCGCCAGCGCCACATCCGAGACCAGGTTGGCGCGGTCCATGCAGACCAGTTCCAGGGTAGCCTTATAGTCCTCCCGGACGTTTTCCTCCCAGTAGGCACGGACCCAGCGGCCGGCGTTTTCGGGAGATTTCATGCTTTCCCGCACATTGCCGCAGTCCTTTTTGTGGATGGACACACCAAATCCACGGGTGACAAAGCCGATGATCTCGTCTCCGGGCAGAGGCGAACAGCACTTGGCAAACTTGATGGGGCAGTTGTCGATGCCTTCCACCACCACCCCGGCGGTGGAGTGGACCTTCTTCACGTCCACCGTGACGGGTTTGGGCTCGGAGGCCTTCAGGCGGTTGTACTCGTCCTTCAGTTTGGGCAGCACCCGGGCCATCTGCAGACCGCCGTAACCGATGGTGGCATACATTTCCTCCACCGTGTTGCAGTGGTTGCGCTTGGCCAGGGCCGCCATGAAATCGTCGTACCGGTCCGCCGGGACGGTCATGAGGTTGCGGCGCATCTCCCGTTCCAGAGCGTCCCTGCCTTCCACAATGTTTTCTTCCCGGCGTTCCTTCTTGAACCAGTTGCGGATCTTGTTCTTGGCCTCGCTGGTCTTGACGATATTGAGCCAGTCCCGGGAAGGCCCGCGGTTTTCCGGCCCGGTAATGATCTCGATGATCTCGCCGGTGGCTACCTGGTGGTCGATGGGCACAATGCGATTGTTCACCTTGGCGCCGATCATCCGGTTGCCCACCGCCGAGTGAATGGCGTAGGCGAAGTCAATGACGGTGGCTCCGGCGGGCAGGTTGATCACATCACCCCGGGGGGTGAAGGCAAAGACTTCCTCCGGCAGCAGGTCGGACTTGATATCACTGAGCAGGTCGGTGGCGTCCACGCTGGAACGCTGGCTTTCCAACAGCTGGCGCACCCAGGCCAGACGCTCCTCCAGCTTTTCATTGTTGGTGGAGATGCCGGCCTTGTACTTCCAGTGGGCAGCGATGCCGTATTCCGCCATACGGTCCATCTCCCAGGTTCGGATCTGGACTTCAAAGGGGATGGCCTCCCGGCCGATGACGGTGGTGTGCAGGCTCTGGTAGCCGTTGGGTTTGGGCGTAGAGATGTAATCCTTGAACCGGTTGGGCAGCGGATGATACATATCGTGGATCAGACCCAGGGCGGTATAGCATTCGGCCACCGTATCAATGATGATACGCACGGCGTACACATCATAGATTTCCTCAAAGTTCTTGTTCTGCATATACATCTTGCGGTAGATGCCGTAGATGCTCTTGACCCGGTGGCGGATGGTGGCATTCTTGATGCCGTTGTCTTCCAGGTGAGCCCGGATGGTGTGGCAGACATCCTCCAGAAAATCGTCCCCATGTTTGATCAGCAGGGAGCGGATGGTCTCATACCCGATGGGGTCCAGATAATGCAGGCTTCGGTCTTCCAGCTCTTCCTTGATGTTGGAAATACCCAGCCGGTGGGCAATGGGGGCATAGACCTCCATCGTCTCCAGCGCTTTATCCCGGCGCTTCTGTTCCGGCCAGGCATCCCCGGTACGCATGTTGTGCAGGCGGTCACACAGCTTGATGATCATGACCCGCACATCCTGGCTCATGGCCAGAAGCATCTTGCGCAGGTTTTCGGCCTGACGATCCTCCACATTGGAGAATTTGATCTGGGTCAGCTTGGTGACGCCGTCCACCAGAAGGGCCACCTCGTTGCCGAACTTGGAGCGGATCTCCTCGATGCCTACTGCCGTGTCCTCGGCCACATCGTGCATCAGGGCGGCAGCGATGCTCTCGCTGTCCATGCCCAGTTCCACCAGAATCCGGGCCACCGAAAGCGGATGGCAGATATACGGTTCGCCGCTGCGGCGATACTGGCCGCTGTGGGCCGATTCTGCCAGCGCGTAGGCACGGTCGATCATGGCAAAGTCATACGGCCGTCCGCTGTCGGTCATGTCCTGTTTGAGCTGTTCATAGGTAATGGGCATTTTGACTTCGTTTTCCATTTCGGTTCCTCCCCCTGGTCTTTTCTATTGTATACCTGCGCCGGTACGACAGGGTCATTCCCTCTGCCCTGCCGCCATGGCGCGCAGTCTTTGCAGGATGGGTGCATCTTCCAGATTTTTCTTTCCGGTGACTGCCGCGGGCATCCACCGCCCGCTGTGCTGTTCCACCAACCCCAGTTCCTGCAAGGCGGTGAGGCTGGCCAGCGTCTTTCCGGTGTTCTGGGGCCCGGCTGCCGCAAACACGGGCTGCAGATCCTCCACAGGAACGCCTCCCGCCCGGATACGGCGGTACAGATTGGCTGTATCCTGCCGGTCGGGCAAAAAGGTGGCGGCACGGTCAGGCGGCAGGGTGGTTCCTGCGCAGACCGCATCAAACGCCGCTGCCTGCCTGGCCGGTTCATTGCCCAGCCCTGCCGGGCGCATGGCCTTGCAGTGGACCGACACCATGGGGCCGTTGCGTCCCTGAAAGACACTGACCTCAATGGCAGCATCCACCGCCGCCCCCAGCTGGTACGGCAAATCCTGAGGTGCTGTACCGAACACCGATACAAAGCAGGAGGCATCCCCCTGCCGCAGACGCACCCGGGTATGGCGGCCTTCGCTGCCCAGCGGCCAGAGCCCGTCCACCACGGCGTTTTCCACAAGCAGCAGCGGGACCGGGTTGCCGCTGCCGAAAGGTGCCAGCCGGGACAGCTGCCGCACCGAGGCAAGGTCCAGTTCCCCCAGCTGCACCGTGGCGTCCAGTTGGAGAGTTCCGGGTTCCGGCACCGGATACTCCCTGGCCGCCCAGGCGTTGACGGCAGCCCGGAAAGTGCCGATTTTTTCTTCCTCCACCAACAGACCGGCAGCCGCCGCATGGCCGCCGCTGCGGATCAGGCAGGAAGAGCAGGCAGCCAGTGCCGCATGCAGATTGAAACCTGCCGGAGCCCGGCCGCTGCCGCGGCCCTCCCCGTTTTCAGTAGAGATGACAATGGCGGGACGGCCATACCGCTCCATCAGACGGCTGGCCACGATACCGATAACACCGGGATGCCAGCCCTCCCCCGCCACTACCAGCACCCGGTCATGGGTGCGGGCGGGGTCGGCCTGGATGGCCTGCAGCGCCGCCGCCAGAATCTGCTGTTCGGTCTGCTGCCGTTCCGCGTTGATCTCACTCAGGCGCGCCGCAATTCCGGCAGCCTGTTCCTCGTTTTCACACAAAAGCAGCTTGAGGGCCACGGCAGCGGTGTCCATCCGTCCCGCAGCATTCAGCCGGGGGGCCAGTCCATAGCTGACCGTCTCCGCCGTGACAGGCTTGCCCGCGTAACCTGCATTTTCCAGCAAAGCCTGCAAACCGGGGCGCATGGTTTCCTGCAGGACGGCAAGACCTTCCCGCACCAGGGTGCGGTTTTCCCCCGTCAGGGACACCACGTCGGCAATGGTGCCCAGCGCCGCCAGTTCCCCGAACATGTCCAGCAGTTCGGCGGGCTCACACCCTTCCAGGGCGGCACAGAGCTTGAAGGCCACTCCGGCGCCGCACAAATATTTGCAAGGGCTTTCATCGTCCGGACGGTTGGGGTCCACCACCGCTACCGCCTCGGGCAGGGTCTCCCCGGGCAGATGGTGGTCGGTGATAACCAGATCTATACCCAGTTCTTTGGCGCAGCGGGCCTCCTCCACGGCGGCAATACCGTTGTCCACCGTGATGACCAGGGTATACCCTTTGGCGGCAAGGCTCTTGAGAATATCGGTATTCAGACCGTAGCCGCCGCCTTCCCGGCTGGGCAGTTTGCAGCGCACCTGGGCGCCCTGGTTGGACAGACATTCAAACAGAATCGCCGTGGCGGAAACCCCATCCACATCATAATCGCCGAAGATGACGATGGGCTCCTCTTCCTCCACCGCACGCTGGATTCGTTCCACTGCCTTGTCCATATCCTTGAGCAGGAAAGGATCGGACAGTTCGTCCCGTCCATCCAGCAGGTGGTGCGCAGCCTCGGCGGTATGGACCCCCCGCGCGGCCAGCACACGGCTGAGCAGCACGCCGAAGCCTTCGGCGCGCAGGGCTTCGGCGTCCTGATCGGCAGCCTGATTCAGCTGCCAGGCACGGTAGTTCATAACGGGTCGCTCCTTACAAATTCACATTCTTGGTTTCGGCTCCGAAATCCTGCCGGAAATCATGGGTCAGGCCATCCTGGCGCAGCATGGTTTCCAGGGTATCGATCTCGGTGGAAACGTCCAGGCTTACATCCTGCAACAGCGTCTCATACAGTTTGGCATAGGCCAGGTTCAGGGTATGCAGGATGCCGGTGATCTCGCCGCGGATCTTTTCGGCCGCGACTGCGTCCGTGTCCCCCAGTCCCATAGCTGTATCCAGCAGTTTGCGGGTGGTAGGCAGATAGTATTCCCGGAAGCGACGCAGCCTTGGCTGCTGGTCCGGGTGGTTGTGGGCAAAGCCCAGGATGGAGCCGCAGTTTTTCTGCATGGCGATAAGTTCCTCATCGGCGGTTTCGCCCAGATGGCCCCGGCAGGCACGCAGATAATTGAGAAAGTCCACGCCCTCCCGGCGCAGGCTGTCCGCCTGATCCGGTTCAGGCGGAGCCTTCGGCGCCGGTTCCGGTTGAGGTGCCGGCGGCGTGTACAGGGCATCGTTCAAATAAAGGGTCGTCCCGTCCGAAGAGATCAGCGCACCGGGAATTTTGCCGTCTGAGATGGCCTTTTGCAGTTCCTCCCGGACACGATCCTGCGGCTGCATGGTATCCCGGGCTATGGCGGAAATATCCCAGGTCCAGTCCCGGGCAGCACGCAGATAACTGCGCAGCCGGTTATACCGGCTCCACAACCGGACGCCAAAGACCCCCATAACGCCAAATCCCACAGCCATCGGGGCAAAACAGGCCGTCAGCACAGGAAAGACCACATGTTCCTCAGGCAGCATGCCCATGGCCTGGGGCCCCACCATGGCCAGAATGAACATAACCAGGGCCGCAATGCCGAAACCGGCGGCAAAGGTC
The DNA here is from genome assembly GCA_944382785.1 of uncultured Gemmiger sp. Lineage (GTDB taxonomy): Bacteria > Bacillota > Clostridia > Oscillospirales > Ruminococcaceae > Gemmiger. The sequence continues at coordinate 37,120 of CALWNO010000010.1, read as the reverse complement.
CAGCCCCCCACCGCCATGCCCAGGTAGCCGTCCTGGTCATTGTTTTTCAGCTTGCGGTCCATCCGCTGGCGCCAGGTTTCAAAAGGGACCGTCTTGTTTTCCACCCCGCGGCTGCGGATGGCGTCCCCCACCGACTGGACAACGCCGGCCAGACCGTCCAGCACACCGGACCCGATCTGAGCACCGGCCTGCACGATTTCTCCCACCGCATCGTCCAGATCCGGGATACCTGTATAGGTTTCCCGGGGCGGCATATTCTCTTGATTGTTGGCAGGGCCGCACTGGTCCTGATAGGGATTTCTGGGAGGCATGGCTTTTGATTCCTTTCCTTGTGGCAATTCCATCACAGACCGCGGGGCGGGGCATTGTGTTCCATCAAGGCGGCTGCACAGCGCAGACCGTCCACGGCGGCAGTCATGATGCCGCCCGCATAACCGGCTCCCTCCCCGCAGGGATACAGGCCCGGCAGGGCCACACATTGAAAGTCTGTTCCCCGCACCAGCCGCAGCGGGCTGGACGTACGGGTCTCCAGGCCGGTGAGCACGGCGTCGGGGGCACGGTAGGCCGCCATCTTACGGCCGAAAGCAGTCAGCCCCTGGCGCAGGGCAGCCGACAGTTCCCCGGGCAGCAGGCTGCCCAAATCACAGGGCACCACCCCACGCGGGTAGGTGGGTTGTACATTCCCCAGATCCAGGCGCCCTGCTCCTTGCAGGAAGCTGCCCACCGTCTCGGCAGGGGCGGCGTAGTTGCCGCCTCCGGCCCGGAAGGCCGCCTGTTCCAGCTGACGCTGGAAGGCCACTGCCTTAGCAGGGTCGTTGTCAAAGTCCCGGCCATCCACGCTGACCACCACCGCCGCGTTGGCATTGCGGCCATTGCGGGCGTGCAGACTCATCCCATTGGTGACCACACCGCCCTCCTCACTGGCGGCGGCGCAGACGGTACCGCCAGGGCACATGCAGAAGGTATACACGCACCGGCCGCCGTCCACATGCTGGCTGAGCTGGTATTCCCCCCGGGGCAGGGCCGGATGTCCGGCTGCTCCATGGTAGAGGCTTCGATCGATCTCGGTTTGTAGGTGTTCCGCCCGGAAGCCTACCGAAAAAGGCTTGCATTCCAGAGGCAGTCCCATCCCGCCCAGCATGGAGAAGGTATCCCGGGCACTGTGGCCCACGGCCAGGATCAGCTGTTCACAGGCAAACTCTCCGGCGGTGGTTTTCACCCCACACACCGCACCACCGCGGGTCTCGATACCGGTGAGCCTGGTATTAAAAAGTACCGTCCCGCCCAGAGATTCAATCTCCGCCCGGATGGCGGCAATGACGCCCCGCAGCAGGTCGGTGCCCACATGGGGTTTCTGGCGCCAGGCAATGTTCCCGGGGGCACCGTGTTTGAGAAAGGTCTCGGTGACATAGGCGCACAGGGCATCCCCGGTGCGGGTGGTGAGTTTGCCGTCCGAGAAGGTTCCGGCGCCCCCTTCCCCGAACTGAATGTTGGCGTCCTGGTTCAGGGCGCCGCCCTTTTCAAAAGCCTGCACGGCCTGCACCCGTTGTTCCAGAGCGGGGCCCCGTTCCAGCACCAGGGGGCAGAACCCGTGGCGGGCCAGCAGCAAGGCCGCAAACAGCCCAGCCGGGCCCAGCCCCACCACCACCGGCCGATGAGCGAGGGGCATCTGCCCCACGGGAAAGTGAAAGTCCGGCTTGCGGGTGAAACAGACACAGGGCGAGGCCCCGGCCAAAGCCGATTCCTCACCCTCGTCGTTGAGTGTGATGGCGACGGTGTAGACCAGCACGGGCTTGCCGTGCCGGGCATCCACCGAAAGTTTTGCGATGCCGCCCCCCGCTGTTTTACCGGCGGGAAGGCCCAGCATCCTGCGTGCCCGGCGCACGGCCTCGGCCCCGGGATCGGAGCAGGTCAGCGGCAGGCGGATATTGCGTACCAAAAGCACTGTTGGATGTTTTCTCCTTTTGATTTACTGGGTGGTGATGGCGCACTGCACCGTGTAACTGCCCACCGCAAAAATGCGGCTGGAAGACGGGACCTGAATGTTCACCGGCAGGGTCTGCTGGCCGGCAGTGACCGAGATGCTCTGGCAATCCACCTGGGCCAGCACATTGTCCGCCGAGAGTTCGGCAATCTCGTCCGCCGGACCATACAGGGTCACGTTGCTGATCCGGCTGGTCAGCACGTCCACCTCGGCATCGCTGGGCACATTGATGACCCGGATGTTGGAAACGTTCAGGGTAGTGCTGGTCATTTCGGTGGTGTCAAAGGTCAGGGTGACGGTGGTGATGCCGTCCTGGGATACGATTCCGTCAGGCAGTTCCACCGCCAGCTGGTAATCCCGGTCAAAGGCAAAGCTCTGGCTCAAATCCAGGCTGGCCACACTGAGTTCGTTCAGTTTGCTGATGGTCCTGGCAGGGCCGGCCACCCGCAGGGTACTGCGATCCAGAGAATATTTCAGGCTGGATACGTCAAACCCGGTGGGCAGACCGATGAAGTCCACCGTCAGGGGCAGTTCCCGCACCTGCAGCACGTTGAGGGTGACGGCGGCGGAGTCGCTGTCCATGGTGGTGTACTGGGGCGTCACCGCATTGCCGTTGGCATCCCGCATCTCCAGGGCGGTATCCAGGGTGATGGAATCGTCCAGCTTATCCTCCGAGGAAACGGTGGCCACCACCGAGTCGATCTGTTCCAGTTCGGTGGTGGGGCCGGTCAGGGTGACTTCCGCCGGCACACAGGAGGCGCTGTTCAGGATAAAGCCGTCTGCAATGGCGATCCGGGAAGTATCAGCGGTGACCGGCACGGTTTTTTCGCTCACGTTGTCAAAGACCACCGTGACGGTGGACGGATTTTCTACTGTGAGCTCAATGCCCAGATTATCATAATCCGAGGTAATGAACCTTGCCCCCAGTTCCAGGGTAACGGTACCGGCACCGCGCACGGTGGAATACTTGGGGTAAACCATGATGTCGCTTTCCCGGATGCCGCCGATGATGGTACCGCTGCCCTTGATGCGTACGGTCACATTGGAGACTTCCGGGGTTTCCACAATATCCAGACCCAGACTGGTGTAGGTGCTGGACTGGTAGGTATAGGTAATACTGTTGATGGTCACGGTTTTGTCGCTTTCCTGGTCAAAATACATGGTCACAATCAACCAGGCCAGCACAGCGCAGGCCACCGCCGCGCACCACAACACCGCCGGGTAATCCCAGATGGTGCGTTTTTCCCGCGCCTTGGGAGCCACAGCAGGTTGTTCAGTTTTCTTTTTGTTCAGCGGCATGCTTCACAGCACCTCCTTTGCCAAACAGCCGGGACCACACCGGAACCTTCTGCTCCTCTTCCGATTCGGGCGGGATGATCTCTTCCTGCAGCAGATTGAACAGATTCTGGCGGTCCAGGCGGCGGATCAGAACGCCGTTTTTGGCCAGGGAAATGATGCCTGTCTCCTCACTGACGACGATGACCACGGCATCGGAATTTTCACTCATACCAAGACCCGCACGGTGGCGGGTGCCCATATCCTTGCCCATTTCCAGGTTGTTGGAAAGGGGCAGCACGCACCCGGCCGCCACAATGCGGCCGTCCCGGATGATCACGGCACCGTCATGCAGAGGGGTTCCCTCATAAAAGATGGTCCCCAGCATTTCCGGAATGACGTTGGCCGAAAGAGGGGTACCGGTGCGGATGATCTCTTCCAGGTTGTTGTTGCGTTCCAGTACCATCAGGGCGCCGGTGCGGGTGTCGGACAACTGTTCCGCCGCATCGCAGATAGCCACCACCGCGCTCTGCCACACCGCCCGCAGGGAGGGGTCGGTGCGGCGGATACTGAACAGCCGCCCGGTCCAGTTGGCACTTTGACCCAGGCGTTCCAGGGTGCGGCGCAGTTCCGGCTGGAACAGCACCACGGCGGCAATAAAGCCCACCTGCAGGAAGTTATTCAGCAGCCAGCGCACCGTGCGCAGTTCAAACAGATAGGCCAGCGCAAAGCAGACCAGAGCCAGCATCAGACCGCGCACCAGCTGGCCGGCACGGGATTTGCGGGCGAACAGAAACAATTCATAAAAGGCGAAGGATATGACCAGAATGTCAACCAGATCGCGTACCCCAAAGGTGCGCAGGTTGCTGATCACACCGCTGAAAAAATCATAAATGCCGAGCATGCCGGTCACAGCCTCCTTACAGCCGCCGGGCAAAGGGCGGAATCTGCTCTCTCTTCTTCAAAACTCTTCCCGCCACACAGGCGGGAACTCGTCAGCACTCCAGCAGTGCAACGGCGTGGGCCGCAATGCCCTGCCCCTGCCCGGTAAAGCCCAGGTGTTCCTCGGTGGTGGCCTTGACGCTGACCTTGTCCACTTCCACCCCCAGGGCCTGGGCGATGTTGGCCCGCATGGTCTGGATGTGGGGGGCCAGCTTGGGGGCCTGGCACAAAACGGTGGCATCGATATTGCCTACCGTGTATCCGGCCTCATGGATCAGACGTCCCACTTCCTGCAAGAGCCGCAGGGAATCGGCTCCCTCGTACCGGGGGTCCGTGTCCGGGAAATGCTTGCCGATGTCTCCCAGTGCGGCAGCCCCCAGCAACGCGTCCGAGACGGCATGCAGCAGGACGTCGGCGTCGGAATGACCCAAAAGGCCCTTTTCATAGGGGATGTCCACCCCGCCCAGAATCAGCTTCCGCCCTTCCACCAGGCGGTGTACGTCATATCCGTGTCCGATGCGCATGGTGCCTTCCCCCTTCAGGTCCTCTTTTGTGGTGATTTTCAGGTTGGCGTACTCCCCGGGCGTCAGCACCACCGGCAGACCCGCCAGTTCAAACAGGCTGCAATCGTCGGTGACAAGGTCGGCTTTCTCCCCTGTCACCACTTCCAGAGCCTGGTGGTACAATTCCCGCCGGAAGCACTGGGGTGTCTGCACCGCAAACAGGGTACTGCGGTCAGGAGTGCTGACCACCCTGCCGCCGCCGTCCGCCACCTTGACCGTATCCTTGACCGGAACAGCCGGGGCGGCGGCGCCGCTTTGTTCCGCAGCCTCAATGGCCGCTGTGATGACTGCCTCGCTGACAAAGGGGCGGGCCGCATCATGGATGGCCACAAGATCCCCCGTTGCCGCTGCCAGACCGGCGCGGACGCTTTCCGCCCGGGTGGCCCCGCCGGACACCGCTTTGCAAGGCTTGGAACAGGTCTCGGCCAGCTGCCGGCAGATTTCCAGATTGGCCCCTGCCACCAGCACGATCTCCTTGATCCGGGGATGGCGTTCAAAGGCGCGCAGGCTAGCCTGCAGTACGGTGAGCCCGCCGGGCAGACGATAGCTGAGTTTATCGAATCCCATGCGCCGGGAGGCCCCCGCCGCCACCAGGATTGCTGTTACGGTTTGCGCCATGACCCGGCGCCTCCTTTCGATCCTTGCATTGTCCCGGGGCGTTTTACCGTACACACACCCCAGTTTGACCATGCTATCATTATACAAGTATCAAACGGAAAAATCTACCGCTTTGGGGCAGATTGAAAAAGTTTTGAAATAAAAAAGCCTCCCGCCGGGACGGGAGGTCATCATGACTGGTATACTTTTGACAAATCAGGCGCGGCGGCGCTTGTCCAGGCGGATCTTGTCCGCAATCATGGCAATGAATTCCGAGTTGGTGGGCTTGCCCCGCAGGCTGTGGATGGTATAGCCGAAATAACCGTTCAGGGTATCCACGTCGCCCCGGTCCCAGGCCACCTCAATGGCATGGCGGATGGCCCGCTCCACCCGGGAGGCCGTGGTGCCGTTGCGCTTGGCGATTTCCGGGTACAGACGCTTGGTCACGGCGTTGATGTACTCGTGATCCTCCACCGCCAGCAAAATGGCGTCCCGCAGGAACTGATATCCCTTGATGTGGGCCGGTACCCCCACCTGGTGCAGGATCTCGGTAACCGTAAGCTCATCACTGTCCTGAGAAAAGGCCTGGGGCCGCGCCGGCGTTCCGGCGGCTTTCAGCACTCGGCTGACCAGCACCGTCTCATCAAAGGGTTTGACGAAAAAGAAAGAGAAACCGTTGTCCAGCAGGTCCTGCTCGATCTCCTCACTCTGGAACGCACCGGTCACAAAAAAGGTGGTATGGGTGCCGGAAGTATCCTGCGCCTCATATCGCTGTTTCACCGTGATAGCATCCAGGTCCGGCATGAAGGCATCCAGCAGAACTGCCTGGGGGTGATTGTCCAGCAACGCTTTCAGGGCTTTGCTGCCGTTTTTCTCGCACACCGTCACCGCAACGCCCTTGTCCTCCAGCGCCTGGCGGCACAGCGCCGTGGTCTGCGCGCCGGTATCGGTCATCAAAAACTTGATCTTCTCCATTGTGATACACTCCTCATTCATCAGCGGCCAGCCGCCCGGCCGCGCAGGTTTCTCTCGACAATGGAAATATTACCATATTTTACCAATTCTGGCAATAGGAAATTTTCGGATTCTTTTGACACCGCTCCCCACGCCTCGACACAAAGTGCCCTCTTTCTTCCCGGTTTCATGGGATTTTTGCCGCTTTTTGCCCTTTTTCCGCCTATTGTTCCCCACCGGGCTTTGCATCCCGACTGGAAATCCCGTTTTCAGGTCCCCGCGGCGTCGGACCGTTCCAGCATGGTGGCAGCAAAGATACCATACCCACGGGTAGGGTCGTTGACCAGCACATGGGTCACAGCTCCCACCAGACAGCCGTTCTGTACCACCGGACTACCGGACATCCCCTGCACAATCCCTCCGGTGGCGGCCAGCAGCCGTTCATCGGTCACCCGGATGAGCAGATTGCGGTTAGGGTCCCCTGCCGTCATATTCACCTTTTCGATGGTCACCTGGTACCACTGGGGGGTCGTACCGTCGATGGTGGTCAGGATCTGTGCCGGCCCGGGGGCGACCTGCTGGATCTGCGCCACTGGCATGACCTGCCCGGACACAGTGGTGCCCTGCAGCCTGCCGTACACGCCTGTGGAATCGTTGGCGCTGACGGTCCCCAGTGCCCCGGCGCCGGAGAATTCACCTTGCAGCTCCCCGGGCGTTCCGGCGGCTCCTTTCTGTACGCCGATGATGGTCACCGGAACGATTTCTCCAGACAGCAGCGGGAAATTGGCCCCGGTATCGGTATCACTGACCGCATGACCCAGGCCTGCAAAGGTTCCCTGTTCCGTGTCTACAAAGGTCAGGGTGCCGATGCCGGCGGAGGAATCCCGCACCCACACACCCGCCCGCCAGGCGCCGCTGTCCCGGTCCCGCACCGGGGTGAGGGTACAGGTGTGCCGGGCACCGTCCCGAACATACACCACCTCAATGGCAGCCCCTTCTGCCGCCGTGATAGCGGCGGAGAGTTCCTCATTGCCGTGCACAGACTGCCCGGCGGCCGATACGATCACATCTCCCAAGCGCAGTCCCGCCTCCTTGGCGGGGTTCTCGGTTCCCAGGGCGGTGAGCTGATCGGAGAAGGCCACCACCACAGCCCCGTCGGCAAACATCTTGACCCCGAAAGGGGCTCCCGACACCGTGACTGTGCGGGTATCAGATGTCACAGTGCGCACCGTCTTAACAGGCACCACACCGAACAGGCGCAGAGTCTGGTTGGCACTGCCTGTTTCAGTCGTACCACTGACGGCGGCCGCGCTGCCCTTTGCCGGGTCACCTGCCCGGAGAAACGGCATGGAGGCCAGGGTCAGGCTGCTGCCCGGCTCTATATAAAACGTATCCGGCAGGGCCGCGCGCAGCCCCAGCACAATGGTTCCCAACAGAACACCGGCCAGAACCAGTGCCCCCAGTGTGCGGCGCACAAGGCGCCGCGCGGCATGTCTGGGCATGGGTTTCCCCTCCTTTTCCATACCTCAGTATGTGCAGGAAGGGTCGAAATATTGCAGTAAAAAATCCGCCGCAGGGAAAGCTTCCTCGCGGCGGATTTGATTTTGTTGGAATATTACACCAGCATCAGCAGCGTGCCGGCCACATTCAGGGCCAGACCAAGAGCTGCCTTGCGGCTGAGTTTTTCGCCAAAGACCAGGGCGGAAAAGGCCACGGTGACCAGAATGCTCATTTTGTCCACCGGCGCCACTGCGCTGGCTGGGCCGTCTTGCAAGGCGCGGTAATAGCACAGCCAGGAGGCCCCTGTGGCCAGACCGGACAGGCACAGGAATCCCAGTTCCCCGCGGGGCACAGCGGCAACCTTGTGTTGCTTGCCCTCCAGAAAGACCATGACCCAGGCCATGACCAGCACCACAGTGGTACGGATGGCGGTGCCCAGGTTGGAACCGATATCACTGACGCCGATCTTGCCCAGGATGGAGGTCAGGCTGGCAAAGAAAGCCGACCCCATTGCATACCACAGCCAGCTGGAACCGGAAACCGCAGAGGCAGTGCTCTGTTTTTTCTCGATCATCAGCCAGGTCCCGGCCAGGATCAGTACCATGGCCGCCACCTTCAGCAGGGTGACGCCCTCCCCCAAAAAGATCAGGGCCAGCAAAATGGTCAGCACCGTGCTGGTCTTGTCCACCGGAACGACCCGGTTGATGTCCCCGATCTGCAGAGCCCGGAAATAGCATAGCCAGGAAGCCCCGGTACACAGACCGGACAGCACCAGAAACAGCATGGCTTTGCCGGTCATTTCCTGCATACCGGCCCATTGACCGGACACCGGCACCATGATCCAGGCCATCACCAACACCACACAGGTGCGCAGGGCGGTGGCAACGGTGGAATCGGTCTGCCGGATGCCGCATTTGGCAAGAATGGCGGTAATACCGGCAAAGAACGCGGATGCGGCGGCAAACAGCAGCCACATAAAAAGGTCCCTCTTTTCCGCTCAGACGGAGTTTGACATTATGAGAACCGGAAGATCACTCAGTCTTCCAGAACGCGCAGGAGTAAGGCGGCAGATCGCTGCCGCCGCCGAAATCGTGGGGCTTGCCGGTGATCAGATCCATGGCACACCCGGCTTCGGCGTTGAAGTCGGCATGGTAGGGCTGGCTGTCGGCGTTGATGGCCACCAGGACCCGGTCCTCCCCGCTGCGGCGCTCAAAGATCAGCTGTTTGGGCTGTACCAGAATATTGCGGTAGCTGCCGTGGCACAAAGCCGGACTGGCAGCACGGGCTCCGGCCAGGGCGGTGATCCAGTCGGTCAGTTCGTTGTGCTCCGGCTTCTCGATGGCAGGGCGCAGGGCGGGATCGCCGTCCTTCTTCTCCCCGGTGACGCCCCATTCGCTGCCGTAGTAAACAGCAGGCGTGCCGGGCATACCGAAGAGCAGGCCATACAAGGGTTCCAGCTCCTTCTTGTCGGTCAGGATGCTGGCCACACGGGTCACATCGTGGTTATCCGCAAAGCTGAGCAGCTGGCGGCCGGTGTACAGGCACCAGGGCTCGGAGCCGAACTGGCGGTTCAGGCTGTAAGAAATCTCGTGCATGTTGCCGGTGTTGAAGCTGGAATACAGCCCCTTGTAGCACTCGTAGTTGGTGACCGAGTGGCAGGCGTGATCGTTCATCCAGCGGTTGTAATCCCCATGCAGGGTCTCACCCACCAGCACGAAATCCTCCTTGAGGGCAGAGGTATACTGCCGCAATGCCCCCAGGAAATCCAGGTCCAGACAATAGGCCACATCCAGGCGCAGGCCATCGATGTCATAATCCCGCACCCAGGAGGAGATGGCATCAAACAGGTGTTCCCGCACGGCGGGATTGTGCAGGTTCAGCTTGACCAGCTCGTTGCAGCCTTCCCAGCTTTCGTACCAGAAGCCGTCATTATAATTGGTGTTGCCGTCAAAATGGATGTTGAACCAATCCTTGTAAGGGCTGTCCCAGCGCTTCTCCTGCACATCCCGGAAAGCCCAGAACCCCCGCCCCACATGGTTGAACACACCGTCAAACATGACCTTGAGGCCGGCTTCGTGCAAGGCCTGGCAGACGCGGCGCAGGTCCTCATTGGTGCCCAGGCGCACATCCACCTTCCGGTAATCCCGGGTATCATAGCCGTGGGCGTCACTCTCAAACAGGGGGTTGAACAGCACACAGGTGGCCCCCAGGTCCCGGATATGATCCACCCAATCCAGCACCCGCAGCAGGCGGTGCTCCGGCACCCCGTCATTCTGCAGAGGTGCCCCGCACAGTCCCAGCGGGTAGATCTGGTAGACGACAGCATTTTGATACCACATGGTTGATCTTCCTTTCCTGAACTTGCACGCCAAGTTCAAAAGCGTTTTTTCCAGTATCGGCGCAGACGCAGGCGGTAAACCATCGTCAACGCGGCCACAGCATAGTCGCACAGCACAAAGGCCACGTTGCACATGACCACCAGCAGCCCCATCAGAGCAGCGGTGGCCGGCATAGTATCCAGGATGCCGGGCAAAAATACCAGCTGGAGCAGCCCATACAAAACGGCAGTGGAAAGATTGAACACCGCCAGCTTTGCCGCCCAGCGCAGGATGGCCGGGTGCAGACGGTCCAGCCATGTTTTGAGCACCGGGTAAGGTCCCAGCACCAGCGCATAAAACAGAGACAGTTCCGGGTCTGGCACAAGGAGAAGCCCCAGCACTGCCGCGGCCTCATACTGGGTCAGGGCGGCGCGGGAGCCGTATTCCACCAGCGACGGAATGAGCAGGAAGGAGGCCAGCATAGGCGCGGCATAGGTGCCGATGCCCAACGCATGACCCACCAACAGGATGACAACGGTGAGCGCAGCCAGCACGCCGCACAGGGCAATGCGGCGGCTTTGAGTATTTTTCATGTGCAAACTTCCTAGAATCCAGGCGTCATATGCCTTTGATTTGTTCTTATTATACATGGTACCCCCGGTCTTTGCAATTCCATTTTGCAACTTACTGCGCCTTTGTCATGGTATACATTTGTTCAACTGTACAAAATTCATACCCCTGTTCAGAAAACCAGTCCAGAACAGCCGGCAAAGCTTTGACTGTTTCCCCGGTGGCCGCCGTATCATGCATGAGCACCACGCAGACCTCCTTGCCCCGGGCATCCTTTTGGATATTGCGCAGAATGGCAGCGGCATCCGGATGCGCGGAGGTGGCGTCCTCGGCGCAGACGTTCCAGTCGATCCAGTGGTAGCCCTTTTCCTCCGCCTGGGCCACCAGTTCTTTCATGATGCCGCTGCCGCCGTATCGGTGGCTGATGGTGTTGGTACTGCCGCCGGGAAAGCGCAGCCAGTGAATTTCTTCCACGTCCACCCAGGCGGACAACACCTGGCGCAACTGTTTGATGTCCAGCCAGAAATCGGTGGTGCTTTTGTAAATATCCGCATACCGGTGGCTGGCACTGTGCAGGGCGATCTGGTTCTCACCGGCCTGGATCAATGGCAGCTGGTCCAGATACGGTTCATTGATAGGCTGGGCTGTCACAAAAAAGGTGGCGGGTGCCTGATACCGGGCCAGAATTTCCAGGATGGCGGCGGTGTTCTCCGAAGGACCGTCGTCAAATGTCAGGCAGGCGTACTGTCCCTCCAGCACAGCGGCCGCCTGTACCGCCAGCCCGTCGTCCGGGATGTCGGTTTCCGCCCCGGAATGGTATTTCCACCTTCCGGCCAGAAAATAAAGTACCAGACACAGCAACACAAGTGCCGCCAGGCCGCGACAGACCGCCTTACCCGAAACCTTCATGGGCCTTTTTCCCCCTTTGGCATGGTTCTGCCTCATGTGTATGCCGTGGGGGTCCGTGACATACAAAACGGTCCGGGCCCCACAGGGGGTCCGGACCGATGTATTCTTGGGTACTGGATCAGAAGCGCAGGGCCACCCGACCGCGGCGACGCCGCCGGCGCCAGGTGGAGGGCGCAAACAAGGCCAGCATGGGGAACAGCTCCAGGCGACCGGCCAGCATGTTGAAACTGAGCAGCCATTTACACCAGGGAGAAAAATCCGCAAAGGAGCCCATGGGGCCGACGATCTCCAGGCCGGGGCCCACGTTGTTGATGCAGGTGGCCACGGCAGTGAAACTGGTGATCAGGTCAAATCCGTCCAGAGAGATGAGAAGGATGGACACTGCAAACAGAGAAATATATACGCTGAGATACACACTGGCACCGCGGACCGTCTTGTCATCCATGGGGCGGCCTTCAAACCGGACGGTGGTGACCGCGTGGGGATGCAGCATGCGCTGAACTTCCCGCACACTGGATTTGACCAGAATGATAACCCGGGATACCTTCAACCCGCCTGCAGTGGAACCGGCGCAGGATCCCAGGAACATGAGCATGACCAGAATGGTCCGGCTGAAGGAAGGCCACAGGTTGAAATCGGTGGTGGCATACCCGGTGGTGGTGATGATGGACGCCACCTGGAAAAAGGACAGGCGCAGAGCCTGGGCGAAATTTTCACACAGCTGGCCCAGGTTGACGGCAATGGCCAGGGTAGATGCCACCACCACCCCCAGGTAGGTCAGCAGTTCCTCCGACAGGAAAGCCTGCCGGAAATGACGCAGCAGAATGTAATAATACAGATTGAAGTTGATGCCGAACAGCAGCATAAAGATGGCGATGACCATCTCAATATACACACTGTTGTACGCCCCCACACTGAGGGCCTTGCAGCTGAAACCGCCGGTACCGGCCGTGCCGAAGGAGTGGATGAGCGCGTCATACAAGGGCATCCCACCCGCCACCAGCAGCACTACCTCCACCACCGTCATCACAAGATAGATACGGTAGAGGATCTTGGCGGTATCCTGCAGTTTGCTGGACAGCTTGCCCACGGTGGGGCCGGGCACTTCCGCCCGCATCAGATGCATGGCCCGGCCGTCGGTCATAGGCACCACCGCCATGACAAAAACCAGAACGCCCATACCACCTACCCAGTGGGACAAACTGCGCCAGAACAGGCAGCCCCGGCTCATGGCCTCCACATCGGTCAGGATGCTGGAGCCGGTGGTGGTGAAGCCGGAAACCATCTCAAAGAAAGCGTCGGTATAGTCCGGAATATCTCCCGAAAGCAGGAAGGGCAGCGCCCCGAAGGCACTCATCAGCACCCAGGCCAGGGCCACCACCACCAAACCGTCCCGGGCATAAATCACCGTATCCTTTGGCTTGCGCAGACCGAACAGGCAGCCCAAAGCCACCAGAAGCAGGATGGGAACAAGAAAAGCAAACAGAGTATCTTCCCCGTAAAACAGGGCACAGGCCAGCGGCAGGATCAGCAAAGCTGCCTCGGCCATGAAGATGCGGCCGAGCACAAAAGCAATCATTCGATAATTCATGGGCTCGCCTCTTACTCCACGATCTCGCGAAGACCGTTAATGGGGGTGCCGGTGGTGACAATGACCACATCATCCCCCCGGCGCAGACTGTCGGAACCGGAAGGGATGAGCGTCTGCCCGTTGGCGCGCACGATACCGGCAATGAGCATTCCCTTTTTCAGGGTCAGATCCCGCAGGGAAATCCCCACAAAGGGAACATCCGGACCCACATTGAATTCCAGAATCTCCACGCGGCCGCCTACTACCCGATGCAGGGTGCGGATGTTGGAGCCGAAGGAATTCTGCATGCCGCGCACGTACTGAAGAATCGTCTCAGCGGTGACATCCCCCGTAGAGACCACACTGTCCACCATGCCGTTGGCCGTGGCCAGGTCTGCAAAGGAGGTGCGGTTGATTTTGGCCACCACCTTGCAGGAATTGAGCTGAGCCGCATACATGGAAAGGATAATATTGGTCTCGTCCAGGCCGGTCAGGGCCACGAAGGCATCCATATCGGCCAGGCCTTCCTCCTTGAGCAGCTCACTGTCGGCGGCATCGCCCTGGATGACCAGAACACCGGGCAAGCGCTCGCTCATATCCCGGCAGCGGGCCGGGTCATTGTCAATGATGGTGATGTGCATGTGCATGTCCCGCAGTTCCTTGAGCAGGTAATAGGCCATACGGCTGGCACCCACCACCATCACATGAGAAGCACGGCTCTTGAACAGTCCCAGACGGCGGAAAAAGTTTTCCAGGTCCTGGGGGGACGCGGTCAGGTACACCTTATCCCCCGCTTCCAGCACAAAATTGCCGTCCGGGATGATGATTTCCCGGCCACGGGCCACCGCACACACCAGCAGCTTGACGTGCATGTTGCTGTACAGGTCAGACAGCTGCAGTCCGCACAGAGGGTTGTCATTGTTCAGACGATATTCGATCAGTTCAAACCGGCCGCGGCAGAACTGCTCCAGCTTGATGGCATTGGGGAAACGCAGCACACGGGAAATTTCCCGGGCCGTAGCTTTTTCCGGGTTGACGAACATGGAAAGGCCCAGCTCCTGGCGCATGAACCGCAGCTGTTTTTCGTATTCCGGGTTGCGGATACGGGCAATGGTATGGCGGGTACCGATTTTTTTTGCCACCAGGCAGGCCAGAATATTGATCTCGTCGCTGGAAGTGGTCGCCACCAGCAGATCGGCGCCGTTTTCAAAGGCTTCGCTTTGTACATCATAGCAACCGCCGTTGCCCGGCACCCCCCGCACATCAAAGACATTGACGATGCTTTCCACCCGGGCGGGGTTGATATCGATACCCACAATATCATGCCCTTCCGCGGTTAGCTGCTCCGTCAGGGCGCGTCCCACCTTGCCCAGGCCGACGATCACGATTTTCATACTGCACCTCTGTAAACGCAATAAGGGCGCAAAACCAGCCGGTTTTGCGCACACCTACCATTCTATTCCTGCTCATTATACGTGAGCCGGCGACAAAATTCAACTGTTTCTTTGCTGTGTCTTAATTTCCTGGCAGAATTCTTTACCGGTTCTTTGCCTAAAATGGTTGATTTTTGTTTCCCGTTCTTTCCGATGCTGCGCCCAGTACGGCGAAAGAAAAAAAGTCTTGCATTTTCAGGGTGGGTATGATAGAATATCCCTTGCAGCGCTGGTGATTGATCCGGTGTCATGCCATGCGGAAGTGCTGGAATCGGCAGACAGGCACGTTTGAGGTGCGTGTGTCCATGACGTGTGGGTTCAAGTCCCATCTTCCGCACCAAAGAAAAGAGCCTAGGAACGCAAGTTCTTAGGCTCTTTCTTTATGCTTTACCGCACTTTTGACCGCACTCATCACGAAGCTGCTTCAAAATGACAGTGAAATACCATCCAGGATAAGTATTCCGGTCAAGCGCGTGTCCAATATGGACACGCTGATTTATCAGCCGGCAATGCCAACACGCACAGCAGCGGTCGTGTTCCATGCAAAGTCCACCACAGTCAGGCAGCGCATGGTATTGGCAGCAGACAGGAAGCCCGCAGACTTGTCGACCTCAACAACCGGCTGCATAGCAAACCGCACATAAAGCTGCGCCGGGTCAACGATGTAGATCTCTTTGTCCGCGCAGTACTCAGAAATGTGGATTTCCTTGCTCATGAAGCGGGCTGCACCGTCTGCCAGGCTATAAGCGTATTCACTGGTGCCTTTGAACAGGCCCACGGTGTTATATGCCGTGTTCGCATTCATCAGCAGAATGGCGTTGCGGGCGTACTTCTGCGGCAGCAGGGAGAGGCCTTTTGCTACGTCCGCGGCGGTGATCTCGCCGGTGGCCTCGATCTCGTTAGTGTTGGGCGTCCAGGTCAGATTCTGCAAGCCATTGTGCGGCGCGTCAGTGCCCTCAGTGGCGGTAATAAATGCCGCTTCCAGAGTTTCCACAACCTCAGAGGCGCACAGGTCGGCCATCCAGTCGGTGAACTGTTCAGCGGTCATGTGCTCCACGGCTGCGCTGTACTGGATAGCGCGCATCAGTTCCTTTCCCCCCAGATCCAGGCTCGTCAGGGTGGGCGCTGTGGGGTCAACCGGCTGCAGCTCGGTTTTCCAACTGGCAGCGGTATTGGATGCAACGGGAACCTTCACGGTTCCAGCACCGGACAGATTCATGACAGTAGCGCGGCTCAGAAGGTCGCTATACTTGCTGCTGGTAATCATACGTTCGAAAATGTCCACAGGCATGACGGCCCCTGCCCCGCTGGTGACAAGGCCTGCCCGTTCTTCAACGGACATGTTCACAATGCTGCCTTCGGCAACATACTTCTGAAAAGAACGGATATCCATACTTCCGCCCATCTCTTTCCCTTCTTTCGTTTTACGGTATACTCCGCTTCTGACAAAACCACTGCCCGGGCCGTCAAAGCTGCCAATAAGGGTACCGGCACCTTTTGCAACGGCCTCACGCTGTTTGCGGCGGTTTTCTGCTGCTTCTTCGATATGCCTCTGTTCTTCCTTCAGGCTGCGCACTTCTTCGGTCAGCGCATCCAGATCAGCCCCCGGCGCGTCAACCTCCAAACGGATAGCCGCAAGGCGGGCTTCAATTTCTTCTTTTCTGTTCATGTTAAACCTCCAACATGAGAATGAGTTTTTGTGTTTGCCCGTTCCAGTCGCTCCGCCTTGATTGTAGATCGCTCCGTCTACAAATCTCCGGGCCATATATGCTAAGCGCCGTGATCGCGGCGGTCAGCCTTTTTATTTGCGCGCCATTTGCGAACGCGCTCGCGGGTCTTTTCCCGCTGCACAATCTTGGCGCACTCCGGGCAGTATTTAGACGCTGCCACATTGCCATTGTTAAACTCTACACCACACCGCTGGCATGTAGTCACAGCCAAAAAGCGGCCCGGTGCGATTTTTTTCCATTTCCAGTTATTTCCTGCCAATTCCGACCAACTCCTATTGGGTAACGCCTTCCAAAGAAAAACTTTTGACCCCGGGAGAGGAAAAAAAAGTTGCCCATCCGGTCTTTTTCGTGTCCCCTATTTTTTTGTATAGGGGGGGGGCGGTCATGCAACGCGTGCCACCGTTTTGCCATCTCCTTAAAGTCCTCCGCCCGGAGCACACGACTCTGATCATTATCAATTCGGTTCAAGGTTTCCGTAAGGGCTGTTTCCATTTCGATGATATCAGTCGCCCCTACTTTTTTGGCCAACTCTTTCAGCTTGTCCCGCCGGGCCTCGCTGGTTATGATCCAGCAGTCGTTCCAGTTTCCATACCTCATAGCAATAAATGGATACAAAGAATCGCGCATGCAAACGGCTGCTTGATATACAGCATCGTGGTTGTTATGCACGTTGGTATCTTGCTGCAGAGCTGCGCAAATATAATCGAGGTCGATCACCAGATCATTCGGCGCTTTACGGTTTCGCACGTAAGTACTTTTTCCACTGCCGGGAGCTCCCGTAATTATGTAGACATTTTTCATTTCACTTTCCTGCCACCGCTTTTTTGATATCATCCACAAAAGCCTTTACCGCTTTTTGTTCCGCCGGGCCAATATGGGGATGGCCCTCCACACGACCGCCGTTTTGCTTGGCGTGGCCAAACTCCAGAAGATGCGCAAGCTGTGGCTCCTTCTTGTTGTGGACAACAGCACCAATAGCCTCCTTGCCTTCCTTGATGGTCGTAACCGACCATCCTTTCGCATACTCTCCAGTATCTTTAGGAGAATTCTGTTTGATTTCTTTCTTCACCTGGGCAGCTCGTGCCTTTGCAGAATCTTTGACCGCTTCGGCAACTTCTTCGGCGTAGTCGTCAAGAAGATCTCCCAATTCTTCTGAAAGACGATCAATCCCAATTTTACCCATCAATAAAACACCTCACATTACATGCAGTCAGAGTGTTGCACTCTGTATTTTTCTTTTCAGCAGATTTGGCTGGCAAGGACCGTAGCCGGAATCCTCTTGCCCTTATTTTTTCCAATCCATCCATGCAACTGGGTAACTTTTCGCGGACCGTACCGATCATCAGGCCCATAGACTATCTTGGCAGCTTCTGCCACCGTTACCAGTTCCCCGGCAGCCTCCCGGCGCACACGCTCCAATGCATCACGGTAACCCTCTTTTTCTCTTGCCATACAAATCACCTCAAAAAAATATTTTTAGATGATTCTATCACTAATATGGCTCACAATGTTACCATGTCGTAAGCAAAACTTAACTTTCTCCCCCTTTCTCTACGTTGTCCGCGCCTGGGGTCAGTCATGTATCCGCTGCAACACCGTTGTGTCCACATTGGACACGCGCCCGCCGGGCGCCGTACCGTCATGGCTGCGTAAGTAAAAGGCTGTCCGCCTCATCTCGCCAACGGCTTGGCAAAGGCCAGCACCATACGGATCAGCCACGGATTCTTTTCATTTCGCTTGATGAGATAAGCCAGGTCAATAGCCTGTTGCGTGGTAAATGTAAACGTCACATTCATAAAAATACATCCTCCTGTCTTTTTTCTGATTTCAGCATATAATGCTTGAAGAAACAAAGATTATTGAAACAAAAACATTGGTTATTACGGAAATAACCTGTGTTTTTTCTGCAAAAACCGATGTACTCGCAAGCTTTGCATCATTACCAGCCCACCACATGGCAAATAACCGTGGTAGAAACATTTTGGCTGTGCCAAAACGGCACAAGGCTTGTGCCACTTTGGCACAAGATTTACCCTCATTTGGCTTACTATCTAGGACATCTTGTGCCATTTTGGCATAAGCATCTTATGTTGTTCGTCATTAACCTTGTGCCAATATGGCACAGTATCTTATATATAGCCATATATTAGCTTTCTATTTTAGCTTTTTTAGCTTCCAATCCATTGAAAACTCGTACTCGCTGGCAGTTCGTGTGGTTCTTCCACTGAGGCACTTCAAAAATCCGGAATCGGACAATTCCCGAACATTGCGGACAAGTGTGCGTTTTGCAATCCCGTAGTGCTCCGCAGTTTTTCGCGTAAACTCAAAACACTGTTTTCCCTTTGCTTCCATTACCATTGACAAGTAGCACCACCGGGCACTTGCTGTGAGCGAGTGAAATCCAGGGTCCTGCATCAGATCAGCATATATCTGGACAAATGGAAGAGGTTGGCCGTTTTTTGATTTACCACAGCCCTTGCCCGTGACCCAATACGGCGGATCAACTTTCTTTTTCCGCCCCATACTCGAAAAGCTCCACACTCATCTGCCCCGCAGGGACCCCCAAAGCCTGCGCCACCGGGCGCAGTGCTTTCAGCGTACACATTGCACGGGCATGCATCACCTTATAAAACGCTTGCCGCTCTTCCTGGGCCTTTTCAGGGTCAAGGCTTGGCAGGAAATAGCCACCTGATCCGCCGGGCTGGTACAGTATTTCATGTCCGGCCTGCCTTTCTGTCGCAATGTAATGGCGCAGCCCCCTCGGCGTTGTTTTCATCTTTTCACAAAGCACAGCGGCCTTTACCGCCTTTTCTGCTCCATGCCCCAAAAAATCTATGACTTCCATTTTCCGAATCTCCCAATTGATATAAAACGTCAGTGACATGTGCAAAACTCTCGTGACCACACAGGCACCATTTACTCTGCCTTGTCACTTACCCGTTTGCATCCTCTTGCTTCTTTTTCCCTTGCGTTTATCCATGTATATGGAAGCCACTGCGCGGCGCCATACATCAAGTTCTTTCACTTCACAAAAGTCACTAAGAACCGCAAAAAGCGCAATTTTATATCTGACCATTTCCTCATCGGTCATTTTATCCGGAGCTTTTTGTTCATAATAGCAATATAACCATCGAATAACCGTAGAAACAATTTTGATGGAATTCGGAGAGAGCTCTAAAACATTCTTAATGATTTGCTCGCGGGAGCGTTCCACTTCACTTTTATTCATTGACTTTTACCTCCAATTTTGCTATATTGAAGGCGGTAACCTGTTCTAAAATTACCGCCTTGGCCGTTCCGGTGTTCCAGCACCGGGGCGGCCTTTTTGCATTCGAGTGCAAACCACAGGCCCAGCAGGGCATTTTCCAGCAGCAGACAGGCCAGCAGCGCGGGGACATTGAGGGCGGCCAGTGCCGCCAGGATACAGAACCCGGTGCAGACCGCTGCCAGCTCTACGGTCTTGCGGATCAGCAGCTTCACCAGCCGCTGCAAATCTTTGCCGGTCATGTCTTTACCTTCTTCGGCGGGAAGAAGTATTTACCATAGTCGGCACGGTCAATTTTCAGAACATCGGCAACGGCGTCCATCTGCCACGCGTCAAAGGGCTGTTGCCCATTCATGCGAGAAGTCATTGTGCTGGGCGCCATACCAGCCCGCCGGGCAACTTCATTTTGCGTGATTTCGCATTCCGCAAAACGAACACGCAAGTTGTAAAATGGTCTCATTGTGTACTCCTTTCGCGTCCACTGGTGATTATTCAAACTTAACAGGAACCGCCGCCGGGCTGTCCTGCTGAAGCCCGATGCCATCTAAGATTTCGGCTCTCGCTTTCCGGGCTTCGTTCGCTTCATAGTCAAGGAATTCCGCCGATTTCGCCATTCCGTGCGACTTCTCGCGGCTTGCGGTGTCCTCCATGTGTTCGGCGTAGTAGTCAAGCGCTCTGGCAATTACAAAAGCACTGTCGTGTGATATTTCCATGGTGCACCTCCTTTAATCCTCTTTTTCAATGATTTCAGTAATATCAACTCCTATGGCTTTTGCGATTCGTCCGGCACTTTTTGCGGTGATTGATCTGCCTTGCATTGCACGCGTCAAAGTGGTTGATGAGATTCCCTTTGAACGAAGTTCGCGTGCATTCATGCCGTTTCTAGCAAGATTGATCTCAACCTTGCTTTTACTGAGTTTCATACAAGCAAGCACCTCCTACCGATACGGTTAGTATACCACCGAATTGGTTGTATGTCAAGCCAGTTTGGTTTCCAAATCGGTTGTTTTTTCCCGGTAATTGTGTTAGAATCATAAATGAGGTGATTGTTCAGTGGCAAACATAATAGGAGATAGAATAAAAAAAATGCGAGAGCTAAGAGGGCTCACGCAAGATATGTTAGGAAATGCGATTGGAGTAACTGGCGTTTCTATTATGCGATACGAAAAAGGGGCGAGAAGCCCTAGCGTAGAACAACTTTTAGAGATTAGTAAAATCCTAGACGTTCCGATAAGCTACTTGAGTGGACAATCTGATTCCTTTCTTCCTGTTCCTAAAATCACAGATGATAGCACTATAAATCGGCTTGCATCGGAGTTTGCGGCAAAATTGTACACTCACATGAATGTTGCAAAAAGAATGGACGCAGAAGAAAATAGACGCAGAGGATATGAAACGACAGCATTGTCCGACAAAATTGCATATCATCCTAAAAACGAGATGATAGTAGTTTCTATTGCCGACAATGCAATACATTTCTTGGACAAGGCTCTTGATATTATCCTGTCAGAAGAAAAGCTATCCCTAAATCTTCTTTCGGATGACGCGCAGGACGCAGATGAATAGACTCCGAATTAGTGCATTTGCAGCAGATGCCAGCATAATGCCTTGCTTGTGCTTTGTCCACTTATTTGTGATAGGTAGATTTTTATGGGTAAACGAACGAATACTGCTGCATGGAACGGCAAGCGGTGGCGCATTGACGTTCAAAAGGATGGAATCCGAAAGAGCTTTTACAGCAGCAAGCCCGGAAAAACAGGCCAGCGCGAGGCCAATGCAAAAGCTGATGCCTGGCTTGACGACGGAATAGAGGCCCGTTCCCCGCGTGTGAATGATGCCGGAGGTAAATGGCTGTTAGAGGTACAACAGACCACCAGCAGTACGAATTACAGGCCGCTGGAGAGCCGTTGGCGCAACTGGGTGTTGCCGGTAATCGGTAATAAGCGCGTGAACGCCCTCAACGATCAAGACCTGCAGAACGTAATAAACAAGGCCCACACTGCCGGGCGCAGTCGCAAGACGCTGCAACTGCTGAGCGCGGATATGAGAGCGTTCTGTAAGTACTGCCGGAAATCCAAACTTTCGCAGTATATCCCCGAAGATCTGAAAATTCCCGCCGGGGCGCGGTACAAAGGTAAAACGGTGCTGCAGCCTTCCGATCTAATAAAGCTGTTCAATACAGACACAACAACATACAAGGGAAACACTGTACGGGACGAATTCATAAACGCATACCGCTTCCAGGTACTCACCGGCTTGCGGCCAGGAGAACTGATTGGCCTTCGTTGGTCTGATATTCATGGAAAGACGGTAAATGTGGCCCGCTCCATCAATGTGGACGGAGAGGAGACGCAAGGCAAGAATCAGAACGCTGTTCGTTCCTTCGTTATGTCTGATATGGCACAGCGAGTGCTGGAAGATCAGCATCAGCATACAGGCGGCGAAGATAGTGTCTTTTGCATCGTGTCAGAGCAGTATTATTATCACCGTTGGAGGGTCTACTGCCGCGAAAACGGACTGACTCCCTGTTCTCCGTACGAGCTGCGGCACACCTTTGTTTCTGTGGTTAAGACGCTGCCCGCAGGGGAAATCAAACCCTTGGTGGGTCACAGCGAGGACATGGACACATTCGGCATATACAGCCACACTCTGACCGGCGATGCCGAAAACACTGCTCAGGCCGTCAATGGAATTTTCCTTCGATTGCTAAATAACGCCTGATTATACCGCACTTTTTACCGCACTTTTATTTTTTCCGTTATGAATTTGCCGCACGGAAACAGGCCGAAAGTTCCAGAAACCGCGCAGCAATTCGATATTATGAATATAAAACTCGCACCGGCAGCTTTATGGCGGGGTTCAAGTCCCATCTTCCGCACCAGATTTTCGGGGGTTTTCCTCCGTCCAAAAGCCCCGGCTTTGTGCCGGGGCTTTTGCTTTGCCTGCACGGGCAACCATCATCATGCAGGGACCGTTTTTCCTGCCAAGGAGGCCGTTTATGGCAACCAAGCACGACACTGCCCTGACCACAGGGCCCATCACCCAAAGCCTGATTCTGTTTGCCCTGCCCATGATGGCCGGCAATCTTCTGCAGCAGTTGTATAATGTGGCCGATACCATTATTGTGGGGCGGTTCCTGGGAGCCGACACGCTGGCGGCAGTGGGGTCCGCCTACACCCTGATGACCTTTTTGACCTCCATCCTTCTGGGGCTGTGCATGGGCAGCGGGGCCCTGTTTTCCATTCGTTGGGGGGAAGGCGACCAGACCGGACTGAAAAGCGGCATCTTCCATGCCTTTGTCTTTATTGCCGCGGCGGCGCTGGCGCTGACTGTCGCCGTGTTTGCGCTTCTGGACCCCATTCTGGTCCTGCTGCAGGTACCGGAAGGCATCATCCCGCTGATGCACAGCTATCTTTGGTGCATCTTCTGGGGGATTCCGGCAGTATTTTTGTACAACTACTTTGCTGCACTGCTGCGGGCGGTGGGCAATTCGGTGGTGCCGCTGGTGTTTCTGGGGGTATCGGCGGTGCTGAACATTGTGTTGGACCTGGTCTTTGTGCTGGTATGCGCCTGGGGCGTAGCCGGTGCCGCTGTTGCCACCGTCCTGGCTCAGTATGTATCCGGCATCGGCATTACGGTCTACACCCTGTTTCGTCTGCCGGCGTTGGTGCCCGGCCGGGAGGACCGCCGGTGGAATCGGGGCGTGTTGAGCGAGATCGTCTCCTTTTCCCTGCTGACTTGTGTACAGCAGAGCATTATGAACTTCGGCATCCTGATGGTGCAGGGGCTGGTGAACAGTTTCGGCGAGGTGGTCATGGCAGCCTTTGCCGCCGCCGTCAAGATTGACTCCTTTGCCTATATGCCGGTACAGGACTTCGGCAATGCTTTCTCCACTTTTATTGCCCAGAACTACGGCGCCCACAACGCAGAGCGGATCCGCAAGGGCACCCGCAGCGCTGTGGTAAGTTCCACGGTCTTCTGTATAATGGTCAGTACGGTGGTCTGCCTGTTTGCCGCCCCCCTCATGGGCATTTTTGTGGACCCCGCCGACCCGGCTGTGACCGAGATCACCGCCGTAGGGGTACAGTACCTGTGGATTGAGGGCGCCTGCTATTGCGGCATCGGCATTCTGTTTCTGTTGTACGGCTTCTATCGGGCGGTGCGCCGTCCTGCCATGTCAGTGATATTGACCGTCTGTTCCCTGGGCACCCGGGTGGCCTTGGCGTACGCCCTGGCACCGCATGTGGGTGTGTGGGGAATCTGGATCTCGGTACCCATTGGCTGGGCACTGGCTGATCTGGTGGGGGCTGTGTACTATTTCCGCCATCGCACTGCCCTGCTGCCGGAATGACACCCGTTTGAAATTCTATAAGAAAAGCCCCGGCTGAAAACCCAGCCGGGGCTTTTTGGTGCGGATAACAGGAATCGAACCTGCACGTCATGGACACTGGACCCTAAAACCAGCGCGTCTGCCAGTTCCGCCATATCCGCTCAACACACATCAGTGTACCAAGCGGCGGGCCATTTGTCAATCGGCGGACAGGCTTTGCAGGTAGGCGGCGGGCCCACTTTCGTACAGATTGCTACCGTGGGCGTCCAGCAAAACGGTCAGGGGCATCTTCTCCACCGTCAGGCGGCGCACTGCCTCACAGCCAAGATCCGGCCAGGCGATGATCTCACAGCTGCGGATGCTGGCAGCCATCAGCGCCCCGGCGCCCCCCAGGGCAGCCAGGTAGACCGCGCCATTCTTGACCGCCGAGGCCTTGACGGCGGCATCCCGCTTGCCCTTGCCGATCATACAGGCAAGGCCAAGGTCCAGCAGGCGGGGCGTAAATTTATCCATCCGCCCGGCGGTGGTGGGACCGGCAGCGCCGATGACCTGGCCGGGGCGTTCCGGCGTAGGGCCTACATAATAAATGGCAGCACCACGGATATCAAAAGGCAGCGGCTCGCCCGCATCCAGCAGTTCCATCATCCGGCCATGGGCTGCATCCCGGGCGGTGTACACCGTACCGGAAATCAACACCGTGTCTCCCGCTTTCAGGACGGACAGGGCCTCCCGGGTCAGCGGCGTGTGAAGCTCATACTGCATAGCGGTTACCTCCCCTGCCGTGCACGGCGGTGCAGTTCCTTGATTTCCTCATGATGGCGGTTGACCATGTCCTCCAGCTTGGGGTCAGCCAGGCTGGCCGAAGCCCGGGGCGAGGAGAGAGGAATATCGATGTTGGAGGGGCGGGATGTGCGGCGGCCCACCCCTTCCAGCGGAATATCAATGTTGGGTTGACGCTTATCCGGCATAGTTTTTCTCACTTCCTGACAGATACAGATCACAGTTCGGCGGTGGCGCGGCGGGTCACATGGCAGCCGATATTGACGGCCACAGGCAAACAGGCCACGTGGGTGGGTGCCTGCTCAATGGCAACGCCCAGGCAGGTGGTGGCTCCGCCGAAGCCCTGGGGACCGATGCCCATGGCGTTGATGGCATCACACAGCTCTTTTTCCAGGGCTGCATAATACGGGTCCGAGTTGGGCTTGTCCAGCGGGCGCAGCAAGGCATGCTTGGCCAACAGGGCGCACTTGTCAAAGCTGCCGCCCACACCAACGCCCAGAATGATGGGCGGACAGGGATTGGAACCGGCCAGGCGGACGGTCTCCAGCACGAAATCCTTCACGCCCTGCACGCCGTCGGCGGGTTTGAGCATGGCCAGACGGCTCATATTCTCGCTTCCTGCGCCTTTGGGCGCCACCGTAATACGGCAGCCGTCCCCGGGGACCAGATCCACCGTGAGAAAGGCCGGGGTGTTGTCCTCGGTGTTCTGGCGCTTGAGCGGGTCGCCGGTGATGCTCTTGCGCAGATACCCCTTGGTATAGCCCCGGCGCACCCCCTCATCCACCGCATCCCGCAGGGTACCGCCGGTGATGTGGGCGTCCTGTCCCAGTTCCACAAAGACACAGGCCATGCCTGTATCCTGACAGATGGGCAGTTCTTTGTCCGCCGCGGCGTCCAGGTTGGAGCGCAGCAATTCCAGGGTGGTGCGGGCCAGAGGCCAGGGTTCCGCGGCAATGGCATTCTCTTCCGCCGCACGGATATCCTGCGGCAGGAAACGATTGGCCTGGATGCACAGCTGCTCCACCGCGTCGGTGATGGCAGCCGCCTGAATTTCCCGAATGCTCATGCGCGGGCCACACCGCTTTCCCGTGCGGCTTGCGCCACAGCGTCGGCCACGGCCGGGGCCACACGGGGGTCAAAGGCCTTGGGCAGGATGTTTTCTTCGTTGAGTTCCTCGTCGGGAATCAGAGAGGCAATGGCGCGGGCGGCAGCCAGCTTCATGTCCGCGTTGATGTCACGGGCACGCACCGACAAAGCCCCCTTGAAGATGCCGGGGAAGGCCAGCACATTGTTGACCTGGTTGGGGAAGTCGCTGCGGCCGGTGCCGACCACACGCACGCCGGCCGCCTTGGCGGCATCGGGCATGATTTCCGGGGTGGGATTTGCCATGGCAAAGACAATGGCGTCGGGGGCCATGGTCGCGGCCATTTCCGGGGTAAGCGCCCCGGCGATGGAGGTACCGATGAAAAGGTCGGCTCCCCGGATGGCTTCGGCCAGACCGCCGGTGACACGGCGGGGGTTGGTGGACTCCGCCAGGGCCGCCTTGTGGCCCACAAAACCGGCGGGACGGCCGGGCACCAGAATGCCATGCTCGTCCACGGCGATGATATCCTTGGCACCGGCGGTCTGCAGCATCTTGATGATGGCGGTACCGGCAGCGCCCGGGCCGTTCTGGACGATGCGGATATCCTCGATGCGCTTGCCCACCACCTTCAGAGCGTTGAGCACACCTGCCAGCACGATGATGGCGGTGCCGTGCTGGTCGTCATGGAAGACCGGGATATCCAGATCCCGCTCCAGTTCCGCTTCGATCTCAAAGCATTCGGGGCTGCGGATATCCTCCAGGTTGATGCCTCCGAAAGTAGGCGCAATGGCCTTGACTGCCGCAACAACCTCCTCCTTGGTCTTGGCGTTCAGACAGATGGGGAAGGCATCCACACCACCGAACTCCTTGAATAGGACACACTTGCCCTCCATGACCGGCAGGCCGGCTTCGGGGCCGATATTGCCCAGGCCCAGCACCGCAGTACCATTGGTGACCACCGCCACCGTGCGGCCTTTGAGGGTATAGGTATAGACATCGTCGGGGTTTTCCTTGATCTTGCGGCAGGGTTCGGCCACACCGGGGGTGTAGGCGGTGGACAGAGCGTCCTTGTCCCGCACTTCCACCAGGCTGTTGACGGTCAGTTTGCCATGATGGGCTTTGTGCATGGCAAGGGCGGCGGCATTGTAATCCATAAGGCTACTTCCTTTCTGTGATGGTTGCTCCCTCTCCGGTTATGCAGGGCAGCTCAGTTTTTATGTTCAGGTTCCAGCTGGGCGGCGCCGTAGTTGGACTCCAGACGGATGACGCAGAAATGGTCCGGCCAGCGCTCCCGCACCGCATCCCGCAGGGCGGTGGTCAGTTTGGTGCCGCGATGGTCCCGGGCAGTCAGATATTCCGGCGGCACAGCACAGTCAAACACCACATTGGTGTGGCTGTTGCCGGGCACAATGCGCAGATCATGGATGGCGGCGGCGGGTTCCAGCTCCGCCGCCTTGCTGCGCACAAAGGTCCGCACCTCATTGGCATGGGGATCATCCACCACCACCGGGTCATAGTGGATGGTAGCAGTCAGTCCGTCGTCCCGGGCCAGATCCCGCTCGATGTTGTCGATGACATCATGGCTGGCCAGCACATCGGCCGCCGCAGACATTTCCACATGGAAGCTGACCAGGCGATTGCCGGGGCCGTAGTCGTGGAGCATCAGATCATGAATTCCCAACACGCCGGGATAGGTCATGACCTTTTCCTCAATATGGCGGATGAGAGCCGGGTCGGGTGCAGCACCCAGAATGGGGTCCAGGGTGTCCCGCACCAGACCGATGCCGCTGTACAGGATGAAGGCTGCCACAGCCACGCCGGCCAGACCATCCAAGCGGTTGATGCCGGTGATGGAAGCTGCCAGACTGGCCACCAGAACCGCCGAGGTGGATACCACGTCGTTGCGGGCGTCGGCCGCGGTGGCGATCAGGGTTTCAGAGCCGATGAGGGTGCCGATCTTGCGGTTGAACAGAGAGATCCATACCTTGAGCAGGATGGAGGCCACCAGCACCGCCCCGGTGAGCAGACCGAATTCCACAGCCGAGGGCTGGATCAGCTTGCCCACACTCTCCTTGAGCAGTTCAATGCCGATGACCAGAATCATCACCGACACAGCCAGCCCCGCCAGATATTCGTACCGGGCATGGCCGAAGGGATGCTTGTCATCCGCCGGGCGGGCTCCCAGGCGGAATCCCACCAGACTGACCACACTGGAACCGGCATCGGACAGGTTGTTCACGCCGTCGGCGGCGATAGCCACACTGCCGAACAGCGTACCCACGGTAAACTTGCCTGCAAACAGAAGCAGGTTGCACAGAATACCGGTAATGCTGGCCAGATTACCGTACGCGGCACGCACGGAAGGGTTTGAAGTATCTTCGCTGTTTTTGATGAATAAACGGATGAGCCAACGGGTCACGGCCCGGTCTCCCCTTTCTGTATGGACAAAAATAAGTCCGGCTGAAAAAGCAGCGGAGCCGCACAAAGGCGAGTCCGCTGTGTAAGGTGTTTTTTGGTTTACATTCTGTTCTGCCTCACAGGCAAAACAGGTTCAGGCGGCATCAGTCACGCACAATGCAGGCTTCCCGCTCGGGACCGACAGAGATATACTTGATGCGGCACCCCACAGCCTGCTCCAGATATTCCACATAGGCGCGGGCTTCGGCGGGCAGGTCCTCATACTTGCGCACACCGGTGATGTCGCAGTGCCAGCCCTTCATCTCCTTGATGACCGGCTGAGCGTCGTCCAGGGTCTTGCCGGTGGGGAACCGACCGGTCACAGTGCCGTCGGACAGGCGGTAGGATTCCACCACAGGGATGGTTTCCATATAATCCAGCACGTCCAGCAGGGTCAGGGCCAGTTCATCACAGCCCTGGCACTGTACACCGTAGCGGCTGGCCACCACATCAAAGGGACCCACGCGGCGGGGACGGCCGGTAGCCGCGCCGTACTCATGGCCGTGCTCACGCAGCACGTCCTTTTCGGCTTCGGTCATGGCCAGCTCAGCGGTGAAGGGGCCTTCACCCACGCAGGAAGAGTAAGCCTTCATGATGCCCACAGACAGATCCAGCTTGCGGCCCGGAATGCCGGCACCGATGGGCGCATAGGCGCTGATGGTGTTGGAGCTGGAGGTGTAGGGATAGATGCCGTAGTCAATATCCCGCAGAGCGCCCAGCTGGGCCTCGAACATGATCTTCTTGCCCGCGTCGTCGGCCTGGGCCAGGTAGTCGCCCACATCGCAGATGTAATCCTTGAAGGCGGCGGAGTAACGCTCGCACCAGGCCCACATTTCTTCCACGCTGACCGGTTTCTGACCGTAGATGTTGACCATGGTCAGGTCCTTGGAATCCACAATGGTCTCCAGCCGCTTGCGCACGCCGGCATCCATATGGACCAGATCGCCCATCCGCAGGGTCTTCTTCATGAACTTGTCGCCGTAGGTGTAGGCGATACCGCGCTTGGTGGAACCGAACTGGGCGCCGGTCTTGGACAGACGGGCCTCTTCCAGACCATCCTGCTCCACATGGAAAGGCATGGTGATGGTGGCGCGGTCGGAGATTTTCAGGTTGGCGGGGCTGATCTCAATGCCCTGTTCCCGCAGGGCAGCAATCTCCTTTTCCAGGTGTACGGGGTCAATGACCATACCGCCGCCCATGACGCAGACCACATTGGGGCGCAGGATGCCGGAGGGGATCAGGTTCAGCACGAACTTGCCGCGCTCATTCTTGACGGTATGGCCGGCGTTGTCACCGCCCTGGTACCGTGCGACGATGTCGTAATCCTGGCTGAGAAGGTCGACCATACGGCCTTTCCCCTCATCGCCCCAGTTGATGCCGGTAATTGCAGTAAGCATGTTTTGCAACCTCTCTTTTTTGGTTCAATGTACAGCCTTTTCCGCCCGGTCCCCTAAGGGGCCGATTTGTTCAAACCGGGATACGCCGCCGGGTATGATTATACCAGAGATTGTCCCAAAATACAAGGCGCGCCCCGCAGCTTGGTGCAAAACTTGCGGGGCGCAGCACAGATTTTTTATTGAGCCGCCCGGGCCGTTTCCACCAAAGGCCCGGCATCGGCAGCAGACAGAATCATAAACCCACAGTCATCCTCATACACCACCTGCACCTGATCCAGATAGGGCAGATCATCCCGGGGAACGGTGGGGTCGATGAGCAAGAACACCTGTCCCTGGGGCAGCTGGGTATGTCCCTGATCCTGCAGCCATTCATGCAGGTTCATGCGGGTCATATCATCCACCGTCCACAGTTCCAGGCTGCCGTCGGACAGTTCGGTAAGCACATTGGAATACCAGAAGGTGGCAAACCCTTTGGTATAGCCGTTTTCCGTCAGCCAGTCGCTGACGGTCTCCAGGTGAGGATCGCCCCGGGGTGGGTCCGTGACAAACTGCACGGTGGTGGAAACACTGGTGCACAGAATTGCGGCGGCAAACGCAAGGGCCAGTCCCCGCCGGGGCACCCCGGTACGCAGGGGCACGGTTTCCCCTTCCGCACCCAACACACCAAACGCCAGCGGCACCACCGGCAGCCAGTAACTGCCGTTGATACCGATCATATCGTTGAGGAAGGCAAACACCATTCCGTCAATCAGCAGGCAGGAGAGAAAAACTGCCAGCACCGCACCATGTACAAAGGAAAGGCTTGCACGGCGGCAAAGAAGGTGCACCGCCGCCCCCACCAGAACCAGTGCCGTCAGCAGACCCACTGCCCCAAGCAGCCCGGGCAGGCTGAACAGGGGTACCGGATCGGTGTAATCCAGCATGCCCCGGTCTCCGGGATATCCGAACAAAGCCAGGAAGTCCGCCCACGCCTGCCAGAGCCGGCCCGGGTCCAGAACCGTCCAGTTGCGCTGGCCCTGGTCGGAGAAGGTGTGGGAGGCCGCCAGAACCCGACTGTTCAAGGCATATCCCAGACCGGAGAACAGGGTGGCCCACAGGGCAGCCAGCGCCAGCCGGACCTGGGGCACCGTGCCCGCGTGTTCCAAGGGCGCCCGGTTCCAGCGCCAGACCAACAGGAGCAGCGCCGCCGCCAGCAGCGGAACATACAGATTCATCAGGATGCGTACGCCGTTGAGCCCCGCCGCCCCGGCCAGCATCGCCAGAAAGACACAACGCAGGGCGGTACGACGGAAAGAACCGGTACGAACCGTCAGGCGCAGGACCAGGCCCATGCTGAGCATGACAAAGACCATGTGCACATAATAGAACCCGCCGAAAACACCGTGGAACAACTGCCAGAACCCGAAAGGACACAGCAGCGCACCGGCAATCCAGGGCGCGCTTTTGCGCAGGGACGCCCCATACGCAAAATACAGCCCGGACACCGCCACCAGTGCGGACAGGATCGCCTGGGCCAGGGTGCGGGCCGCGTGCCAGTTCTGCGGAAAGACCCAAAGTCCCAACTTGAACAACAGCTGCTCACAGAACACCCGCAATTCGGTGGAGTAATACCAGTTGGTGGACAGGATGCCCCCTTCCCGGTTCAGCTGGGCAGCCAGAACCATCTCGGAGGCCATATCGCTGTCCAGCAGCGACCGTCCGTACACCAGCATGAAAATCACGCCGAACAGCCAGACGCCAAACAACCACAGCCAGGGCACCACCATCCAGAACCGGCGTGTCCCCTTTTCCTCAGTTACGGACACCGTGGGCCCCTCCCTTTTTGAGCAACGGATGACGGGTTCCGTCCGGTTCCTGTACCACGGTGTGTTCCAGCTGTGCCTGCAGGGCGGAACGCACATCCGCAATGTAGCGGCGGCGCAGGTCGGCCCGCTCAGCAATCTCTGCCTCGGTCAGTCCCTGGGTTTTGGCCTTGCGAGCCAGCTCATTGATCCGGTCAATTTCGTGTTTTTGCATGATTTTCCCCCGTAAAATTCCGGCAGCGCCGGATGCATTCCCGTTCAGTATACCATGTTTACGGTCAAATTGGAATGTTGTGCTGTACATTTTGAGAAAATGATGTATAATGGTGAAGTATCACTACACCAAAAGACAGGAGAAATCCCATGAAACTGAAGAACTTGACCCGCCCGGTGGCCGTGCTGACCGCCGCCGCGCTGACCCTGGGGCTGGCTGCCTGCGGCAAGCAGGAAACCGAGGATGTCAGCTCCGCTGAAACCGCCACCCCGGAAACCGCCGCTACCGAGGAGACTGCCGATCCCTACGCCTATCTGGCCGATTTTGATTACAGCTCCATCTTCGATGAGAACGGCTATGTCACCGGCGTGACCGCCACCGACTACATCACCCTGCCGGACGACCTGGGCCTGACCCTCTCCGACGAAGCCAACACCGTCACCGGCGAGGATGTGACCAATTATATCAACGAGAACATCCTGCCCAATTACACCACCACCAACCAGGTGACCGACCGTGCCGCCGCCGACGGCGATTCGGTGAACATTGACTTTGTGGGTTCTGTGGACGGCGAAGAATTCGACGGCGGTTCCGCCCAGGGGTACGACCTGACCCTGGGCAGCGGTTCCTTCATCGATGACTTTGAGGACCAGATTGTGGGACACATGCCCGGCGAAACCTTTGATGTGAACGTCACCTTCCCCGAAGATTACCAGGCCACCGATCTGGCCGGCAAGGACGCGGTGTTCTCCACCACCCTGAATTATATCTCCGAGACTGTGACCCCCGAACTGACCGACGACTTCGTGAAGGAGAATCTGGGTGAAAGCCTGGGCCTGAACGATGTGGCCACCCTGAACAGCTACATCTCTGACATGCTGCTGTTCAACCAGCAGAGCAACGAGCTGTATTCCCAGTTGACCGACACCCTGAGTGTGCAGGGAGAGGTTCCCGCCGAGCTGACCAAGTATTTCGAGGACTACTATCTGGAAAGCCCCTACCTGTACGCCCAGATGTACAGCATGTCTCTGGACGACTTCATGCAGGCCAACGGCTATGACAGCGCTGTGGCCTACCTGGAAAGCTCCCGCGATTATATCGACGGCGCCATCCAGCAAACCCTAATCATGCAGGCTCTGGCTGAAAAGTACGGCATCACCTGCTCCTCCGACACGCTGGAAAGCAAATTCCAGGAATACTTCGGCAGCAGCGATCCCAGCAGCTATGTGAATTATTACGGCGAAAACTATCTGAAGATGAGCATCCTGAACGACCTGGTGATGCAGCATCTGGTGGAAGAGGTCAACGCCTGATCGTTCTGTTTTTTCCCTATCCATCCAACCGCTCCGGCATTTGTCCGGGGCGGTTTTTCTTTTGTACGGCTCCTTGACAGCCCACCGCCGGAATGATATACTGTGCTCAAAGTTATATTTAGATATTTTTCTAAATATCTTATTTCCGACAGGGAGGTGCCGCAATTGGGAGATGCCTTCAAGGCTCTGGCCGATCCGACCAGACGAAAAATTCTGGAACTGCTGTCCCAGGGGGAAATGACCGCCGGGGACATTGCTGCCCACTTTGCCATGGCCAAGCCGTCGGTGAGCCATCACCTGAACATCCTGAAATCCGCCGGGCTGGTAACCGACGAGCGCCGAGGGCAGAACATTGTATACTGCCTGAACCTGACGGTGTTCCAGGAAGTGGTGAAGTGGTTTTACGATTTCGGGTTCATGAAGGAGGAAACCGATCATGAAGATCAATAAGCTGTACTGGGCACTGGGGGCTGTGTGTCTTGCAAACCTGCTGGGGCATGCTCTGTGTCTGCCCGCCATGCCCGATGAGGTACCCATTCACTGGAACTGGGCCGGTGTGGCTGACGGCTTCGGGCCGAAATGGAGCTCCCTGGCTCTGGGGCTTCTTCCGCTGGGCCTGCTGCTGTTGTTCCGTGTACTGCCTGCCATTGATCCCAAAGGGGAAAACTTTGCAAAATTCCGGCCCATCTGGAATGGGGTTGTCCTGGCCACTGTCCTGTTTGGCTGTGCCATCGGCTGGCTGAGCGAGCTGGCCGTGTTCGGCATTCTGAAGGACGGCAGCGGTGCCGCCGGGCTTCTGGTAGGCGGCAGCATCGGGCTGCTGTTCATTATTCTGGGCAATTACATGCCCCGCATCAAACAGAACTATACCTTCGGCTGCCGCACCCCCTGGGCGCTGGCGGACGAACACAACTGGAACCGCACCCAGCGCATGGGCGGTTTCGTCTTTATCCTCATTGGGGCAGCCACCCTGATCTCAGGCGTTTTTTCCGGTCTGATGGGCCCCATGGGAAGTACCTTTGTTCTGCTGGGGACCACCCTGCTGGGGTGTGTCTGGATTTACCTGTATTCCTTCCTTGTATTCAAGGGACGGATGAAATGAGGGGCGTATCATGCTGACCATTGAACATCTGACCAAGACTTATCCTGGCGGCAAAACCGCCGTGCGGGATCTGAGCCTGCACGTGGCCCCGGGGGATATCTACGGTTTTATCGGCCACAACGGCGCGGGGAAAACCACCACCATCAAGGCAGCGGTGGGACTGCTGGCATTTGAGCAGGGCGATATCCGCATTGACGGTGTCTCCATCCAGCAGGACCCGCTGACCTGCAAGTGGACTTTTGCCTATATTCCCGATGACCCGCTGCTGTACCCGTACCTGACCGGGCAGCAGTATCTGGATTTTGTGGCGGATGTGTTTTCGGTGTCCCGTACCGACCGTAGCCGGCGCACCGGAGAGCTGGCCCGACAGTTCGGACTGACCGATGTGCTGGGAGATCTGATCTCCTCCTATTCCCACGGCATGAAGCAGAAGCTGGCCATCCTGGGCGCACTGATCCACGCGCCGCGACTGCTGATCCTGGACGAACCCTTTGTGGGGCTGGACCCTGAGGCCGTGGTGACCCTGAAAGAACGGATGCACGAACTGTGCCGGCAAGGCGGCGCCGTCTTCTTTTCCACCCACGTGCTGGATGTGGCGGAACGGCTGTGTAACAAGGTGGCCATCATCCGACAGGGCCAGCTGGTGGCCGCCGGAGAAACCGCCGCCCTGACCGACGGCAAGACGCTGGAAGAGACCTTTATGGAGGTGGTACGCCATGGCGAAGTCGACAACGCCGCGGGCAATCGTCCTGCTTCTGAAACTTGACTTCCGTCGGCTGGGCGGCTGGAATGAATTTGCCCACAGCCGGGACCCAAAAGCCCGCCGCCGCTGGCTGGGACTGGCCTTGCTGTGGTTCCTGCTGGTCGGGATCATTCTTTTTTATCTGGTCATGATGGCAATGGGAATGGCCGTTTTCGGGCTGATGGACCTGTTGCCCGGGTGCCTGTATACCGGGGCGACGTTGGCCGTTCTGCTTTTTGAAATGCTGCGGGCGGGCAATTTCCTGTTCCAGCCCGGCTTTTTTGAGCAGACCGCTCCCTTGCCCCTGCCTTTGGCCGCCCTCCCTGTAAGCCGTCTGGTGGAATTGTATCTGTGTGACCTGGCCCTGTGCGCTTTGCTGTTGGGACCAGGCCTGATCCTGTACCCCATAGCCGATCACTCTGTAGGGTTGGGATACGGAGCGGCAGCTTTATGGGGGCTGTTGCTGGCCCCGATGCCTGCCGGGGCGTTGGCTTGCCTGCTGGGAGCCCTGACCGCCTTTGTGGTGCGGCGGATGCGGCACAAAAACCTGGTGGCCGGGCTGCTGCTGGTGGCCTTTACGGTAGGGGTGCTCGTGTGGTCCCTGAGCCTGTCCGCCCTGCCTGCCGACGTGAGCGAGGAGGAGCTGCTGTCCAGTCTGCGCCCTGCGCTGCAGGCAGCCGCCCGCGCTTATCCCCCTGCCGCCTGGTTCGGGCAGGCCCTTGCGGGCGGTACAGGCAGTACCTGGGCCCTACTGAAGCTGACCCTCCTTTCTCTGGGGGCAGCCGGATTGGCAGGCTCGGTGGTGACCATGTACTATCCCCGACTGTGTACCGCCCTGAACGCCCCCGCCGGACGGCGCCGTAATGTCCGGGAGGCAGGCGTTCATACCCCCTTGACCGCCCTGTATGTGCGGGAAGCAAGACGTTATTTTTCCTGTTCTGTCTGGTTTGCCAACACGGTGATCGGGTATCTGCTCATGGCAGCCTTTCCCCTGCTGCTCCTGCTGGGTGGTGACCGGGTCGTGCAGGCCCTGGAACTGACCCCCGAAACCGCCGGGCGCTTTTTGCCGGTGATCCTGGGCCTGATGGCAACACTCATGCCAGTGACCTCCAGTTCCATCTCTCTGGAAGGGGCACAATGGTCTCTGATCCGCACCTTGCCAGTGCGTCCCCGTGACCTGCTGCTGGCCAAGATTCTGCTGAACCTGACCATTGCACTGCCCTGCTGGTGTGTGGCCATCGTTGGCGGGATTCTGGCGCTGCACCCCGGGGGCACAGACCTTCTCTGGCTGGTGCTGGTACCGGCCTTGTACTGTGTGTTCGGGGCAGTGGCAGCTCTGCGCATCAATCTGGCCTTTCCGCAGCTGCATTGGAAATCCGAGACCCAGGCAGTCAAGCAGAGTGCTGCTGCTCTGCTGTCCATGCTGGCCGGTTTTGCAGCCGCCGGGCTACCGACCCTGTGCCTGCTGTTTGCACCGAAAGACTGGGTGTATACCGTTCTTTCCCTGCTGTTGGCGATCCTGACCCTGCTGCTGTGGCGGCAGTGCCTGCATGTGGATTTGCAAAAGATCCAATAGACAAAAAAGGCCCTCGGCCTGCCGTTTTTGGCAAGTCGGGGGCTTATTGCTATATGGCGGGCAAGCGCTCTGTCAGGCAGCGATCAGCGCAGCACCAGGTTGCCGTTTTCGGCATCCACGGTGATGGTATCGCCGGCCTGGTTGGCACCGCCGATAATCTGTTTGGCCAGCATGGTCTCCACATGGGACTGGATATACCGCTTCAGCGGACGGGCACCGTAAATGGGGTCGTAGCCGCCTTCGATGATGGCATCCTTGGCCGCGTCGGTGACCTTCAGGTTCAGCTGCTTGTCGGCCAGACGCTTGCGCAGGTCGTTGAGCATCAGGTCCACGATGCCGCCGATCTCCTGCTTGGTCAGGCTCTTGTAGATGACCGTATCGTCCAGACGGTTGAGGAACTCGGGACGGAACTGCCGCTTGAGCAGGGCGTCGATTTTCTCCCGGGCTTCGGCGGAAATCTCGTTGCGGCCCTGGGCACGGCCCTCTTCCAGGTCTTCCAGAATGATATCGGAGCCCAGGTTGGAGGTCAGGATCAGGATGGTGTTCTTGAAGTCCACGGTACGGCCCTGGCTGTCGGTGATACGGCCGTCATCCAGCACCTGCAGCAGGATGTTGAACACATCCGGATGGGCCTTTTCCACCTCATCGAACAGCACCACGCTGTAGGGATGACGGCGGACGGCCTCGGTCAGCTGACCGCCTTCCTCATAGCC
>CALWNO010000009.1 GCA_944382785.1 uncultured Gemmiger sp. | reverse complement strand
TGGATGCAGCCGGCGTCAAGAGCCTGTCCACCATGCCCAACCGCGAGGGTCTGCTCTCCATGGTTGCCGGCTCCCTCAACTCCATCATTGGTGGTCTGGCTGTTGCCATTCAGGGGATCGTTGACAAGCAGGAAGAACCCGCTGCCTGATCATTCGGGTTGCATGAGGTCTGCGGCATGAACGGGCCCCTCACAAAACAGGCCTGCCGCGCATATTGATTCAAAATTAAATGGAGGTATCCTACCATGGCTTCTGAAAAGATCACTGCCATTGTCGAGTCTGTCAAGACTATGACTGTTCTGGAGCTGAAAGAGCTCGTTGACACCATCTGCGAAGAGTTCGGCGTTTCCGCCGTTGCCGCTGCCGCTGCTCCTGCTGCCGGCGCTGCTGCTGCTCCCGCTGAAGAAGAGAAGACCGAATTCGACGTCATCCTGAAGGAAGTTGGCGCCAACAAGATGCAGGTCATCAAGGCTGTTAAGGAACTGACCGGCGCTTCCCTGATGGAAGCCAAGAAGCTGGTTGAGACTCCCGAAGCCAAGCTGAAGGAGCAGGCTCCGAAGGCTGAGGCCGAAGAGATGCAGAAGAAGCTGGAAGAAGTCGGCGCCAAGGTCGAACTGAAGTAAGCTTTTTTCCTCATACAGTTAAGAAGGCCGCTGCCCCGCAAAGGGCAGCGGCCTTTTGTTTATGTATGGACCCGGCAGAGGAAAAGCAGGGAACCGGTGCGCAGCAGAAAAACGGAAAATCAGGTTTCCGCCTTCTCAAAGGTGGCCGCGGCCTGAACCAGCAGTTCCCGGATAGGCAGGTGCTGCGGACACACATGCTCGCACTGGCCGCACTTGATGCAGTCGGAAGCCTTGCCGTGGCCGTTGGTGTTCACTTCGTAGTAAAAATCACTGTTCCAGTCCTTGTACTGCTTTTTGGCATTCAGGCAGGCAAACAGGTCGGGGATCAGGATCTCTTTGGGGCAGCCCGCCACACAGTACCGGCAGTTGGTGCAGGGGATGGTGTCCTGCCGGTGCAGCAGGGTGCATACCTGAGAGACCGCTGCCCTCTCGGCACCGGTCAGCGGGGTGAAGGACTGCATGTAGCTCAGGTTGTCCCGCATCTGCTCCAGGGTACTCATGCCGCTGAGGATCATGCCGGTGTCCTCATAGCTGGCCGCAAACCGCACCGCATAGCTGGCGGCGCTGCCGCCGTGCAGGTCGGCAAAGATCCGGGCGGCTTCGGGAATCAGGCTGGCCAGGCGTCCGCCCTTTACCGGTTCCATAACAATGACCGGCTTGCCGAATTCCTGGCAGACCTCATAGTTGGCACGGCTCTGCACGCCGGGGTCCTCATAGTCGGCGTAGTTGAACTGCAGCTGTACCACCTCGATCTCCGGATGCTCGGTCAGGATGCGCCGCAGCAGGTCCGGCTTGTCATGGAAGGAAAAACCCACATGCCGCACCAGGCCCTCCGCTTTCAGCTGCTGGGCGACCTCAAAGGCGCGACAGTTGAGGTAGTGGTCGTAGTTGTCGGCGGTGACCGAGTGGAGAAGATAAAAGTCAAAATAGTCTACGCCGCAGGCTTTCAGCTGGCTCTCACACAAAGGCCGGATGTCGGCTTCGCTCTTGAAGAAGGAAGAAGTCAGCTTGTCGGTCAGAATATACCGGTCCCGGGGATACCGGCTGGTCAGACAGTCCCGCACCGCCAGTTCGCTCTTGCCGTCCAAATACCCGTGGGCGGTGTCAAAGTAGCAAAATCCTCGTTCCAGGAACTCGTCCACCATCTGGCAGACCTGTTCGGTGTCCACGATTTCGGAACCGTCTGCCTGTTTGATCATGGGCAGGCGCATCATACCGAATCCCAGCTTTTTGGCGCCGAAAAGGGAAGCGTATTTGTTTTCCATGGTAATCCTCCGTTGGTTGTTGAATATCCGCAAAAAAGGGCGTGCCGTCATGGGCACGCCCGTATCCGGGTCAGTTGTCAGGCCCGCTGTGCAGCCGCATGGCGGTTTTTGGGCGGGGGAAGTTTGCTGCAGTTTTGTTCGTACTGGTCGGTGAAATGACGCAGGATCACGGTACGGCGCACCATACCGATAAAGACGTTGCGGTCATCCACCACCGGCACAAAGTTCTGGTCGATGGCTGCGTGGAGCAAAGCCCGCATGTCGGTGGTGACGGGAACGGCCTTGTAATCCCGCCGCCGGGGAAAGCTGGAGATGGGGACATCCTCGCTGGCGTCCAGGTCCAGCCCGTGGATGTTTTTGATGCCCCACAGAATGTCGCCTTCGGTGATGGTCCCTACGTACTCACCGTTGCGGCGCAGTACCGGGATGGTGGCAAAACGCTGGTTGGCCCATTTTTCTAGGGTTTGACGCAGGGTGAAATCCTCGTACACGAACAGGACATCCTGCTTGGGCGTGAGGAAAAAGAGCAGGTTCATAACGGGGTCTCCTTATGGGGATTGTTGGGGGACTGATACGGCAGGGAAGCCGCCACTTCCCTTACACCAAGTATACGCGGCCGGCATGGAAATTTTGTGAATGGAATGTAAAATCCGGCACACAAAAATGCCGGGGGTTTTTGGGCATCTTTTCCTGGCATTTCCCCCTTGTTTGTCAAAAATGCCCCTGTTCAAACGGCGCCAAATAGTGTATAATAAACTATAATTATACGGCGCAAAACACCGGCGGCATTGATCCGCAAGGCGCTTTGCCGCTGATCTCGCAAATAAAGGAGGTTCGGCTTGTGATCACAAAAGTCAATCCCTATGGGCATATTTCGCTGACCAACGAATACTTCTCCGGCCTGGTGGCCCAGGCGGCCCGGCATTGCTACGGCATCGCCGCTATGGGGCAGAACCCGGCAGCCAACACGGTACGCCAGACTCTGCGCAACGGCAGCCTGCCGGAAAAGGGCGTCAGCGTGTCCCAGCAGGACGGCAAGCTCGTCATTGCGCTGCATATCAAGGTGGGGTACGGGCTCAACATTGCGTCCATTACCCAGAGCATCACCCACCGCGTGCAGGATGAGGTGGAGCGCGCCACCGGGCTCAAGGTGGCCCGTATCGATGTGTATGTGGACGACATCATCTCCGACTGAACCCCCGCCAGAAGAACAGAGTGTAAGACAATGAGGTGCAAGAATACATGATCAACGGTAAAACACTGCGTGACGCCATCCTTTCCGGCGCCAACAACATTGCCAACCAGCGTGTCCGCGTGGACGAGCTGAACGTCTTCCCCGTGCCGGACGGTGATACCGGCACCAACATGAGCATGACCATCGGTGCTGCTACCCAGGAACTGCAGGCCATGCCCGACACCTGTACCGTAGCGGAAGCCAGCAAGGCTGCCGCTTCTGCCATGCTGCGGGGGGCCCGGGGCAACTCCGGGGTCATCACCAGCCTGCTGTTCCGCGGCTTCTCCAAGGCGCTGCAGGGCAAGACCAATGCCGAGGCCGCCGATCTGGCCAAGGCGCTGCAGATGGGCGTGGAGGCCGCTTACAAGGCGGTCATGAAGCCCACCGAAGGCACCATCCTCACCGTCACCCGCCTGGCCTCCGAGGCCGCTGCCGCCTCCAACGCCACCGAAGTGCCCGCCCTGTGGGCCGAGGTCATGGCTGCCGGTCAGGCTGCCCTGGAAGATACCCCCAACCAGCTGCCTGTGCTGAAGAAGGCCGGCGTGGTGGATGCAGGCGGCCAGGGCATCATGCTGGTTTTTGCCGGTATGCAGCAGGTCTTTGAGGGCCGCGGCATGGTGGCCAGCGAGGAAGTGGCCCCCAAGCCCAAACTGAACAGTGAATCCGCCGGCAAGGGCGTCTTTGCGGACGATCTGATGAAGGTGGAGGACATCAAGAACGGCTACTGCACCCAGTTCCTGCTGCACAAGAATGCAGATGCCAGCGTGGCCAAGCTGCGTGCTTTCCTGGAATCCAACGGTGATTCCGTGGTGGTCATTGAGGATGACGACGTGGCCAATTGCCATGTGCACACTGCCGACCCCGGCATGATGCTCAGCGAAGCCATCAAGTACGGCTACCTGACCAACTTCAAGATCGAGAACATGCACGAGCAGTTCCTGGCCCGCCAGAAACAGGGCAAGGGACTGGAGCGCCAGGCGGAGGCCGAAGGCAAGGCTGCCGGTGAAGAGTTCGTCTATGCCGCTGTGGACCCGGAGCGCACCTACGGTTTTGTGGCCGTGGCTGCCGGTGAGGGCCTGCGGGCGGTGTTCGGTGACCTGGGTGTGGATGCGGTTGTCTCCGGCGGCCAGACCATGAACCCTGCCACCGAGGATATCCTGGCCGCCATCCAGAGCGTGCCGGCCCAGACCGTCCTGGTGTTGCCCAACAACAAGAACATCATCATGGCTGCGGAACAGGCCCAGAAGCTGGCCGACCGCAAGGTCCTGGTCCTGCCCACCCGCACGGTGCCCCAGGGCATGACCGCCATGCTGAACTTTGACCCGGAGGCAACTCCGGATGAGAACGCCGTCAACATGATGGCTGCGGCGGATAAAGTGGCTACCGGTCTGGTGACCTACGCTGCCCGCGACAGTGAGTTCGACGGCAAGCCCATCAAGAAGGGCGAGATCATGGCGCTGGAAAACGGCAAGATCGTGGCCACCGGCTCCGACATCACCAAGATGACCTACCGTCTGGCCCGGTCCATGCGCAAGAAGGACACCCAGTTCATCACGGTCATCTCCGGCTGCGATGTGGAT
Source organism: uncultured Gemmiger sp. (assembly GCA_944382785.1). Lineage (GTDB taxonomy): Bacteria > Bacillota > Clostridia > Oscillospirales > Ruminococcaceae > Gemmiger. The sequence goes on along the minus strand of CALWNO010000009.1, from coordinate 59,662 downwards.
GAGGCCGACGCCGAGCGCACCACCGAGCTGGTGCAGTCCAAGTGCGGCGGCAACATTGAGGTCAGCCATATCAATGGCGGCCAGCCGGTCTATTACTACATGATCTCGGTGGAATAAACCAGGGGACTCAAACACACAAAAGGACGAATTTGTGCCAAAAGCCAGGTTCGTCCTTTTTTAACATCGGAAAGAACAAGGAAAGGAGGTCCCGCCTATGCCGCCGTTGGACGGTTCCATCCAATATCTCAAGGGAGTCGGCCCCAGCTTTGCCAAAAAGTTTGAAAAGCTGGGTATCACCACTGTGCGGGACCTGCTGCTCCACTATCCCCGCCGGTATATTGACTACTCCCAGCCCTATACCGTGGTGTCCGCGCCCTATGATGTGGACTGCTGCGTGCGGGCCACCGTGCTGCAAAAGGAACCGGACCGCCGGGTCCGGGGCGGGCGAATCCTCACCCGGGTGCTGGCGGCGGACGACAGCGGCACCCTGAACCTCTCCTGGTTCAACGCCCCTTATGCGGCCCAGAACCTGGAAATAGGACAGACCTACTACTTTGAAGGCAGGGTGGGCGGTACCCTGACCCGGCGGGAAATTCTGCACCCGTTGGTGCGCTCCCAGGCTCAGGTGGCAGCCTCGCCGCTGCTGCCGGTCTACGGCGCTACCGAGGGCCTGCCCTCCGGGCGCATTGCCCGGTGCGTGGAGGCCGCCCTGCCCGCCGCGGCGGACCTGCCCGACCCTCTGCCGCCGGAACTGCTGACCCGTTACCGTATGCCGCCCAAGTCCGAGGCCGTGCGGGCCATCCACGCGCCCCACAACACCGAGGAGGCCGCCGCTGCCCGCCGCCGTCTGATCTTTGAGGAACTGTATATTCTGCAGCTGGGGATCTTTCTGCTGCGCAGCCACGGCCGCCGGGCTGCCGGGGCGCCTATGCGCCCCCTGGACCTGGAACCTTTCTGGCGCAGCCTGCCCTATGAGCCCACCGGAGCCCAGCGCCGAGCCACTCAGGAGATCACTGCTGATCTCTGCCGCAGCACTCCCATGAACCGGCTGCTGCAGGGGGATGTGGGCAGCGGCAAGACCCTGGTGGCTGCTGCGGCCATCTGGTACGCGGCCCAGAACGGGTGGCAGAGCGCCCTGTTGGTCCCCACCGAGATCCTGGCCCGGCAGCACGCCGCCACCCTGGCCGACAGGCTGGAGCCCTTCGGGGTCAATGTGACCCTGCTGGTAGGGGGAATGAAGGCCGCCGAGCGCCGGGTGGCCCTGGCCGCCATCGAGGACGGCCGGGCCGGGCTGGTGGTGGGCACCCACGCGGTGCTCACCGACAAGGTAATGTTCAAGAATCTGGGCCTGGCCATCGTGGACGAACAGCACCGGTTCGGCGTGCGCCAACGGGGCGTTCTGGTGGGCAAGGCCCGCAGCCCCCATCTGCTGGTCATGAGTGCCACCCCCATTCCCCGTACCCTGGGACTGCTGCTGTACGGAGACCTGGATATCTCGGTGCTGGACGAGCTGCCTCCCGGCCGCAAGCCCATCAAGACCTGGTTCATCACCGGGCGCAAGCGGCGGGATATGTACGGGTATCTGGACAAACAGATCGAGGCCGGACACCAGGTGTACATCGTCTGCCCGGCCATTGAGGAAAACGAGCTGGATGTCGGCATGAAGGCGGTCAAGCAGTATTACGAGGACACCGCCTGCGCCCTGCTGCCCCACCGCCGCATCGGTCTGCTCCACGGCAAGCTCAAGCCCAAGGAGAAGGACGAGATCATGCAGCAGTTCAAGGAGGGCAAGCTGGACGTGCTGGTCAGCACCACCGTCATTGAGGTGGGGGTAGACGTGCCCAACGCCACCGTCATGGTCATCGAGAATGCGGAACGCTTCGGCCTGTCCGCCCTGCATCAGCTGCGGGGCCGTGTGGGGCGGGGCGCGGCGGATTCCTGCTGCATCCTGATCTCGGACAATGAGAACGAATCGGTGAAGGCGCGGCTGCATTTCCTCTGCCACACCGCCGATGGCTTCGCCGTGGCCCGGTACGATCTGGAACACCGCGGCCCGGGCGACTTCTTCGGGGAGGCCCAGCACGGCCTGCCCACCCTGCATGTGGCCGATCTGGTGCAGGACACCCGCACCCTGAAGGTGGCCCAGCAGGAGGCAAAAGACCTGCTGACCCGAGACCCAAACCTGGTGATGCCCGAACACCGGGAACTTTCGGACGAGGTGGAACGGCTGTTTGCCAGTGCCGGCACCATGAATTGAGCCGGGATTGCCTCTTCAATCCAGGAAAAGTTTGTGCCCCGGGCTGCTTTTTGGTATACTATATCTGTATCCGCGGGCTGCGGCCCGCATGACCTGTGAACCAAGGAACGTCATATGGATTTACATCGTCTGAAACAATGTCTGGCCGCCGGTCTGACTGTGTTGTTGCTGGCCTGTCTGCTGGCGGTGCCGGCTTCGGCCATGTCCGGCTATGACCCGGACTTTGAGGTCGCCGCCGAGGCAGCCTATGTGGTCAACCTGGACACCAACCTGGTGGTTTATGAGAAGAACAGCGAAACTTCCATGGAAGCGGCCAGCCTGACCAAGCTGATGACCGTGATCCTGATGCTCAAGACCTATCAGGATCAGCTGGACACGATCACTGTGACTGCTCCCGGCTATATCTACGACATCCTGTACGGGAAAAACCCTTCCACCGCCGATATCTGGCGGGGTGAGACCCATACCCTGCGCAGCCTGCTGTATGCCATGCTTCTGCCCAGCGCCAATGAGGCGGCCTATATGGTGGCCGACTACATGGGCGGCGGCAGCATCGACAACTTTGTGGCCATGATGAACGATGAGGCCAAGGCCATCGGCTGTACCGGTACCACATTCACCGATCCCTGCGGCCTGGACCCCGGCAATGTGACCACCGCCCGGGATGCCTATCTGCTTCTGCGGGCGGCCATGAGCTATGATGCCTTCGTGGAAGTGGCGGGGGCCTCTACCTACCAGATGCCGGCTTCCACTGCCCACGATGCGCCTTACAACATTCTGACGACCGACAGGATGATCGTATCCGGCAGCCCCTATTACCGGGAATACACCCAGGGCGGCAAGACCGGCAGTCTGTCCGACTGGCAGAACTTCGCCAGCTGGCATACACAAGACGGCATCAGCTACATCTGTGTGGTGCTTCACAGTCCCCTTTCGTTGGATGACAGGCCGGCTTTGTATGAGACCGCGCAGCTCATGGACTGGGCATTTGACACTTTTTCCGTGAGTGCGGCGCTGGATACCACGCAGCCCATCTCGGAACTGCCGGTGCGTTATTCCACTGAGGCAGACACCGTTATGCTCTACCCGGTGGATAACATGCTGACCCTGCTTCCCTCTGATGGCGGTGCCTCCCTGACCCAGCAGACCTTCCACCTGCCGGACAGCCTGGCAGCCCCCATCACCCAGGGGGATGTGGTGGGCACGGTCACCGTCTCCATCCAGGGGGAAGAGGTGGGCACCGTGGACCTGATCGCCGGCAGCAATGTTTCCCGCAACCAGGTGCTGTACACCATGTCGCGGGTGGGTGAGTTTTTCAGCTCCACCTACTTCAAGGTTGTGGTCATCATCACCATGATCACGGTGGCAATTTACGCCTTCGTCTGGGTGCTGGCCATGCTGATGGCCCTCAATGAGGAAGGCAAGAAGATGGGGAAGCGGCGTTCCCGCTGAAAACACAGCTCTTCCTTGCAAAACAAAAACCGGACCGGGAATTTCCCGGTCCGGTTTTGTCTGTTATGGGTACGGCTTCACTCAGCCGCGCTTGACGTAGTCGCGCACCAGCGCCTGCAGCAGATCGTCACGATCAATACGGCGGATCAAAGCGCGGGCGTTTTTATAGGTGGTGATGTAGGTGGGATCTTCCGAAAGAATGTACCCCACAAGCTGGTTGACGGGGTTATAGCCCTTTTCCTCCAGCGCGCTGTACACCAGCATCATGACCTGTTTGATCTCCTGGTCTTTATCGTCGTGGATCGAAAAAACAGCAGTCGGTTCCGAAATCGCCATGGCAACAACCCCCTTTATCAACTCTTATTCAAGAATTCTGCTTTCCATTATATACGATTTGTTCAGGTTTCGCAAGGGGCACCGGCGGCGAAACCTACAAAAAACTCGCATATCAGTCGGAAAATTTTGCCAAAGAAGGAAAATCAGCCTTCCAGCACCTCGCCGTGCCGGATGACGGTCTTGATGTTCAGATCCGCATCCGCCAGGATCACGTTACCGATACGTCCTTCCGCCAGGCTGCCGTAATCGGCTTCAATGCCGATGCACCGGGCCGGATTCTCGGAGGCGGCGCGCACGGCACTTTCCAGCGGTACGCCCATCTCCCGCACCGCATGACGCATACAGTCATACAGGCAGGTGGCACTGCCGGCAATGGTGTCGGGATGCTCGGTCAGGGTGGCGCGGGGGCCGCGCACGGTCACGGCCTGGCCGCCAAGGCTGTAGGCGCCGTCGGGCAGGCCGCAGGCCATCATGCTGTCGGCAATCAGCACCACGTGGTCATCCCCGAAGGTGTTGAAGGTAAACCGTACCATGGCCGGATGAATGTGCACGCCGTCGGTGATCAGCTCCACCATGGCACCGTCCTCCAGGGCAGCGATGATGGGGCCGGGCTCCCGGTGATTGATGCCGGGCATGGCGTTGTACAGATGGGTCATGTGGTTGGCTCCGGCGGCAAAGGCGGCCTTGGCGGTGTCATAGTCGGTGCAGGTGTGGGCAATGGAGATGCACACTTCCTTGCTGCATTCCTTGATGAAGTCCAGGTTGCCGGGCTCCTCGGGTGCCACGTCCACCAGCTTGATCAGCCCGCCGGACCGCTCATTCAGGCGGCGGAACATCCCCACGTCGGCGCCCATGACGTACTTGGGGTTCTGGGCACCCACCTTTTTGGGGCTGATGTAAGGGCCTTCCATGTTGATGCCCACCAGATCGGCGCCCCGCTCATTCTTGTGGGCGGCAGCCACGTCCATGATGCCGTTGAGGATCTCTTCGCTGAAGGTCATGGTGGCGGGGCAGATGGCCAGTACACCCTTGCTGGCCTCGAAGTCGGCGATGGCCTGCAGCCCTTCGGGGTCGGCGTCGCAGAAATCATGGCCCACGGCACCGTGGAAGTGGATGTCCACCAGGCCGGGCAGAGCGTACAGTCCGTCGGCATCGATCACCGGTTCCCCGGGTTCCGCCATGGCGTGGGGCACAATACGTCCGTTGCGGATCACCAGATCCTGCACGGCGAAGGTATGCTGCGGAGTATAGACTTTGGCGTTGCGGATAATCATAGTTTGCTCCTCGCTTGTTTACTAAAAACCCCCGCCCCGGCGGGGCAGGGGAGTGGTGTGATATTCAATCAGATCTCGCTCAGGGCATCCTCATCCCCCACCAGGATGAAGTCGGGGTGCATCTGCAGGATGGAGGCGGGCACTTCGGGGGTGACCGGGCCGAAGAAAGCCTTCTTCACAATGGCTGCCTTGTCCTTACCGCTGGCCACCAGCAGCACCTTGCGGGCCTGCATGATGGTCTTGATGCCCATGGTGTAGGCCTGACGGGGCACATCGTCGATGCTTTCAAAGAAGCGCTTGTTGGCCTCGATGGTTTCCTGGGTCAGGCTCACGCAGTGGGTGCCCAGCTCAAAAGCCGCGCCCGGCTCGTTAAAGCCGATGTGGCCGTCATGGCCGATGCCCAACAGCTGCAGGTCGATGCCGCCCACATTGTGGATCACCTCATCATAGCGGGCACACTCGGCGGCGGCATCCAGGTTGGTTCCGTCGGGCAGGTTGATGCGGCTGGGGTCGATGTTCACATGGTTGAACAGATTGTCATGCATGAAGTACCAGTAGCTCTGGGGATTCTCCCGGGGCAGGCCGCGGTATTCATCCAGGTTGACAGTGGTCACTTCGGAAAAGTCCAGATCGCCCTTGTTGTACCAGTCGATCAGCTGCTTGTAGGTGCCCACAGGGGTGCCGCCGGTGGCCAGGCCCAGCACACAGTTGGGCTTCATGATGACCTGGGCGGAGATAATGTTGGCAGCCTTGCGGGACATGTCCTTGTAGTCTTTTGCACGAATGATTTTCATACTGATAAACCTCCGAAACATTGAAATCGGGAAGATTGGTTCACTGCTTCTAGTATAGCAATTCAAGACAAAAAAGGCAATGCGAAATTCCGCTTTTTTGTGCGAAGCAGATGAAAAAACCGTCAAGAAAACGTAACTTTTCCTGAAAATCCGACATCCTGACATGCAGGGCGGGAAGAAAGAAAAAATACAGGACGGTCAGGCGTAAAAAATACCACGGGCGGGCATAACGCCCGCCCGTGGCGGTGAATGCAGCGGAGAGAACCAGCGGCTCCGCCCCGGAAAACGGCTGTGGAAAAGTGCCTTACAGCATCTTCTTCAGCTCATCGTAAACGAACTGGACCTTCGGGCCGATGACGACCTGGCAGGCAGTCTTGCTGGGACGGATGACACCGGCAGCACCGGCAGCCTTGACGGCCTTTTCATCAACAGCAGTGCTGTCCTTCACTTCAAAGCGCAGGCGAGTGGCGCAGTAGTCAACGTTGGCCACGTTGCCCTTGCCGCCGATGGCGGCCAGAACGCCGGAAGCGATGGCGGTGAAGTCGTTGTTTGCCAGCTGGATGTTGGATTCAGCAGCTTCGGCATCCTCATCCTCACGGCCCGGGGTGACCAGGTTGAACTTGGTGATGGCGAAGCGGAACACAACGTAGAAGACGATGAAAGCGGCGATGCCCAGAGGAATGATCATCCAGGTGTTGGCATGAGCCGGCAGAGAAGCGGAGAAGACCAGGTCAGTGGCACCGGCAGAGAACAGGAAGCCGGCGCGGAAACCAACGTAGTAGGTGATGACGCTGAAGATGCCGTACAGCAGAGCGTACACAACGTACAGGGGGAAGCACAGGAACATGAAGCCGAATTCGAAGGGCTCGGTAACGCCGCAGACGAAAGCGCAGATAGCGGCGGAGGTAACCAGGCCGATGGCAGCCTTCTTGTTCTTGGCGGTGTGGACCATAGCCAGGGCGGCGCCGGGGATACCGAACATCATGCAGGGGAAGAAGCCGGACATGTACATGCCGAGGCTCCAGTCGATGACTTCACCGGTGGTGCCCACATCGCCGGTAACCATGCCGGCCCAGTAGTTGGTCAGGTCACCGATGCCGATGGTATCAAACCAGAACACGTTGTTCAGGGCGTGATGCAGGCCGGTGGGGATGAGCAGACGGTTGAAGAAGGCGTACAGGCCGGCACCGATGCCGCCCAGGCCGACGATGGCGTCGCCAACCCAGACCAGGGCGCCGAAGATCAACGGCCACAGGAACAGCAGGATGACGGAGACCACGATGGAAACCAGGCCGGTGACGATGGCCACGCAGCGCTTGCCGCTGAAGAAAGCCAGCCAGTCAGGCAGCTGGGTGCTCTTGAACTTGTTGTAGCAGGTCGCGCCGATGATGGCAGCCAGGATGCCGATGAAGGCATTGCCGGCGGTCTTCTGGAACGCGATGTACTGGGTGGAGTTTTCTTCCAGGGTGATGACGGCGCTGACCACAGCGGGGGAGAGCAGCTGGGTCATCATCAGGTAGCTGACCAGACCGGCCAGACCAGCGGTGCCGTCATGGTCATCGGACAGGCCCACGGCAGCGCCGACGGCGAACAGCCAGGCCATGTTGTCGATCAGGGCGCCGCCGGCCTTGATCAGGATAAAGCCGGCCTGGTAAGCCAAGCCGGAAGTGGCGGCATCAGCAACACCCATGGCGGCCGGAGCCAACGCGTAGCCCAGGCCCATGAGAATGCCGCAGACGGGCAGCGCGGCGACAGGCAGCATCAATGCCTTGCCGAGCTTCTGCAGAAACTTCATCATAAAAGCATTCCTCCTAAAATATGGAAGCGTTTCAATCCCGTTCAATGGACACTGGTTCCTGACCACTGAACAGCTTGTTAAATATATATTAACATAATGGTCACAAAAATGAAAGATGTTTGCCTCGAAATTGGCGGAATGACGAAAAAAAGGTTTTTGGTGGAAATAAAATTTCCGACAAAATCAGATGCAATTCCAGAAAAAGGAAAAATCGAAACTTTTTTTCAACCTTTTTCATAAGAAAATCAACTTTTTCTTTCCTCGGTTTCCATTGCGGAAGCGGTGGAAAAATGCAAAAAAATCCCGGTTTGGGCATATTGCCCAACCGGGGATTTTTGGAACGTCAGAAGTTTAACGACTCTTTCCGCTGGAACCGGGGCGCAGCAGGGTCTTCACCTGTGCACGGTAAGCCGGGGTGCTTCGCAGGCTTTCGCAGATTTTTCGGATGGCCTTGTTGTGGGTGAAATCATCCAGGGAATCGCTGCGCAGATACGCCAGCCCCAGCTCCGGCTCCTTTACCGCCGCTATGCTCACCGCCCAGGCCACGCCCAGCCGCGTGTACAGGGCGGGGCAGCATGCAGCGCTGCAGGCGGTCAGGGTCAGACGTCTGCCTTCCGGAGTTCCGGTAAAATGGTCCAGCAGACAGACGATGCCGAACCGGGCGTAAAATTCTTCCTCCCGTCGGGCCAGCGCCTCCAGCCAGGGCAGCCAGAAGTCGGGGGCTTTGGCCATCCATTTGCAGGAAGCGGCGGTGGAATCACAGATGCTCCAGTTGGTCACCCGGGGCAGAAAGGCTTCCAGTCGTTTCCGGCGTTCTTCTTCCGGTAACGCTGCCGCCCCGATGAGCATGCCGTGGAGCATGGCCTGTTCCAGGTACGGTCCTTCCAGGGCCTGCCACAGTTCGGCAGACCGGGGCAGGGCCCTGGCCAGCTCTTTGGCCAGAGTCCGCAGTCTGGGCAGTCGAACGCCCAGAATCGGCGGCGGGTCCGGAATGAGAGAGGCGGAAAAACGGGCGTAGTCCGGTTCCGCCATGGTTTGCAGGCGGGCCAGAATCTCCTGCCGGGTGTAGGGCATACGGCACAGCTCCTTTCCTTTGTTTTATCCTACCATCTGTGGCAGACCCCTGCAAGCCCACCCAAAACAAAACCGCCGGTGCGCGGGGAAGGCGCATCGGCGGGCAGCTTTTCAAGGATACTTATATAAATAGGAAGCTCAGGCCATGGTGAAAAGCTTCGGGGCGGCCTTGTACAGCAGAACAACAGCCACCACGGTCAGGACAGTTTCGGGCAGCATGTAGCTGGCGTTATATCCCAGGCTGTAGGTCCAGGCGGGCAGACCTTCGGACAGGTTGCCCCAGATGAGCACGCCGGACAGGAAACTGCACAGAAAGCGGATGATGCAGACGGCGGCAGCGCCCACACCAACCCCCACCAGATGGTTGGAGAAGGGGGCGGAAAAGACGCAGGCCAGACCCAGCAGACTGAAAGCCAGCACATAGTCCAGCATGATCATGCCGAACAGGGGCAGCAGGCCGGGGGCCGGCGGGGCGTAAAAGCCCAGCAGCATCTGCAGCAGGCTGTTCACAAAACCGGTGAACAGGCCCCACTTGACACCATGGCGGTAGGACACCAGGATGAAGGGAACCATGCTGAACAGGGTGATGGAACCGCCGTTGGCCAGTTCAAAAATCTTGATGTTGGCCAGCACCGTACCCAGGGCGATCATCAGGGCGCACTCGACCAGGGTGCGGGTCTTGGAAGTGGTCGTAGACATGGAAAACACTCCTCAAACGATAATAGTCCATAAAAACAAGAAACGCGCCCGGCAGGCAAACCTGCGTGCGGGCGCGTGAGCTTCCGTATGATGGGATGTTATCCCGTCCACTCCCTACGCCGGCATTACCCGGATCAGGTTAAAGGGTACTCCTTGCGGATCTCAGCCTTTCGGCGCCCCTGTTTCTATGTCCAAAATCAGTATACACATTTTGGTGAAAATGTCAAGATAAGGCGAAAACCGCCCCGCTCATGGGAGGCAGGTGCAGGGCAATCCGGTTTTCTGCCGGATGCAGGGCATCCTCCGTCACAGGCCCTGCGGCAAACAGAAGGTCCGCCTTGCCCGTACCCAATTGCAGGCAGGTGGTAAGTGGATACTCACCCAGGTTGAAAAGGCAGAGCAGACGTTCCCCTTCCGTTTCCCGCAGGTATCCCAGTGCCAGACGGTCCTCCTCCCGCAGCACCGGCCGGAAGCCGCCCCGGTGCAGGGCTGGGTGGGCGATGTACAGACTTCCCAGTGTTGCGGTGTAGCGGTCCAGATCTTGATGCAGGGGATGGCCCAGACAGGCCCAGTCCATCTCTTTGTACGGGTCAAAGGCCAGCGGCTGACCGAACTCGCCGCCCATAAAAGTCAGGGGCCGTCCCGGCCGGGTGAACTGCAGCAGATACAGCACCTGCATCTGCCGGAACTTTTCCTGGCCGCTGCCGGGCAGCTGCCACCAGACAGAACCGGTATCCCAGGTGTTGTCGTCATGGCTCAGGGCATTGACGGCGGTGCCGGGGCCCGGGTCCCGCAGCAGGGTGGGAAAGCGGCGGCAGCGTTCCGCCGGATGCGCAAAGAAGGTCAGTGCGTCCCGGGCCCAGGCGCTGTCCCACACTGCATCAAAGCCCAGGCCGCCTTCCTCGGTGGGAACGGCGGCGTTCAGTGCCCCGGCGGTGTCCTCTGCGGCCAGAAACACCGGCCCGAACCGGGCGTGCAGTCCGCCAGTCAGGGTTTTGAAAAATTCCGCCGCCGCCAGTGCCTCCCCGGCCTCCTGGGGACGGTACAGGGCATGCCCCACCGCGTCCACCCGCAGGCCGTCACAGTGCAGCTCATACAGCCAGAAAGCCGCGGCGCTGAGCAGAAAGCTGCGCACCGGTCCGCTGGACAGATCAAACCGCAGGCTGCCCCAGTCGCTGGGGCCCGCTTCAAACAAGGGGGCGCCGTCCCAGTTGGCCAGACGCTCCGGGTCGGGGGCAAAGTGTACCGGTACAAAATCCGCCAGCACCGCAATGCCCGCTTCATGCAGCCGGTCAATGAGCTCAGCCACCCCCGCAAATCCGCCCAGTCGGGCGGTGGGGGCAAAGTAGCCGCAGCCCTGGTACCCCCAGCTTCCGTCAAAGGGATACTCTGCCAGGGGCATCAGTTCCACACAGGTGAAATTGTGGGCCTGCAGGTAGGGAACCAGCACCCGGGCCAGCTCCCCGCCGGAATAGTACCGTCCGTCCCAGTGACGCCGCCAGCTGGCAGCATGCAGTTCGTAGATGTTCAAAGGTACCTGGGGCAGCCAGTGGCGCCGGCACATCCAGTGGCCGTCGGTAAAAGGGTATGCCGGACGCAGCAGCCGCCCGGCAGTGCCGGGCAGGGCTTCGTACCCGAAAGCAAAGGGGTCCGGCTTCAGCTGCCAGCTGCCGTCCGGCCCCTGTATATTATATTTGTACAGCTGACCTTCCCGTGCATCGGGAACAAGCCCCCGCCACAGGCCGTCCTCACAGGCGGACAGCTCCGCGGCATTCCACAGATCCCAGCCGTTCCAGTCGCCCAGGACCTGTACCCGGCGGGCATGGGGAGCCCAGACGGTGAACCGCCAGCCGTGGGCAGCGGGCTGCGCACCCAGCAGACGATAGGCATCAAAGCTGATGCCGTTGTAAAAATCCGCCACATCCGGCCGCATCACGGCACTTCCTTTCCTGAACTTTTTTGTCCGTACGGGGGCGGATTTATTGTAGCATGCACGCCCGCACAAAGGCAACCGTCCACCCACAATCCGTGGCCCAAAATGCCCGCACAAACGACAAAAATACCCAAAATGTGGAAGAAGGCACAAAAATAGTGACGCAAATACGATGAAATTTTTACAACTCTGTTATGATATGCACTTGCATAACACAGACTTTTCGTGTATGATTAGAGCTGTATCCTGATAAAGTGCAGGCGTCTGCATGAATATATCCAAAGCGAAGAGGAATCAACATGGCAAAAAAGAACCCTATGAAGTATTTTTCCGGCAGCACAGTGGCGCGCTTGCCCCTGTACAAGCTGATCGCCGGCGGTACGGCGGTCCTGCTGTGTGCCAGCCTGGGCATCGGCGCCATGGCGGCGGGCCTGAACGGCGTTGAGATGGCGGCCAGCTCCGCACAACCCACCCCCACGCCGGTGATGGCCACTGCCACCCCCGAGACTGCCCCCACCCCGACCCCGGCACCCGAGACCCGGATCGAGATGGAAGTCACGGTGGTGCAGCAGGACATCGGTGTGCAGCTGTATGCGGTAACGGCGCAGCCGACCTCCGCGGAGGAAACCTCCGGGGAGTCTGAGGAAGAAAAAAATGAAGAGACCGACCGCGTCCCGCTGACCGGTGTGCCCATGAATGTCCTGGTCAAGGACAAAGACGGCAACGAGACTACATATGAACTGGACACCGCCACCGGCACTGCCCTGGCGGAGAATGTGGAGCCCGGTGAATACACCGTCTCTCTGCCTGAGACCGAAGGGTATATCCTGCCCGAAGCCCAGACCGTGAAGGTCGAGGAAAAGGTGGTTTACAAGGCGGACATCAACGCGGTCAAGGATAAGATCGTGCAGTCCAGCCAGGTCAACGAAAGCCAGGAAGATTCCGCCTACGGCGAAGGCGGCGGTGCTCCCATTGCGGAGGAACTGACCGATACCGTGGCCTATGCCGAAAGCTCCGCCAAGGAGATCGGCACCAAGACCACCTACACCGCCACCCTGAGCAGCGACGGCCACCTGATGATGAGCGACGGCTCGGTGAGCCGGTACAAGCCCACCTACAAGGACGGCACCCAGGAACTGACCGGCGCTATCCGTGACAGCGGCACCCGCACTGCCTCGGTGGTTCCGGGCAGTGTATCCATCCTGCCGCTGGGGGTGACCGGCACCACTGATATCCTGCCTCTGACCGAAGGGGAGCAGGGGGAGACCGCACTCCTGAATGAGGAGACCGCAACCCCTGACCCCGATGCGACCCAGCAGCCGGATGTGACCGAGACACCGACCCCCACGCCTGTGGTCACCCCGACCCCGACGCCGACCATGACCCCGACGCCGACCCCGACTCCCACGCCGACGCCTACCCCGACGCCGACCCCGGCACCCACTGCGACGCCGACCCCGGCACCCACTGCGACGCCGACCCCCACCCCCAAGCCTTCCCAGGCGCCCGCAGATGCCAACTGGCCGGATCAGATCGAGGCCGGCAAGCTGAAGGATTACGGCTTTGCGGTGCAGTCCAAGACTGAAACCATTTACGAGTACACCGGCTGGCAGAACATTGACGGTAAGCATTATTATTATGATCCGGCTACCCATCAGCCGGTCACCGGCACCCAGGTCATCAACGGCAACGTGTATACCTTCAGTGCCTCCGGCGTGCTGGGCCAGAAGGAGCGCGGCATCGACGTTTCCAAGTTCCAGGGCACCATCGACTGGAACGCCGTCAAGTCCGACGGCATCACCTTTGCCATCATCCGCGTGGGCTACCGCGGATACGGTAGCGGCGCTCTGGTGGAGGACTCCACCTTCCGCCGCAACATCCAGGGCGCCACGGCGGCCGGCATCAAGGTGGGTGTGTACTTCTACAGCCAGGCCGTGAATGAGGCCGAAGCCGTGGAGGAAGCCAGCATGGTGCTGAGCCTGGTCCAGGGCTACGGCCTGCCCTGCGGCGTCTACTATGACACCGAAAAGGTGGCCGGTGATACCGGCCGTGCCGACGGCATCAGCGCTGCCCAGCGTACCGCCTGCGCCGTGGCCTTCTGCGAGACCATCCGCAACGCCGGTTACAGCGCGGGTGTGTACTCCTACGCCAGCTGGTTCTACAACTCCCTGAACTTTGCCAACATCAGCAAGTACCGCATCTGGATTGCCCAGTACCGGGATACGCTGGACTTTGCCTACAGCTACAACATCTGGCAGTACACCAGCACCGGCAAGGTCAAGGGCATCAACGCCAACGTGGATATGAACCTGGGCTGATAAGCCGGAAGGCGGTATCCCGCTATACACTGCAAAAAGCCACCCGGACGGATTCGTCTGGGTGGTTTTCTTTTCCACCAAAAAGGCGGTTTCAGTTGAAACTTCCGTCCCAGAGGGGCAGATCCGTCAGGTATTCCTCCGCCACGGCGGGCACATAGTAGGCGCCGTAGGTTTTCAGGGCGGGGTCCTGGTCCGTCGCTTCCGGCACATCCTCCACCTCTACCCAGAAGCGGTAGTAGGGCATCCAGTACGCATCCTCGGTGCCGGTGCGGTAGATCAGTTCCACCTTGCGGATGTACTTCTCTCCCGGCATCTCACAGGGAACGGTGGTCAGGTAGTGCCCTTCGGTCAGCAGCTCCCGGGCCCGGTCGGCGGTGATGAGGGGGTAATCACCCAGCTTTTCGCTCAGGTCCGGCTGGCGGAAGCGGATCGTGTCCAGCTCTCCGCTGTCACTACCGTAGAAGCTCACCTTACGGAAGTTATATTGCAGAATACGGTCGGTATCACTGCCCGCCCCCTCAAAGAAGGAGAGGGTATAGCCGCTGGACTGCCCATCAAAATGCCGGTCGCCTCCGTCAATGTCGATCTCCGGCTGTTCCATGCCCAGTACCTCCGCATACGTGCCCATCAGGTATTGGGCGGTCCGGGTCAGTTCCTCACAGGATGCCTGACGGGAGAGGGAATATTCCTCCGGCAGGGCCAGGGCCGGGTCGAACCAGATGGCGGCAACCAGGTTCAGGTCCACGTCAATGGACACCCCGTCCCCTTCGGCCATGAGGCGGGTGGGGGCAAAGTATTCCTCCGGCACGTCGGTGATCCCGGCCTGTTCCATCTGTTCCAGAATGGCGGCTTTGTGTTGTTCGTCGTAGGCATTGTCGGTGATGGTCAGATCGGATTCCTTCACCCCAAAACATCCGGCTACATCCAGCAGCATGGTTCGCATGGCATCCTGGTCGGTGCCCACGGGCATGTGGAAGGGCGTTTCGTAGGTGATGGGGTTGCGGTACACCGGCAGGGTGGTCAGGTTCATCTCCTCGGCCCAGGGATTGTTGTTTACCAGTTCCGAGATGTCATAGGCCATCAGACCCTCGAACCCCATACCCCCGCTCAGGCTTTCCGGCAGGGTCAGCAGGGGCAGATCCGGGTCCCGGGTGGGGGCGGAAGTGGCACCGGGAACCGGTTCGGGCAGATCCCGGGCCAAAAGCCGGAAGCCCATAGATCCCAGCAACGCCAGGCAGGCTGCGGCAGCGCCCCATCGCAGCCAGAGGAGAGAACGGCGCCGTGGCGGTGCCTGTGCCGCTTCCACATAGTCGGGGGCCATCAGCCCCATCTTGTCCAGCAGATCAAAGCCTCTCACAGTTGGAATCCCTCCTTTTCCAGACGTTCCCGCAGCAGCTTGCGGCAGCGGAACAGGGTGGTCTTGACCTTGCTTTCGGACAGGGAATACCGCCGGGCAATGGCAGACACCGGGTCAAGATACCAGTACCGGCGCACAAAGATATTCCGCTTTTCCGGGGAAAGCTCGGCCAGAAAGGCATTGATGACCCGGCCCAGGGTGATATCGTCCACACGGCATTCCACATCATCGGGGGCGGGGATGCACTGTTCCATCTCGGCGCTGAGTTCGCATAGGTAAGCTTTGCGCTTGAGACGGTCCCGCCGACGGCAGACATCCAGGGAAAGATGCCGGGTGATGCGGGCCAGAAAGTTGTATAGATAGGTTCGGGGCTCATGGGGCGGGATGGTTTTCCAGGCTGCCCAGTAGGTGTCGTTTTCACACTCTTCGGCGGTCTGACAATCCTGCACGATGTCATAGGCCAGGGCGCGCAGGCGGGGGCCGAACTTGTCGCTGGTCTGGCGGATGGCGGATTCATCCCGGGACAGATACAGGTCCACAATGAAGGTGTCATCCAAGGAGAACCTCTCCTTTCTTTTCGGTTTTCGGGGGCAATTTTTCGGGAGACAGGGACTTTCACCCCTGTAAGCGTCATTGGGAACCGAGAGGTTACACCTGTTTGAGAAAAGTATAGCATAATTTGTGGAAAAGCCGGCAAAAAAAGGGGCATCCGGCAAAATACCGGATGCCCCTTTGAAAGGTTTGGCTGTGAAAGTAACGCGGAGAGGCTCAGCACCCCTGCACCAGCTTGGCGGAGGAACCGCCCCGAATCTGGCCGTTGCCGTGTACAATGTATTTGTAGGTGCACAGTTCCGCCAGGCCCATGGGACCGCGGGCGTGGAGCTTCTGGGTGGAAATGCCCATCTCGCAGCCCAGGCCGAACTCTCCGCCGTCGGTGAACCGGGTGGAAGCATTCACGTACACCGCGGCGCTGTCCACACAGGTGGTGAAGCGGGCGGCCGCCTCGGTGTCGGCAGTGACAATGGCATCACTGTGGTGGGTGGAATGGGCGGCAATGTGGTCGATAGCCGCCTGCAAACTGTCCACCACGCCCACGGCCATCTTGTAGTCCAGGTACTCGGTGTCAAAGTCCTTCGGCCCGGCGGGAACCCCGTCGATCACTGCGGCGGCCCGCGCATCCAGGTGCAGTTCCACCGGGGTCAGCCCGGCGGCCGCCCGGTCAGTGCACAGTCGCTGTTTCAGCTTGGGCAGGAACTCTGCCGCAATGTCCTGGTGCACCAGGCAGACCTCCGCCGCGTTGCAGACGCTGGGACGGCTGGTTTTGGCGTTTTCGATGATGTTCAGGGCCATCTCCTGGTCGGCGGCCTTGTCCACATAGATGTGGCAGATGCCGGTGCCGGTCTGGATGCAGGGAACGGTGGCGTTTTCCACACAGGCCCGGATGAGCCCGGCACCGCCCCGGGGAATCAGCAGGTCCACCAGGCCGTCGGCGGTCATCAGCTCGTTGGCCGAAGCATGGGTGGTGTCCTCAATCAGGCTCACCGATGTCTCGGGCAGGCCCGCTTTGGCAAGACCCTGGCGCAGCGCCTCCACAATGGCATGGCAGGAAGCCCAGGCGTCCTTGCCGCAGCGCAGCACGCAGGCACTGCCCGCCTTGATGGCCAGGGCGGCGGCATCGGAGGTGACGTTGGGGCGGCTTTCATAAATGATGGCAATGACGCCCATGGGCACCGCGGTCTTTTCGATCAAAATGCCGTTGGGCCGCACGATCTTGCGCAGTACGGCACCCACCGGGTCGGGCAGGGCGGCCACCTCCCGCATCCCCTTGGCCATGTCGGCCAGGCGGGTGGGGGTCAGGGCCAGGCGGTCCAGCATCACCTCGCTCACCCGGCCCCGGGCAGCGTCCAGGTCCCGGCGGTTGGCTTCCAGAATTTCCTCCTGGGCGGCCACCAGGGCTACCGCCATGGCTTCCAGGGCGGCGTCTTTGGTGTCGCTGTCCGCCATGGCCAGAGGCAGGCGGGCGGATTGGGCATTGAGCAGAATTTCATGGGTGGTCATGGGTCACTCCTCCTTTTCGGACGGTCAGCGGCGGGCGCGTCCCGCAAAGCGGGTGCCCACCGGACGGCCTGCCACAATATCATACAAAACCAGGGCGTTGGCGCCGTTGGCGATCACCATATCCACCCCGGCAGAGGTGGCCAGCTTGGCTGCCATGATCTTGGTGGCCATGCCGCCGGTGCCCAGTTTGCTGCCGGCCCCTCCGGCCAGAGCCTCTACCTGGGGGGTGATCTCCGGCACATTGCGGATGAGCTCCGCTTCCGGATGGGTGTGAGGGTCGGCGGTGTACAGCCCGTCGATGTCGCTGAGCAGGACCAGCAGGTCCGCCTGCATGTACTTGGCCACCAACGCGCCCATGGTGTCGTTGTCGCCCACCGAGATCTCCTCGGTGGCAACGCTGTCGTTTTCGTTGATGATGGGGATAGCTCCCAGCTGCAGCAGGCGGTAGATGGTGTTTTCCAGATTCATCAGCCGGGTGGGGCTGTTGAAGTCCTCCCGGGTGACCAGGATCTGGGCCACCGTGTGGTTGTATTCGGTAAACAATCGGTCGTAGGTGTACATCAACTCACACTGACCCACCGAGGCGGCCGCCTGCTTGGTGGCCATGTCGGTGGGGCGGTCGATCTGCAGCTTGCCCGCCCCCATGCCGATGGCACCGGAGGACACCAGGATGATCTCGTGCCCGGCATTTTTCAGGTCGCTGAAGGTCTTGACCAGTTCCTCGGTGTGGCGGATGTTCAGCCGTCCGCCCGCATAGGCCAGGGTACTGGTGCCGATCTTGATTACGATACGCATGTCAATCCTCTTTCACAGGGCATCAACCCTTGGCCATTTCTTTGGTCTTGTTGTAGGCGGCCAGCACCGCGTCGGTCACCGCTCCCCGGAAGGCCCGTTCCTCCAGCAGGCGTACCCCCTGGATGGTGGAACCGCCAGGGCTGCACACGGCATCCTTCAAAGCGCCGGGATGCTGCCCGCTTTCCAACACCATGCGGGCGCTGCCCAGCACCATCTGGGCGGCATATTCCTGGGCCTTGGCCCGGGGCAGTCCGGCGGCCACACCGCCGTCGGCCAGGGCTTCAATGAACTGGTACACCCAGGCCGGGCCGCAGCCGGACACGCAGCTGGCGGCGTCGATGAGGGATTCCGACACTTCGTCCAGCCGCCCGGCGGGGGCCATGACCTCCAGCCACTGGGCCAGTTCCCCCTCGGTGACGTGCTCGCTGCAATACTGGATCATGCCGGCGCCCAGGGCCACCGGGGTATTGGGCATCATCCGGATGATGGGCCCCTGCCCGCCAGCCAGTTCCAGAATGCGCTGCATGGGCAGCCCGGCGGCCATGGTCACCAGAATGAACCGCTCACCCTTCTGGCGCCGGGCGTCCAGCACCGGCACCAGATCGCCCAGCACGCCGGGCATCATCTGGGGTTTGACCGCCAGAAACACATAATCACATCCGGCTGCACCGGCGTTGTCCGCCGTACGGCAACCCAGTTCCTTGGCCAGGGCTTCCGCCTTGGCCGGGGTGCGGTTGGCCAGCACCACATTCTGCGGGTCGGTGGCACGGCACACAGCCCGCGCCACGGCGCCGCCCATATTGCCGCATCCGATAAATCCATAGGTCATCCCAGATACCCCCCTGGCGTTTTGCCACAAAAGTCTTTTGATTTATCCTAGCGCACCAAAAAGCCGATGTCAACAAAAATGGCTGACAACCATCGGCAAAACTGGTATAATAACAAAGAAAATACCTGATTTTCCCTATGATTCGGAGGCAGTGACCTATGCAGTATGTACCTCTTGGCCAGACCGGCCTGACCATCTCCCGCCTGGGATTCGGCGGCATTCCCATCCAGCGCATCGACCAGCCTGGTACCCGCGCCCTGCTCAAAGCCGTGCATGAGGCGGGCATCAATTACATCGACACCGCCCGTGCCTACACCGTCAGCGAAAGCTGGATCGGACAGTCTCTGGAGGAGCTGGGCCTGCGGGACGAGTTCGTGCTGGCCACCAAATGCCGGGCCCTCACCGCTGGGGATATGCGCGCGGAACTGGCCGAAAGCCTTAAAAACCTGCGCACCGACCACATCGAGCTGTATCAGTTCCACAACCCCAGCCTGAAGGATCTGGAGACCATTCTGGCGCCCGGCGGTTCTCTGGAAGCGCTGATCGAAGCCAGGAAGGAGGGCAAGGTGGGCCACATCGGCCTGACCGCCCATCTGGCCGCCGTCTTTGAGCGTGCCCTGGAAGTGGACGAGATCGAGACCATCATGTTCCCTTATAATATTGTGGAACAGCAGGGCGCCGAGCTCATCGCCGGGTGTGCCGCCAAGGGCAAGGGCTTCATTGCCATGAAACCCCTGGCCGGCGGTGCCATCGAGGACGGCCGCCTGGCCATGCGGTACGTGCTGTCCAACCCCAATGTGACCGTGGCCATCCCGGGCATGGCCGACCCGGCGGAGCTCACCGCCAACCTGGAGGGGGCCGCCAACATCGCCCCCCTCACCACGGAGGAGCAGGCCGCCTGCCAGAAGGTCCGGGACGCCCTGGGCACCCAGTTCTGCCGCCGGTGCAACTACTGCGCCCCTTGCACCGTGGGCATCCAGATTCCCAGCGCCTTCCTGTTTGACGGGTATATCTCCCGCTACGGTCTGGAGGACTGGGCCCGCCAGCGGTACGCCACCCTGAAGGTGAAGGCCAGCGCCTGCGTGGAGTGCGGCGCCTGCGAGACACGCTGCCCCTATCAGCTGCCCATCCGCCAGATGCTCAAGAAGGTCGTGGAGCATTTCGGAGAATAATTTGATCAGATCTTCCCGCCGGGAAAGACAGGATTCTGCCTTTCCCGGCCCTTTTTTCACGCAACCTGTGATTTTTTGGCAGGCAAGCTTGTGTTTGACTATGGGACCATGCTATAATCTATTCTGTATCGGTTTGCGCATTTTTAGACGTCTTTTTGTCCCGCGCAGACCATAAATTCCGGAAAAGAGGTTCTGAACATCCATGCGTTTTGACGCTGACCTGCATTATCTTGACAATGCCGCCACCACCATGGTGGACCCTGCCGTGGCCGATGCCATCCATACGGCCATGCTGCACCACTGGGCCAATCCCTCCAGCCTGTACGACCCGGCGGTGCTGGCCCACGGAGCGCTGAGCACGGCCCGGGCCAAGGTGGCCAAAACGCTGGGCTGTCAGTCCAAGGAACTCTACTTCACTGCCACCGGCACCGAGAGCAACAACCTGGCCATCCTGGGTGCCGTGGCATCCCGCCGCAGCTGGGGCAACAAGATCGTGGTCTCGGGGTTTGAGCATCCCAGCGTGCAGCTGCCCATCCGGGCGCTGAAAGACCAGGACTTCACGGTGGTGGAGATCATGCCCCGGGCCGACGGCACCCTGGATATGGATGCCATGATCGAGGCTGTGGACAAGAACACCGTCCTGGCCTGCTGCATGGCCGTCAACAATGAGACCGGCGCCCGGCAGGACATTGCCCGGTTTGCCGCCGGGGTCAAGGAACGCAACTCCCGCTGTGCCGTCCATGTGGACGCGGTGCAGGCCTGGCTGCGGGTGCGGGTGCCTCTGAAGAATGTGGACAGCCTGGCGGTGTCCGGCCACAAGGTCCACGCCCCCAAAGGCATCGGCGCCCTGTACCTGCGCAGCGGCTACCACTGGACCGCGCCCATTCTGGGCGGGGGACAGGAAAGCGGGGTGCGCCCCGGTACCGAAAACCTGCCCTACGCTGTGGGCCTGGGTGTGGCGGCCGAGCAGGGCGCCCGCACCATGGCCGCCCGCACCGCCGCCATCCAGGCGCTGAATGAGCGCCTGCGCGCCGGCCTGGCCCAAATCCCGGAAGTGACCATCAACTCCCCGGACAACGCGGTGCCGGAGGTGCTCAATTTCAGCCAGCACTGCGTCAAGAGCCAGACCATGCTCAACTATCTGTCCGACCGGCATGTGTACGTGTCCAGCGGCAGCGCCTGTGAGAAGGGCGAGCCCAGCCATACCCTGACCGCCATGGGCTGTGACGACAACACCATCGACACCGCGCTGCGGGTCAGCTTCTGCGCCGACAATACCCCCGAGGACGTGGACGCCCTGCTGGAAGGGCTGAAAAGCGGCCTGCAGGAACTGCAGCATATCTGATAACTGAGAGGAATCGCATGAAAGAGATCATCCTTGCCTACCAGGGCGAAATGACCCTGAAAGGCCTGAACCGCGGCAAGTTCGAAGCCGGCCTTGCCAAGAGCATCCGCCACCGCCTGGAGGACCTGGGCCCCTTCAAGGTCTATTCTGCCCAGAGCACCGTCTTCATCGAGCCTCAGGAGGAGGACCTGGACGTGGACGAGGCCTACCGCCGCATCTCCAAGGTTTTCGGCATTGTCAAGATCAGCCGGGCCGTCTGCTGCTCCAAGGACTTTGAGGACATCTGCCGCACCGCCGAAGCTTACCTGGGCCACCGGCTGCGTGGCGTGCGTACCTTCAAGGTGGAGGCCAAGCGTGCCGACAAGAAGTATCCCATGAAGAGCCCGGAGATCTGCCGGGAGCTGGGGGCCTACATCCTGTCCCACCACAACTATCTGCGGGTGGATGTGCACAATCCCCAGCTGGAGATCATGGTGGAGATCCGGGATAAGGGCGCCTACGTCCACGGACCCAAGGAGGAAGCCGCCGGCGGCCTGCCGGTGGGCACCAGCGGCCGGGCGCTGAACCTGCTGTCCGGCGGCATCGACAGCCCGGTGGCCGCCTACTGCATGGCCCGCCGTGGCCTGGCTTTGCACCATATCCACTTTGCCAGCCCGCCCTACACCAGCCTGCGCGCCAAGCTGAAAGTCCAGGCCCTGGCCTGTGAACTGTCCGAGTATATCGGCGACTGCGTGCTCTTTGTGGTGCCGTATACCAAGCCCCAGGAGTATATCCGGGACCATGCCCCCGCTCCGCTGTTCACCGTGCTCATGCGCCGCAGCATGCTGCGCATTGCGGAAAAGGTGGCCTCCAAGACGGGGATGGAAGCCCTGATCACCGGCGAGAGCCTGGCCCAGGTGGCCAGCCAGACCATGGCGGCCCTGGCCTGCACCGACGCCGCCCAGGACCTGCCGGTGCTGCGTCCCCTCATCGGCATGGACAAGACCGATATTGTGGCCATTTCCCGCAAGATCGGCACCTTTGAAACGTCCATCGAACCCTATGAGGACTGCTGCACCATCTTCACCCCGCCTCATCCCAAAACCAAGCCCACCCTGGCCGAGATCAACGCCGCCGAGGCCGAGATGCCCGGCCTGGCCGAGCTGGAACAGGTGGCGGCAGACACGGTGGAAAAGATCTATGTGCGCATCGGGGACCAGCCCGAATTCTGATTGACTACTTGTACGGAGGCATTGGCCATGACCGCAGAAATCATCTGTGTGGGAACCGAACTTCTTCTGGGAGATATCGTCAACACCAACGCCCAGTTCCTGAGCCGGGAACTGGCGGAGCTGGGCATCTCGGTGCTGCATGAGCATGTGATCGGGGACAACACCGCCCGCCTGCGGGAACTGGTGACCCAGGCCCGGCAGCGCAGCGACCTGCTGGTGTTTTCCGGCGGGCTGGGCCCCACCGCCGACGATCTGACCAAGGAGACGGTGGCCGAAGCTTTCGGAGATACCCTGCATTTCGATGAGGACGAATGGAACAAGATTCTGGCCTTTTTTGCCCGTACCGACCGCGTCCCCAGCGAGAACAACCGCAAGCAGGCCATGGTACCCACCCGCGGCCACAAGATTCCCAACGACCACGGCACCGCCCCCGGCGCCTGGTTTGAGGATGAACAGGGCCACGCGGCCGTGCTCATGCCCGGGGTCCCTCGGGAGATGAAGGCCATGTGGGCCGAGCAGGTCCGCCCGGCTCTGCAGGCCAGACAGAACTGCACCATTCATTCGGTGACTCTGCGGGTGCTGGGGGGCGAAAGCCGCATTGCCAGCAAGGCGGCGGCTCTGTTTGAAAGCGAAAACCCCACAGCCGCCATCTACTGCAAGACAGGGGAGAGCGAGATCCGGGTCACTGCCCGGGCTGCCACCGCCCAAGAGGCCGAAAAGGCATGCCGCGCGCGGATCGAGGAATTCCGGAAAGTTCTGGGGGATAACGCCTACGATACCGACGTGCCTGGTCTGGAATATACGGTGGTACGCATTCTGCGGGAGCGCGGCCTGCACGCTGCCACCGCCGAAAGCTGTACCGGCGGTCTGGTGGCCGAAAAGATCACCAGCGTCCCCGGCGCCAGCGAGGTATTCGGCTTCGGTTTCGTCACCTATGCCGAGCAGGCCAAAAGCTGCCTGCTGGGGGTGGACCCGGCCATGATCCAGCGATACAACGTGGTCTCCGGCCCGGTGGCCGTGGCCATGGCCCGGGGGGCCTTGCAGGCCTCCGGTGCCGATCTGGCCGTGGGCATCACCGGCCTGGCAGGCCCCGGCGGGGCGCTGCCCGGCAAGCCGGTGGGAACGGTCTATCTGGGCGGTGCGGACGCCCGCAACCAACGCGCCTACCTTATGCGGCTGGAGCTGGGCGGCTACCAGGAGCGGTCCATCATCCGGACCCGGGCCGCTTTGTATGCGTTGGACCTGCTGCGCCGCATGGCGCTGGGTCTGCCGCCGGACGGCGGGGTGACCCTGGAACCCGGTGACCCCGTTCCTGACCTCTGATTTTTGAGCGGGGCAAAAACCCGTTCTCCTTTATTTTACAGATCACAACAGGAGGAACCCCCTATGCTATCGACCCAAATGCGCATCCTGCGGGTGTTCGGCCTGCCGGCGGCCGATCTCCGCGCCGCCCTGCGCGCCGTGGAGGCGGAAGGCTGCTCCGGCTTGCGCCTGCTGGAGCGTGACGGTGAATTTGCGGTCTGCGTCACGGTCAACGCGCCCAACCAGGCCATGGCCGACGCCTACTGTGAAAAATGGGTCCAGAAACTGCGTGCCCGCCTCGGTGATACGGTATATGCCGACGGTGAGACCGGTCTGGCCCAGGCCACCCTGGATGTGCTGTTGCAAAAGCGCCGCCTGCTGGTGGCAGCGGATGAAACCACCGGGCGGCTGATTGGTGCCCGGCTGCAGCCTCTGGAACACAGCGAGGCTGCCTATGACTTCGGCACCCAGACCTGGGCCGACCGGGAGACAGCCCGCAAGCTGGTCACCCCTGCCGCCCTGCTGGAAAAATTCCCCGGGGACGTGGTCCAGGCGGCCGCCGGCCGGGCCCAGCTGGCCCTGGCTTACGGCGGCGCGGACTACGCCGTGGTATACATGCCGGCTACCGTGGGCCAGGCGCCCTTCGCCCTATTGTGTGATAAAAAGGGAGCGGTGGCCACCGCCGTCAGCCCGGACCACAGCGATGCCGCCATTGCCAACAGTCTGCTGGATATGGTACGCCGCCGCGCTCTGGGCCTCAAGCCCCTGCCTTCGGCCATCACCTTCCGGCCCGGGCATGACCGGCCGCTGCTGATCGTCTCTCCCGAAGGCCAGCCCCGCACTGTACCAACCACCGGCCGCTTCACCCCCCGCCGCGCCAAAACGGCGGCTCCGGCCCCGACTTCGGAATCGGCTCCCACCGGCACCATTACCTTTGAGGCGCCCCGCAAGGCGGCTGCACCGGTTTCACAGCCGGCTGCGGATCCGGCCAAGACAGCCCAGCCTGCCCAGCCTACGGTGGGGGATACCCCCGTACCGGAAGCGGTGCTGCAGAATCTGGGGTTCAACACCGATAAGGAACAGAATCCCCTGGATTTCACCACTGCCGGCCCGGAAGCCGCTGCGGCTTCCCGCCATCTGCGCAGCCAGAAGGGGGCAACCCGCACCATCCATATACCGGAATCGGCTCGGGAACAGGCATCCGCACAGCCGGAAAGGCAGCCCGCGCCTTCCATTCTGGACGACGATATCCCGGATTTCTCGGCCGGTCTGGACCCCAAGGCCATTGCGGAAGCCATGGCCGCCGACGAACAGCAGCCGCCCCGTTCCACCGAGGAGCTGCAGCAGGCAGCCAGCCGGATGTTCGATAAGGTCGAGACCTCCGCGCCAGAAGCGGATACTGCCCAAAAGCGCAGCCGGCCGGATGCTTCCGCTCTCAAGAACCGCAGCCTGGCCATGATCGAAAAGAGCCAGCGCCGTCGCCGCCGGGGAGCCATTCTGACTTTGCTGTGTGTGGTTCTGGTGCTCTGCCTGGGGGCAGGGGGGCTGTGGTATTTCTTCCGCAACGACCTGGGAGTGCGCCCGGCCCCCAAGGGCTACGGCACCGCCACCTTTGACAACACCGCCGAAAAATATCTGGCCAACGGCATGCGCCAGCTGGACGGCGTCAGTGCCTATCTGGCGCTGCCCGGCATGAACGGTCAGTTTGTGTATGCCAAGGACCGGCAGGATGCCCACAGCCAGGCGGAAAATGATGCCTCCATCTTCGTGACCGATGACTGGCTGGGCAGCGCGACGCCCTCCAACACGGTCATCGAGTGGGGCGGCAGCCTGGCCGAACTGGAAAACCTGGATTCCATCCAGAAAAACGGCGGATTCACCCTTTATGTGCCTGGTACGGCCTACCGCTGCAAGGTGGTGGCGGTCTATTACCAGGACCCCAACGAGGAAGGCGGTTTCAATCCTGCCGATTACACCGACCTTTCCAATTACTATGATTATCTGAACTTCTCCCTGAATATCGGCACCCGCAGCCTGTACGACAGCACCGCTGCTTCGGCGGACGGGGAAAGCTATCTGACCCTGGTGGGGGACAGCAGTACCGACGGGGTGCGCCTGTGCGTGACCGGACGGCTGGTGCGCGACGATGAGGACCCCGCTCTGACGGCCACCATCTCGGAGAATGAGGACGCCCTGCTCACCGGAATCCAGTATGAGGCGGAAGGAAAATCCGCCCCCGACCGCACCACTCTGATGAGCAGCCAGATGGAACGTTATACCAATCTGACCGGTTTGCGGGCCGGTACCGGCAACAGCGGCACCCAGAACAGCAGCACGGCGGATTCTTCCAATACCGCTCTGGATGACTCTCTGGCCAGCCTGGCCCAACAGACCCAGGACCTGATCGCTTCGGCGGATGACCTGCTGGCGGGTCTGACCGACATTGCCGGGCAGGCCGGCGCGGCGGAGACCGACATCAATCAGGGTGCTGAAGGCACCCTGCCGGAGCAGACCGTCACCATCGACAGCATTACCTCCGGTTCTTCTTCCTCCACCGACGGTGGGGAAGGCGGTGATGGTGCCTCCTCGGATTCTTCCTCCTCCTCCTCCGGGGCGGAAGGGCCCTCCGGTTCCACCGCTTCGGGTACCATCAACGTGACCATGAACGGCACCGCCCAGACCATGGACCTGGTCACCTGCCTGGCCATGGTGGCCCAGAATGAGCTGGGCTCCAATGCCCCGGCGGAGGCCTACAAGGCCCAGTGTGTGGCCACCCACAGCTGGATCCTCAGCCAGAGCGGCTATCCTTCGGTGGCGGGGACCACCCCCGGCAGCGCCGCCCTGTCCGCCGCCCAGGAGGTGGCCAACATCCTGGTGACCTACAACGGCCAGGTCTGCTTCACCCCGTACTTTGCTTCTGCCTCCACCGGCACGGCTTCTGCCGCCGATGTGTGGGGCAATGCCCGTCCCTGGCTGGTGGCGGTGGACAGCCCCTACGACCAGAGCACAGCCACCAACTGGAACACCAACGGATATAGCACCGGCTGCGCCCGCTTCTCCCGTCAGACGCTCCAGGA
The DNA here is from genome assembly GCA_944382785.1 of uncultured Gemmiger sp. Lineage (GTDB taxonomy): Bacteria > Bacillota > Clostridia > Oscillospirales > Ruminococcaceae > Gemmiger. The sequence continues at coordinate 32,581 of CALWNO010000009.1, read as the reverse complement.
TCGTATCAAGGAAAAGATGGGGGTGGATCTGTCCAACGTGGACCCCAACAGCTGGTTCACCATCCTGTCCAAGAACGAATACGGCTGGGTCACCCAGATGCAGATCGGCCCCAACGCCAGCGGCAACGATACCTGTTCCGGCCGCTGGTTCCGGGAAGTACTCACCGCGGGCTGCAGCGTGGACGGCCGCAGTCTGCGCAGCCAGTGCTTTACCGTTACCTACGATGCGGGGCTGGACTGCTTCATCTTTGATGTGTATGGGTACGGCCACGGCTGCGGCATGAGCCAGTGGGGCGCCATCGGATACGCCAACAACGGCTGGAGCTACCAGCAGATTCTGCAGCATTACTACCCCGGCACCACCCTGACCACCATCGGCTGAGCCGAAAAAATCCCGGATACCTGACTAACAGCTCCCTTTTCCGCGTACAATAAGCGGGGAAGGGGGCTTTTTTATGTCCATGTCCGTTGCCAAAAAACTGGCCCGGCGCACAGCGGCTCTGCCCGGGTTCGATCTGCCCTTTGCCGCCATTCTGCTGCTGCTTTTGTCCTACGGGCTGATCATGCTCTTTTCGGCGGGGTATGCGGTGGCATTGTACCGCCGGGGCGACGCCTACACCTACATCCGCCCCCAGCTGCTTTTTGCGGTGCTGGGGGTCATTGCCATGTATGCCGCTTCCCTCATCGACTACCATGTCTGGCACAAACTGGCCTGGTGGCTGCTGGGCATCTCGCTGGTATTGCTGGTGGTGGTGCTTTTCATGCCGGAATACAACGGCTGCAAACGCTGGATCGTCATTCCCGGCCTGGGCACCCTGCAGCCCAGCGAGATCGCCAAATTTTCGGTGGTACTGGTATTTTCCCACATCATCTCCCTGAACCATGATCGGATGAAGCGCTTTTCCACCGGGGTGCTGCCCTTTGCCCTGGTGCTGGGGGTGGTGGCAGTGCTTATGCTGCTGGAACCCCATCTGTCCGGCACCGTGCTGATCCTGGGCATTGGAGCGGTACTCATGTTTGTGGGCGGTACCGGGCTGCAGTGGTTCGGCATGGCGGGGGCTCTGGGGGTGGGGGCCATCGCGGCGGCGGTGGTGCTGCTGCCTGATCTGGTTCCCTATGCCACCAGCCGCCTGTCCTCCTGGCTGGACCCTTTTGCCGACCCCCTTGGTGCCGGACATCAGACCATCCAGAGCCTGTATGCCATCGCCTCGGGGGGCATCGTGGGGCTGGGACTGGGCAACAGCCGCCAGAAATACCTCTATGTCCCCGAACCACAGAACGACTTTATCTTCTCCATTTTGTGCGAGGAGCTGGGTTTTGTGGGGGCCGCCCTGGTGATCTTGCTGTTTCTGGCCCTGTTTTTGCGAGGCATGCAGATTGCCCTGCGGGCCCGGGATAAATTCGGCGCCCTGCTGGTGGTGGGCTTTGTCACCCAGGTGATTCTGCAGGCAGTGCTCAACATTGCGGTGGTCACCAACAGCATCCCCAATACCGGCATCAGCCTGCCCTTTTTCTCTTCCGGCGGCACCAGTCTGCTCATGCTGTTGGGGGAAATGGGCATTGTGCTTTCGGTCTCCCGCCAGGCGGACGCCCGCTGAGGGCTCCTTTGTACACATCCTTTTCACTTGTTTGGCGGGTGTGCATGTGGTATACTGATTCATAATGTATCTTTGTGTGCCACAGGAAAGGAGACCCCCATCCGTGCAGCAAAAATCACTTTCGGGCCCTGCGTTTCTGGGGCGGGCTGCGGCGGCCTTTGCCGTCACCTTCGCACTGCTTTTTGTGCTGCTTCTGGCGGCCTGCTGCGTGCCCGGCGCCCCGGTGCGGCGCAATATTGCCCGGTCGGTCCCGCTTTTGCAGCAGGAAGGCCTGTACCCCGAATATGGGGGCTTCAAACTCTTCCAGATGGATAATTATACCGACACCATCATGCTTTTTGAAGCTGCCGCCATGGACGAGGCCGACCCTTTGACCGCCATGATGCGCGCCACCACTTACAATGTGGATAACTTTGAATCCATGCAGGACGACCTGGCCCGGTATCTGGACGCCCGGGAAACCGGGACCGACCTGCCGGAGGATCTGGAGCCCTTCTCCTATGCTCGCTACTGGCACGGGTATCTGATCTGGCTGCGTCCGCTGCTGGCTTTTCTGACCTACGGGCAGGTACGGCTGGTCCAGTATGGGGTGCTCTTTGTTCTGCTGACCCTGGTACTGGCCCGGCTGTGGAAGCAGGCGGGCTGGCGCCCGGCCCTCTGGTTCGCCCTCAGCCAGCTGGCCGTCAGTGTGTTTTTCGTACCCCGGCAGGTGCAGTTCTTCACCGCCTTCCTGGTGGCCTATGCGGGCTGCGCCTGGGTGCTGGACAAACGCTTCGGCCCCAAGGCTCCGTGGCATCTGGCGGTGGGCCTGGTGGTGCTGGGCACCGCCACGGCATTCTGTGATCTGCTGGTCACCCCCATTCTGACCCTGGGCCTGCCTATGGCGGTCTGGCTGGTCTGTGTGCCCCAACGTCTGTGCTCCGGAGCTCGCCAGTGTGCCGCCGTCATTGCCGGGTCCCTGTGCTGGGGTGTGGGCTATGGTGTGTGCTGGGCCCTGAAATGGGTGCTGGCCGGGCTGATCACCGGCCAGGATGTTATCGGGGACGCCATCCACCAGATGGGGGTGCGCACCGCCGCCGACACCTGGCACGGGATGGAACTGACCTGGGGCAACATTTTTGCTTTTGTGTATCAGACCCTGCAATCCAGGGGGCTTTTCTGGCCGCTGGTTTTGCTGGCGGTGCTGTGCGTGGCGGCGTTTGTTCTTTGCCTGCGCAGCCGGGACGCCCTGCTGCGCGCCCTGCCCCTGGGACTGACTGCCCTGATGGCGCCGGTCTGGCTGGCCGCCTTGCGGGCCCATTCCATCCAGCACGGCTGGTTCACCTGGCGGGCGCTGGCTCCCACGGTGCTTGCGGGTCTGGCGTTCGTGTACTACTCCTGCAGCCTGAAAGCGGGCGTCAGTCGCCTGCGGCACAAACAATGAGGATATAATACCATGATGGAAGAAGAAAAAAAGGCCCTACATACCGAGCCTGAACAGGAACAGCCGTCGGCGGAGGCCGTACAGCCTGCCGCGGTGGAAAAAAATGCCGGGGCACAGGACCAGCCGGAACCGGCCGTTGCCGGACAGCAACCGGAGGAGGCGGCGGAAAAGGATTCCCGACCGGAAAAAGAGCAGGAGGAAGCGCCCTCTGACGCCACTCCCCGGAAAGGGGAAATCCCGGCGGAAGAACCGGAGGCCCCGGCAGCTGAGGTTGCGCCGGAAAGCGTCCCAGCTCTCTCTGACCAGGAAAAACCGACGGAGGACCAGAAAGAGGCAGCCTCCGAGACAACGGCCGCGCCCGAAGAACCGGCCCCCGCACCGGAACCGGCGGCTGGGGCAGAGCCGGCCCCGTCGGATGCCGAAAAGGCCCATGAGGAAAAGTCTTCTGCCGACGAGGAAAAGGTCCCTGCTGTCCAGGAACCGGAAAAGCCTGCAGAGCCTGCAGCTTCCCCCAAGCGCCGTCTGCCCATGTGGACCCGCGTCCTGCTGGGAGTGCTTTGCGTGGTGGTGGTGTTTGCAGGTCTGGCGGTGGCATATGTCAACGGCAAGCTGGATCTGATCCGGTATAATGACGGCACAGTGGACAGCGTGGGCTCCATTGATGCCGGGGAGGACCAGGACCTGGACAGCAGCGGCCTGGAACACAACACCGGGGAGATGGTCATGCCGGAGGGCAGTCCTTTCCAGGATGAGGATGTGCTCAATGTGCTGCTCATCAGCACCGACGAGCGCACCGAAGCCGTCAACGATGCAGATGCTTTCACCCACCTGAATGAGCTGGACGGCACCGACGATACCACCGAGTTCAGTGAGGATGCCCGGGCGGACAGCCTGATCCTGGCCTCCCTGAACATTGAGAAGGACACCATCAAGCTGGTGTCCATCGAGCGGGCCACCGGTGTGCCCATCCTGCTGGACGGGTACGAGGGCCAGTACGACTGGATCACCCATACCTTCCGTTACGGCGGTGCCCGCCTGACCATGGACACAGTGTCCGAATGCCTGAACCTGGATGTGGACCGGTATGTGCGATTCAACTTCAACTCCTTCGTTCAGATCGTGGATGCCGTGGGCGGTGTGGATATTGAACTGACCGAGACCGAGGCCGCCGCCCTGAACTGGGAGATTCCTTCCAACTCCATGCTGATCATCGGCAAGGTCCATGCGGGGCTCAACCACCTGGACGGTTACACCGCTCTGCAGTACGCCCGTCTGCGCGCTATTGACAATGACTGGCACCGTATCGTGCGCCAGCGCACCGTCATCCAGGCGGTGCTGGACCAGATCCAGCATGCCTCGGTGACCGAGCTGGATGACCTGCTCAACACCGTGCTGCCCCTGGTGCAGACCAACTTCACCAAGAGCGAGATCGCGGCACTGCTGGTACAGCTGCCCGGTTTCCTGGGAGTACAGACCGAGCAGATGTCTCTGCCGGTGGAAGGCACCTACGGCGTGCGTACCGGTATGGACGACCGTACCATGTATGACCCGGACTGGCAGCTGAACAGCGATATCCTGCAGGATTTCCTGTATGAGGACAAGACGGCGGATGAGGCCATTGCCGCCCATGTGGTGGATGAGAGCGCCACGGAGGAGACCGCCGAGGAAGAACCGACCCGGGAGCTGACTCCCATGGAGAGTTATCTCACTGAAAACAGCAGTCCTGTGGACCTGGAAACAGGAATCAACGGGGAGGATTTCAGCAACGGCAACTACCGGGTCTTTCTGGCCGGCGCGCCTCAGGGTACCAACGCCTACTGGCAGATGAAGCAGGCTCTGTTGCAGTACCTGCACGAGAGCCAGGGCGTGAACGTGCTGCTGGAAGACTGCGGCCCCGCTGCCGCCCTGAGCTACCAGCAGTATATCGAGACCGGCACCGGTTGCACCTTTTCCAGCCAGGAGGAAGCCGACTTCTGGTCCTGGCTGTATACCTACAACGACAGCCAGCTGGACAGCGGCAAGTTCACCGTGGTGGGCCTGGGCAACGACAATGACGCTGACCTGGTCCTCACCGGCCTGAGCACCCTTCTGGACACGGAACTGACCGGGGAGGAGCTGTCCGGCGCCACGGCCCGGCATCTGCTGATCAATATGCGGCAGGGCAATGCGGTGCGCACCAACTCCTCCTACCGGCTGCTCTATCAGTTGCAGCGTCTGGCCCAGAGCAGTGAGACGGATCAGAATGACCTGCAGCTGCTGTTCGGGGAAAACACCGACCGGGCCCTGTCCATTCTGGACAGCGTGCTGTCCGGCAGCGGGCAGGAGACTTCCCTGGCCGACAATTTCACCTCGGCATGGCAGCAGTACAGCGACCAGAATTTCTTCGGCATGTTTGCCCCTGAGGACGTTCTGCTGATCCCCGCCGATCTGGATGGAGACGGGCAGATGCCCGAAACCACCCTGGCCATGTCCATCAATACGGGCTCCACCCCTGCCGCCGGCAAGGTATGTGCCATTCTGGGGGCCTGCCTGGATGTGGACGGGGAGGGCACTCAGCCCCAGGGCATCGACGCCGGTACCCTGTACAACACCCTGGCCGACGCCGACGCCCTGCTGGCCCAGCTGGAACCGGAAACCACCGAGACCCCGGAGGCTTCGCCCCAGCCCACCGATGCCGGAGAAGCGGCAGAAGAGCCGGCGGATGATGGGGAATGCTACTTCCTGGCCCTGGATGGCCAGGACAGCCCCTACGCTGAGGAAAACGGGATCCTGACCGGGGACGCTGCGCAGCCTGCCGCCGAGTATTTCCAGAAGATCCTGCTGGTTCCGTCGGCTTCCGGTACCACCCCGGTAGGAAGTGACGGCCAGTCCACCGACACCGCCAACCGGTAAAATATCCAATCATTTTTGCCGAAGGTGTTGACAAACCGGAAGAACTGTGCTTTAATTAGCTAAACCGATGAAGCGAAGGTAAAACTGCAGGCGCACCTACAGAGAGCCCCCGATGCTGGGAACGGGGCGGAGAGCGGCGCAGAACAATGGTTCGCTGAGGGCACGGGGAAAAAGGCAACCCTTGAGTATCCGTTGACGGCAGCCCCCGTTACAGGGCAGGGAAGTGTTGGCTTCCCGCAGAGCGGCCGTGCAGGGCACGGCAAGCAAGGTGGCACCACAGGAATTTCATTCCTGCCCTTGCACAGGCAATACGTCTGTGCAGGGGCAGTTTTTTTATCCCCGATACAGACTGACACACAAGGGGGCTTTCCTATGAAACACATCCGATTGGCAGAGCGATGGCGGGGTTGAGCATTCCGTCCGCCCATTGACAAAAATCACTGTACGCTCACTGCAAGAAAGGATGCTTACCATGAAAAAGACCATTGCTATGCTGACAGCCGCTACTCTCGCTGTTTCCCTGGCCGCCTGCGGCGGCACCGGTGCTTCTTCCGGCACCACCTCTTCCACCACTTCCGCCGCCACCGCGGACAATGCCTCCGCCGACGGCTACCGCATTGCCATTGTGCAGCAGCTGGACCATGCCAGCCTGGACGAGATCCGCACCGCCATTGAGGCGGAGCTGGACGCCAAGGCCGCCGAGCTGGGCATCACCATTGAGTACAAGGACTTCAACGGCCAGAACGATGCCACCACCCTGAACCAGATCGGCACCCAGGTCATCTCTGACGGATATGACGCCATCATCCCCATCGCCTCTCTGGCGGCCCAGTGCATGACCACCGCCGCAGCCGAGACCGAGACCCCGGTGATCTACGCGGCCATCTCCGACCCGGAAGCCGCCCAGCTCACCGACATTGATTACGTCACCGGCACCTCCGATGCGCTGGATACCAAGTTCATCATGGATATGATGTTTGCCGCCGACCCCGACATCCAGACCGTGGGTCTGCTCTACTCCAACTCCGAAACCAACTCCGAAAAGCCCATTGAGGAAGCCAAGGCATACCTGGACGAAAAGGGGATTGCCTATGTGGAAGCCACCGGCAACACCAACGATGAAGTCCTGAGCGCCGCCGCCAACCTGGCCGACCAGGCCGATGCCGTCTTTACCCCCACCGATAACGTGGTCATGGCGGCTGCCGCTGCGGTCAGCGAGACCCTGACCAAGGCGGGCGTGCCCTACTACACCGGTGCAGACAGCTTTGTCACCGCCGGCGCCCTGGCCACCTGCGGTGTCAACTACACCGACCTGGGCACCACCACCGCCGACATGGCCCTGGATGTGCTGCAGACCGGCACCGTGCCCGAATACCACGTGATGGAAGGCGGCATCATCACCGTCAACACCGAGACCGCTGCGGCTCTGGGCATCGACCCCTCCGTCTTTGCGGACCTGGGCGGCACCCTGAAGGAAGTCGTCACCGCGGCCGAATAACAACCCTATAGCCAACGGCAGCGCCCCGCAGGTGCGCTGCTTTTGCCTTTGTCAGAAACAATTTTCCCGGAAAGGAAGGTCCTGCCGACCATGTTATCCCTTGCCATCATCCAAAGTGCGCTGGAGCTGGGCTGCATCTATTCCCTGGTAGCCATGGCCCTGTTCCTCAGCTTCCGCGTGCTCAACATCGCGGATATGACCACCGACGGCGCATTCACCATGGGGTGCGCGGTCTCCGCCACCGCCGCCGTGGCCGGCCACCCCTTCCTGGGGCTGGTCCTGGCCATCCTGGCCGGTGCCTGCGCAGGCTTTATCACCGCCTTGCTCCAGACGCGCTTGGGGGTGCCCTCCATCCTGGCCGGCATCGTCACCAACACCGGGCTTTACACTGTGAACCTGGCCATCATGGGCTTCTCCTCCAATGTGCCCATGCTCAAAACCACCACCATCTTCACCATTGCCCAGGACCTGATGGGGGAGAACGCCCCCTACAAGCTCATCGTGTCTGCGGCCATTACCCTGGTGGTCTGTGTGCTGCTCATCCTCTTCCTGGGCACCCGGCTGGGCCTGTCCATCCGGGCCACCGGCGATAACCCGGATATGGTCCGGGCCAGTTCCATCAACACTGCCTTCACCGTCACGGTGGGGCTGTGCGTGGCCAACGCCATGACCTGCCTGTCCGGGGCGGTGCTGGCCCAGTACCAGCGCTCCGCCGATATCAACCTGGGCACCGGCATGGTGGTCATCGGTCTGGCCTCCCTCATCATCGGCGAGACCCTCTTTGCCCACGGCGGGCTGTGGGTCAAGGCGGTGGCGGCCATCGGCGGCAGTGTGATCTACCGGTTCATTATCGCCCTGGCCCTGCGCATCAATGTGCCTTCCGAGTGCATGAAGCTGCTCTCCGCCGTCATCGTGGGTCTGGCCATTGCCGCTCCCACCATCAAAAAGAATGTGGCCTTTGCCCAGCGCCGCCGGGCAGCCCGGAAGCAGGGAGGTGGCAGCCGTGCTTGAACTGAAAAATGTGGGCAAGACCTTCAACCCCGGCACCGTCAATGAAAAGGTGGCTCTCAGCGGGGTCAACCTTCACCTGAACCCCGGCGATTTTGCCACCATCGTGGGCTCCAACGGGGCGGGCAAATCCACCCTGTTCAACGCCATCGCCGGTTCCTTTGTGCCGGACACCGGCAGCATCGTTCTGGACGGGGAGGACATCACCTTCCAGCCGGATTACCGCCGGTCCAAGACCATCGGCCGGATGTTCCAGGACCCCCTGCGGGGCACTGCGCCCAACATGACCATTGAGGAAAACCTGGCCCTGGCCTACCTGCGGGCCTCCAAAAAGACCTCGCCTTTTTCCCGCATCACCCGGGCGGACCGGGAACAGTTCGCCCAGCGGCTGTCTCAGTTGGGCCTGGGCCTGGAAGACCGGATGAAACAGCCGGTGGGGCTGCTTTCGGGCGGACAGCGCCAGGCCCTGACCCTGCTTATGGCCACCCTGGTCACCCCCAAGCTGCTGCTGCTGGATGAACACACCGCTGCCCTGGACCCCGCCACCGCCGACAAGGTGCTGGAGCTGACCAAGAGTATTGTGGCGGAAAATCACATCACCTGCCTGATGATCACCCACAACATGCACGACGCCCTGACCCTGGGCAACCGCACCCTGATGATGGACAGTGGCCGCATCGTGCTGGACATCGCCGGGCCGGAACGGGAAGGCCTGACCGTGGACGACCTGCTCCAGCGGTTTGCCAAGAATGCCGGGCACGCCCTGTCTGATGACCGGGTGCTGCTGAGCAAGACCGAAGAATAAAATGCAATGCAAAAATCCCCCGTGCCGGAAGCCAGACCCGGCGCGGGGGATTTTCACTGTTTATGAGAATTTGGTGGAAAACTCAGCGGACCATCAGGTCGGCGGCCTTGTACAGGTCGCCGCAGCTCATGCAGACCACCAGGTCGCCCTTTTTGGCGTTTTCCCGCACCCAGGCGGCGGCGCTTTCCAGCCCGTCGACCACCACACTGCCGGGAATCTTGGCAGCCAGGTCCTCGGTGTGTACGCTGCCGTCATCCACCTCACGGCTGCCCATGATGGGCAGCAGCACGCAGACGTCGGCGGTGTTCAGCACCTTGGCAAAGTCGTCCATCAGGGCCTTGGTGCGGCTGTAGGTGAAGGGCTGATGCACCGCGATGATGCGGTCGTAGCCCATCTTGTGGGCAGTGGCCAGGGTGGCGGCCAGCTCGGCGGGATGGTGGGCGTAATCATCCACCACCACGGCGCCGGAAGGCGTCTCGCCCTTGACCTCAAAGCGGCGGCCGGTGCCCTTGAAGCTCTCGGCGGCCCGCTCGGCGTCGGCGGGGTCCAGGCCCAGAGGCCGCACGCAGCAGCACATGGCCAGGGCGTTGTAGATGTTGTGGTACCCCGGAACCCCCAGGCGCAGGTGGGCAAAATGATCGTCCAACTCGTTCACGTCGAACTCATAGAAGCCTGGCCGGTACTCCTGAATGTTCACGGCGCGGAAGCGGGTTTCCTCCTCAATGCCGAAGGAGAGCACCGGGCGGTCGATGGAGTTGACCACGTCCACCGTGTTGTGATCGTCCATGTTGAAGACCACTGTGCGGGACAGCAGGGCAAATTTCTGGAAAGCCAGCTTCAGCTTGCCCATGGTGTGGTAATATTCCAGATGATCGTTGTCGATGTTCAGAATGACGCCGATGTAGGGGGTCAGATGCAGGAAGGTCTCGTGATACTCACAGGACTCAATGACGGCGGTCTGACCGCTGCCGGCCTTGCCGTACCCGTTGATCAGAGGCAGTTTGCCGCCGATGACCGCTGCGGGGTCCCGCCCGGCCAGTTCCAGCATGGTGGTGATCATACCGGAGGTGGTGGTCTTGCCGTGGGTACCGGATACGCCTACCGTCATGGGATACATCCGGCTCACATAGCCCAGCAGCACACTGCGCTCCACCGCCGGGATGCCGTGGGCACGGGCGGCAGCCAGTTCGGGGTTGTCGTCATGGATGGCGGCACTGTACACCACCAGATCGGCACCCTTCACGTTTTCCGCGTTGTGACCCAGGGTCACGGTCATGCCCATGGCGCGCTCGGACTGGGTGATCTTGGTCTCCTCCACATCGGAGCCGGACAGGGTCAGTCCGCGGGTGTGCAGGATCTGGATCAGGGGATACATCCCCGACCCGCCGCAGCCGATCAGGTGCACGTGCTGGACGTTATCCAGCAGTTTGGGATCATAGGTGTTGAAAAAAGGCATCGGTCCTCACCTCAAAAATGCCTGCCCGCCTGCAGCGGGGACAGGTTGATTCTGCTTGTATGCATGATATAATGATTATAGTATTTTTTGGCTGCAAAATAAACACTTTTTTTGAAAAAAGGATGAATCCGGCCGAAAAAACGCAAGGAAACGGCCCGCCGGACGCTCCGGAAGCCACCGAAAGGGGACCCCCCACATGAAACGCAGCAGCCTGATTTACGGTTTCAACCCTCATGCTTTGTGCAGTGTGGGGCAGGATTTTGTGCCGGTTTGCATCACGCCCAGGGAACTGGGGCGCGTCGGGGTGCCTGCCCGCAAGGTGGAGCGGGTCATGCAGGAACTGTCCCGCCTGGTACAGGCGGACCCTACTCTGGATGAGCCCTCGGTTTTGCTGGGCCTGGCCCTGCAGATTGCCGCTCAGCTGCTGTAAGGTGCCCGTTTTATATTATTGCCCGCAGCGGGGCAATGTGCTATAATAGCCCTATTGTGCCGGAATCGGCATGGGAATACATCGCTTGTGTGGCAGCCAGCCACGCGGGAGGGAGAGTAACAGTGAAAAACAGTGAAAAGACTCTGGACATGATCGTCAACCTTTGCAAGAACCGCGGTTTCATCTACCCGGGCAGCGAGATCTACGGCGGCCTGGCCAACAGCTGGGACTACGGTCCTCTGGGCGTTGAGTTCAAAAACAACGTCAAGAAAGCCTGGATGAAGAAATTCGTGCAGGAAAGCCAGTACAACGTGGGCCTGGACGCCGCCATCCTCATGAACCCCCAGACCTGGGTCACCACCGGCCACGTGGCCAGCTTCTCCGACCCTCTGCTGGACTGCCGTTCCTGCAAGAGCCGCCACCGCGCGGACAAGCTCATTGCCGACTGTGAACAGGGCAAGGGCGTGGACGTGGACGCCATGACCTTTGACGAGATGGATGCCTTCATCGCCTCCCACGACGAGGTGGTCTGCCCGGTATGCGGCAAGCATGACTTCACCCCCATCCGCAAGTTCAACCTGATGTTCAAGACCGCCATCGGCGTCACCGAGGACTCCAGCAGCACCTGCTACCTGCGTCCCGAAACCGCCCAGGGCATCTTTGTCAACTTTGCCAACATCCAGCGCACCACCCGCCGCAAGCTGCCTTTCGGCGTCTGCCAGGTGGGCAAGGCCTTCCGGAATGAGATCACCCCCGGCAACTTCACCTTCCGTACCCGCGAGTTCGAGCAGATGGAGTGCGAGTTCTTCTGCAAGCCCGGCACCGACCTGGAATGGTTCGCCTACTGGAAGAAATTCTGCCATGACTGGCTGCTGAGCCTGGGCATCAAGGAGGAGAACCTGCGTCTGCGCGACCATGAAGCCGCCGAGCTGGCCTTCTACTCCCGCGCCACCACCGACATCGAGTACGCCTTCCCCTTCACCGACTGGGGCGAACTGTGGGGCATCGCCGACCGTACCGACTACGACCTGCGCCGCCACCAGGAAGCTTCCGGCAAGAGCCTGGAGTACTTCGATTCCGAGACCAACGAGCACTACATCCCCTACGTCATCGAGCCTTCTCTGGGCTGCGACCGTGTGGCTCTGGCCTTCCTGTGCGAAGCCTACGACGAGGAGCACCTGACCGACTCCAAGGGCAAGGAGGATGTGCGCACCGTGCTGCACCTGCATCCCTTCCTGGCACCCTTCAAGTGCGCCGTGCTGCCCCTGTCCAAGAAGCTGTCCGGCAAGGCCATGGAGATCCGCAACGAGCTGGCCAAGGACTTCATGGTGGACTTCGACGACGCCGGTTCCATCGGTAAGCGGTACCGCCGTCAGGACGAGATCGGCACCCCGCTGTGCATCACCGTGGACTTCCAGACCGTGGGCGACGACAAGACCGAGGCCGACAACTGCGTCACCGTCCGTGACCGTGACACCATGGAGCAGGTCCGTATGCCCATCAGTGAACTGAAGAACTATATCGCCGCCAAGGTGGCTTTCTGATCCAGCCCGGTTTGATTTTTACACAACAAAAGGCTCCCGCTTTCCGGCGGGAGCCTTTTCTGCTTGTCAGTGATAAATTTTGTCGGTGTAGGTATTGTGGCAGACCTTCACTGCCAGGATAAACACCACCACCAGATACACCAGCCAGAGCGGCAGGAAGGACCCGTCGGCCAGTGCCCGCACAAAGGTGCGCAGGATATCGGGGACAGGGGAGAGCAGCACCACCACGGTCACCCCCATGAGGATGCGGTAGGCCAGGATACGCCCCGGTGTTGGGCCGTACACCAGCCGGGTCACCCCACTGAGGATCAGCAAGGCAGCGGTGTACAGGATCGCCATCATGCCGAACAGCTGGATGGCAAACCCGGCCAGACCGCCCAGCCCGGCCCCCAGGGCGCTGCCGATCATGGCATAGCCCTCCACGTCGCCCACTTCGCCCTGGGGGGCTTGTGGCACCATCTCTTTGGCGGCCCCCACAATGGCATCCCCCTGGACCAGCAGCACAATGCCCAGAATCAGCCCCAGGGCGGCCGGAATCACAAAGAGCAGCAGGTTGCGGTTGACGGTTTTCATAAGGGCATCCACTCCTATTTTTTCTTTCAGTATAGAGGATAGGGGGGAATACTGCAAGTAAGAACTGTCTTTGCGCATAGGGCCCGGGCCAGCTTTTGGCAGGGATGTCTTTTCTTTTTGCGGGGCATCGTGTATACTGAAAGACAGTGAGTTCATATGCTGTGCCTTTATTGGTGCAGAGAAAAGGAGATACAACAAGATGGATAAGAACTATCTGCAGCTGTACGCGGATTTCATCGTCAAGGTGGGCGTGAACGTGCGCCCGCGCCAGAACTTCATCATCCGCTGCCCGGTGACTATGCCGGAGTTCGCCTATGCCTGCGCCAAGGCGGGCTATGAGGCGGGGGCCAAGAACGTGGTGGTCCGTTGGGAGGATGAACGCCTGTCCCGCATCCAGATGGAATACGGCGCCGAGGCTGACCTGTGCGACATCAAGCCCTTTGAGCTGCGCAGTTACCTGGACTATGCCGAGGACCCGGACGGCTGCTGCCTGCTGGCTATTCATGCGTCCGACCCCGAGGCTTTCGCAGGCCTGGATGCTGGCAAGCTGAACCGGGTCAGCCTGGCCCGCCGCACCTTCATGAAGTCCTGGCAGGAATACACCATGAATGACCGGGTGCAGTGGTGCGTGGTGGCGGCGCCCGCTCCCGGTTGGGCGGCCAAGGTCTTTCCGGAACTGCCGGTGGAGGAAGCCATGGAAAAACTGTGGCAGGTGATCTTTGAGGTCTGCCGCGTCACCACCGGGGACCCCGTCTCCGCCTGGAAGGAACATGTGGCCAAGACCAAGGTCCACCGGGACCGGCTCAACGCCTGGAACCTGGACCGGGTCCGTCTGCAGAGCTCCAACGGCACCGACCTGACCATCGGCCTGGCCGACGACTGCACCTGGGAAGGCGCTTCCAGCGTGGCCGAAAACGGGGTGGAGTTCATCGCCAACGTTCCCACCGAGGAAGTTTTCTGCGCGCCTCATCGTGACCGGGTGAACGGCACCGTCTACGGTACCAAGCCTTATGTCTACAACGGCCAGCTCATCGTTGGCTGGCATGTCACCTTCCAGGACGGCAAAGTCATCGAGCACGGCGCCGAGAAGAACGGCGACCTGCTGGGCAAGCTGCTCACCACCGACGAGAACGCCAACCGCATCGGCGAGATCGCCTTTGTGCCGGTGTCCAGCCCCATCAACCAGAGCGGTGTACTCTTCTACAACACCCTGTTCGATGAGAATGCTGCCTGCCACATCGCCTTCGGCGCCGGCTATCCCACCAACATCAAGGGCGGCTCCAAGCTGACCCGGGCCCAGCTCATGGAAAAGGGCCTGAACGATTCCGCCATCCATGAGGACGTCATGATCGGCGCCCCCGACACCCGCATCACCGGCGTCTGCAAGGACGGCACCGAAGTGGTCATCTTCGAGAACGGCGAATGGGCCTTCTGATATCCCTTTTATAAGCAATCACCCGGCGGGGCATGGTATGGGACCGTGCCCCGCCGTTGCCTTGCCCGGGGGTCAAACTTCTGGTATAATCAACACAAATTCCCATAAAAATCAGCGGAAAGCGGTGTGCGGATGGGCTTTTCATCGGTTCAGTTCTTGTTTGTGTTTCTGCCTCTGGCGCTGGCGGTGTACTTTGTGCTGCCTGCCCGGACCCGGAACCTGGTCATGGGGGTGTTCAGTCTGGCCTTCTGTGCCTGGGCGGGCATCCGGTACAGCCTGCTGCTGGTGGCCTTTGCCCTGGTGCACTGGGGGTTCGGGCTGCTGCTGGGCCGCCATCCCAAGCGGGGCCTGCTGGCGGCCATGGTCACGGCAGATTTGCTGCTGTTGGGCTTTTTCAAGTATGCGGGCTTTCTGGCCGAAACCATCAACGCTCTGCCCGGGGTACACCTGCCGGTGCTGAGTCTGGCCCTGCCTTTGGGCATCAGCTTTTACACTTTTCAAGGCATCAGCTACTGTGTGGATATCCTCCGGGGAACCGTACAACCGGAGCGCAACCCGCTGCGGCTGTACCTCTATTTTGCCTGCTTCGCCCATGTGAGCTCCGGGCCCATTGTGCGGTACGGTTTCCAGTCCGCCGCCCTGGACCCCCGGGCACCCGAACGCCGGGTCACCCTGGACCGGATGTACAAAGGCATCCGTAGGTTTGTGCTGGGCCTGGGCAAAAAGACCCTGATCGCCGACCAGCTGGCCTTTGTCTATACGGCGGTCAGCGGCACCGACGCCGCCCGGCTGCCCGGCCCGGTGCTGCTGCTGGGATATGCTGCCTTTGCGCTGGAACTCTACTATGACTTTTCCGGTTACAGCGATATGGCCATCGGTCTGGGGGAGATGTTCGGCCTGCCCCTGCCCGAAAACTTTGATTACCCCTACCTCTCCCGCACGGTGGGCGAGTTCTGGCGCCGCTGGCACATGACCCTGGGCGCCTGGTTCCGGGATTATCTGTACATTCCCCTGGGCGGCAGCCGCCGGGGTACCGCCCGCACCTGCCTGAACCTGCTCATCGTCTTTGGATGCACCGGCTTCTGGCACGGGGCTGCCTGGCAGTACCTGGCTTTCGGGCTGTGGCACGGGCTGCTCAGCTGTGCCGAGCGCCTGGGTCTGCGCAAGGCCCTGGACCGGGCCCCTGCCTGGGTATCTCATCTGTACATGGCGGTGGCGGTGTTCGTGGGCTTCACCTTCTTCGGCGCCCCCAGCCTGGGCCAGGCTCTGGCTGCCCTGGGGGGGATCCTTACCTGGCAGGCGGGGGCACAGGGCATGACTCTTGCCGCCTTTGCCGATCCCAAGACCCTGCTGCTTCTGGCAGCGGGCCTGCTGCTCTGCGGCCCGATGCAGGCGGCTTTCCCCCGGCTGAAAGCCTGGCTGCAGGGGCAAAGCAAGCCCGGCGCCGCGGATGTGGCCCTGGTGGCGCTGCTGCTGTTTGCATCCATCATGCGCACCACGGCGGGCAACTACACCGCCTTCATCTACGCCCAGTTCTGACAAAGGAGGACGGACCATGGTCAAAAAAATTGTGATCGGGCTGTTCTGCCTGGTTCTGGGCGGCAGCTTTCTGGTGTTCAACATCTTCAGCCGGCAGCTCTCGGGGGATAACCACGAAAACCGCCTGCTGACCACCTTCCCCCAGGTGTTCCAGGGTTCCTTGTCCGGTCTGCCCGGGCGGCTGGATCAGTTCATCGCGGACAACTCGCCTTTCCGGTACCAGCTCACCGCCCTGGACGCCGCCATCGACTACACCCTCTTTGGCTCCAGCCAGTCCGATCAGGTCCTGCCCGGCAAGGAAGGCTGGCTTTTTTATAAGGACGGTCCCGACGCCGCCCGCCCGGTGGCCAACTACCAGGGCCTGCCTGAAACCTTCGACAGCGAAGAAACCCTGGCTGCCGCGGCTGTCTCTCTGCAGCGCCTGTCGGATACCCTGGCCCAAAGCGGCTGCACCCTGGTTCTGGACCTGGCCCCCTCCAAGGACCGGGTCTACCGGGAATACATGTCCGACGCCTATCCCATCGTCCATGAGGAAAACCGCACCGACCGCTTTGCCGCCTACATGACCGGGAACACCTCGGTGGCCGTCAGCTGGCCCTATGAACCGCTCCGGGCCGAGGCAGTACGCCGGATGGAAGCGGGGGAGAGCCCCCTGTATTTCAAGACCGACACCCACTGGAATCACGCGGGAGCCCTTTTCGGCCTGGACGGGGCTCTTGCCGCCGCCGGGCTGGAGGCAGTGCCCTTTGACCGGTATGAACTGGAGGACAACGGCATCCAGACCGGGGACCTGGCCAATGTGGCGGCGCTGTACACCGTCCTGCCCGAAGAGCACGACCTGGCCGCCGTGAACTACATGGATCTGTACGCGGCCGACCCCCGCACCGTGGGGGTGGTGGGGGACAGCTTCAGCGGGTACTATGTGCAGTATCTGGAGCAGCGGTTTGCCGGGTGCTGGTACCAGGCCCCCGAGACCATGCCCCCCGACCTGGCCGCCGCGCCGGGATGCGATATCCTGATCCTTTCGGTTACCGAGCGCAATTTGGACAAGCTCCTGACCATTCTGGGACAGTTTTGAACCTGTTTTCGCACCATAAATCGCGGGAAAAGAGAACAATTTGGCGGCAAAACGGCACAAAAGGCTTGCATTTTGCCCACAGGTGTGGTATATTCTTACTGTTCGATGATGATTTTTACTGAAAGTGGGCCGTTTGGTCCGCTTTCTTTTTGTGATAGGGGGTAAACATGGCAAAAGCCAAGCATCAGCAGCCCGGCGGTGCCGCCGCTGCGGTGGAATCCATCGTCCGCCCGGTGGTGGAAGGGATGGGCCTGCGTCTGTGGGATGTCCGGTTCGAAAAAGAAGGACCGGACTGGTTCCTGCGGGTCCTCATCGACCGGGACGAACCGCTGGACACCGATACCTGTGAGGCCGTGTCCCGCGCCATCGACCCGCTGCTGGACCAGGCTGACCCCATCGACCAGAGCTACTACCTGGAGGTGGGCAGCCCCGGCCTGGGCCGCCGCCTGACCCGCCCCGAACACTATGAGGCTCTGGTGGGGCAGAAATGCGCCGCCCGCCTCATCCGCCCCGACGAGGAAGGCCGCCGGGAACTGGAAGGCACCCTGGTGGGGCTGCAGGACGGCATCGTCACCCTGCATACCGAGCAGGGCGATGCTTCCTTCCCCCTCAAGAGCGCCGGCTTTGTCAAGCTGTGCGACGACGACAACCTCTTCGGCTGAGAAAACCAACATCCGCCAGTAAGGCTGACATATATATCACTTTGGGAGGAAACCGGAAAAATGGCTACTGCATCCAACAACGAATTCTTTGACGCTCTCGCCGCTCTGGAAAAGGAGCGCGGCCTGCCCGCCGATTACCTGATCGAAAAGATCAAGGCCGCCATCGTCATTGCGGTCAAGAAGGACTACGAGGTGGAGGACGAGAATGTCATCGTGGACATCGACCCCGAACTGGGCACCTTCCGTGCCAGCCTGATGCGGGACATTGTGGAAGTGGTGGAAAACCCCCACACCCAGATCAGCCTGGAGGACGCCCAGCGGGTGCGCAAGTCCTACAAGATCGGCCAGCGCTTTGTCACCCAGCTGAAAACCAAGGAATTCGGCCGTATCGCCGCCCAGACCGCCAAGCACGTCATCCGGCAGGGTCTGCGGGAAGGAGAGCGCAGCCTGCAGTGCAGCGAGATGCAGTCCCGCGCCCATGAGATCATCGCCGCCACCGTCGTCTCGGTGGACCACGAGCGCGGCAATGTGGTGGTGGACCTGGGCAAGGGCGGCAGCGCCGTTCTGCCCCGCAACGAGCAGGTCCCCGGTGAGACCTTCACCGAGAACCAGGTGGTTCAGGTTTATGTGGTGGATGTCATCGCCACCGAGCGCGGCCCCCGCGTGACCATCAGCCGTACCCATCCGGGCCTGGTCAAGCGGATGTTTGAGCTGGAAGTTCCCGAAATCTATGAGGGCGTGGTGGAAGTCAAGGCCATCGCCCGCGAGGCCGGTGCCCGCACCAAGATGGCCGTGTACAGCAAGGACCCCAACGTGGACCCCGTCGGCGCCTGCATCGGTGCCCATGGCTCCCGTGTGGAAAAGATCGTCTCTGAGCTGAACGGCGAAAAGATCGACATCATCCGCTGGAGCGACGACATCTCCGCCTTCATCTCGGCGGCGCTGTCCCCGGCCAAGGTGGTCAAGGTGGAACTGCTCCCCGGCGAGAACAAGAGCTGCCGTGTCACCGTGCCCGATCACCAGCTCAGTCTGGCCATCGGCAATAAGGGCCAGAATGTGCGCCTGTGCGCTCACCTGACCGGCTATAATATCGATATCCGTCCGGAATCCGGCTACTACGGCGAGGACGAGGAGTAATCCTCCGCCTGCCCACTTTATCCGAAAAGAGGTTTCACCTTGCAGCAGCAACGTCAAAAGAAAGTCCCGGTGCGCCGGTGTGTGGGCTGCAACGCCCAAAAGCCGAAGCGTGAACTTGTGCGCATCGTTCGCAGCCCGGAAGGGGAGGTGGGCGTGGACCTGACCGGCAAAAAGTCCGGCCGGGGTGCCTACCTGTGTCCTTCGGCGGCCTGCCTGGCCAAGGCCCGCAAGGCCAAACGGCTGGAACATGCCTTCGGCGTTCCGGTGCCGGACAGCGTGTACGACCGCCTGACTGAGGAGATCGCCTGCGCCGAACAAATGGCAAAGGAGGGGACCGAGCGTGCCACATGATGCAAAAGGATTGCTGGGTGCGCTGGGTCTGTGCCGCAAGGCGGGTAAACTGCTGCACGGATACGACCGTGTTGAGGAAGCCGTGCTCCGCGGCAAGGTCAGCCTGGTGCTGCTGGCCTGCGACGCCAGCCCCCGCACCAAACAACATATGCAAGATACCTGCGAAGGCCTTGTTGCCTGCGAAGTCATGCCGCTGGAAACCGCCAGCCTGGCCGCGCTCACCCCGCGGCCCGCAGCGGTGTTTGCGGTAACGGATGATAACCTTGCGCGGCTGTGCGCAAACCAACTGACCCGATAAGGAGGACCTGCCCATGGATTTTAAGTATAAGATCGCCGACGTGGCCAAGGATTTCGGCATCACCCCCAAGAAGGCCATCGATACGGTGGCCGCCCTGACGGGGCAGAACCGCAAGCCCGGCGGTACGTTTGAGGAAAGCGAGGTCAACGGCCTGCTGGAATCCCTGACCCGGGAAACCGCCGTGACCAGCCTGGAAGAATACCTGGCCTCCGGCAAGAAGCCCGAACCCAAGAAGGCGGAACCCGCCCAGGCTCCCGAGCCCAAGGCGGAACCTGCCAAGGCCCAGCCCGCTGCCAAGGAGGCTGCCAAGCCCCAGCGGCCCGCCCCTGCCAAAAAGAGTGAAAACCGTCCTGCGGAGCGCCGCAAGGAAAAGATCGTGACCATGCAGGAGCTGGCCGCGGACAGCGGCATCAAGAAGCCGGTGGCCACCGAGCAGGTGCAGGTCAACCGTGCCCAGGTGCAGGTGGACACCCGCACCGTGGACGTGAACGTGGATAAGTTCAGTGCCCGCTATGATGATCTGGCCGACAGCCGCAACATGCCTTCCAAGCGCAAGAAGCAGCCTGTGGCCACCAAGCAGAAGTTCCAGAACCGGAACAAGGGCCGCAACCAGTACCAGCGCCGCCGGGAAACCGAGGCCGAGCGCCTGCAGCGCATCCAGCTGGAAAAGGCCCGCAACGCCCAGCTGAAGATCCAGATCCCCGATGAGATCACCGTCAGCGAGCTGGCTACCCGCCTGAAGCAGAACGTGGCCAAGGTTGTGGCCAAGTTCATGCAGATGGGCGAGATGCACGCCGCCTCCGACGTGGTGGATTTCGACTCCGCCGCCCTGGTGGCCGAGGAATTCCACGCCAAGGTGGAGCATGAAGTCCATGTCTCCATCGAGGAACGCCTGTTTGAGCAGGAGGAGGATGCCGCCGAAGATCTGGTCACCCGTCCGCCGGTCGTGGTGGTCATGGGCCACGTCGACCACGGCAAGACCTCCATCCTGGACGCCATCCGCAAGACCAACGTGACCGCCGGTGAGGCCGGCGGCATTACCCAGGCCATCGGCGCCTACCAGGTCAAGAGCGGTGACAATGTCATTACCTTCCTGGATACCCCGGGCCACGAAGCCTTCACCTCCATGCGTGCCCGCGGCGCCAACATGACCGATATCGCCGTTCTGGTGGTGGCTGCTGACGACGGCATCATGCCCCAGACCATCGAATCCATCAACCACGCCAAGGCTGCCAAGGTCAAGCTGATCGTGGCCATCAACAAGATGGATAAGCCCACCGCCAACCCCGAGCGGGTCAAGGAACAGCTGACCAAGTACGAGATCGTCCCCGAAGACTGGGGCGGCGACGTGGCCTGCATCCCGGTGTCCGCCGTGACCGGCATGGGCATCCAGGATCTGCTGGAACGCATCGTGCTGGAAGCCGAGGTCATGGAACTGAAGGCCAACCCCAACCGCCGCGCCAAGGGCGCCGTGGTGGAAGCCCGCCTGGACAAGGGCCAGGGCACCGTTGCCACCCTGCTGGTGCAGAACGGTACCCTGCACAAGGGTGACTGCCTCATTGCCGGTACCTCCGTGGGCCGTGTGCGTACCATGCGCAACGACAAGGGCCAGGAAATCACCGAAGCCGGCCCCTCCATGCCTGTGGAGATCACCGGTCTGACCGAAGTGCCCCAGGCCGGCGATCTGTTCGAAGCCGTGGAGGACGAGCGTCTGGCCCGTGAGCTGGCTGACAAGCGTCTGACCGAGGCCAAGGAAAAGCAGTTTGCCTCCTACACCAAGGTCACCCTGGATAACCTGTTTGACCAGATGGCCGCCAACGACATGAAGGAACTGCCCATCATCGTCAAGGCCGACGTCCAGGGTTCTGCCGAGGCTGTGAAGCAGAGCCTGGAGAAGATCTCCAACGACGAAGTCCGGGTGCGGGTCATCCACGCTGCCGTCGGTGCCATCAACAAGTCCGACGTCAGCCTGGCCGACGCCTCCAACGCCATCATCATCGGCTTCAACGTCCGTCCCGACCCCATCGCCAAGGCGGAAGCCGAGCAGACCGGCGTGGAAATGCGGATGTACCGTGTTATCTACGACGCCATCAACGATGTCTCCGACGCTATGAAGGGCATGCTGGCCCCCAAGATCCGCGAGGTGGCTCTGGGCGAAGCCCAGGTCCGTCAGGTCTACAAGATCTCCTCTGTGGGCACTGTGGCCGGCTGCCGTGTCACCAGCGGCAAGATCACCCGGGACGCCAAGCTGCGCCTGGTGCGTGACGGCATCGTCATCACCGAGGACGCCATCGCCTCCCTGAAGCGCTTCAAGGACGACGCCAAGGAAGTGGCTGAAGGCTTTGAATGCGGCATTACCCTGGAGAAGTTCTCCGACATCAAGGAAGGCGACATCTTCGAGTGCTTCAAGCTGGAAGAATACCGCGATTGATTGAACGAGGTTTATAACAAATGCCTACCAAAAACCAGGGCCGCATGGCCCAGGATATGAAGCGGGAACTCATTGCCATCATCGGCGAGATGAAGGACCCCCGCGTCACGGGCGGTCTGCTGACCGTCACCCGGCTGGACGTGACCCCCGACCTGGATGTGGCCAAGGTGTACATCAGCGTCATGGGCCGCGAAGGGGGCAGCAAACCGGTGGTCGCCGCCCTGAACAAGGCGTCCGGCCATGTCCGCACCGAGGTCAGCCGCCGCATGCACATCCGCAAAGCACCCCGCTTTGTGTTTGTTACCGATGACGGCGCTGCCTATGCGGCGCACATCAACGAAATGCTGCGCGGGCTGGAAAATGACCAGCCTGCACAAGCCGAACCGCAGGAGGACTGAGCCCCTGCTTTCGGCCACTTTTGGAGCGAAGCCGAGGTTGTTTCGGGGTCGCTGGAAAAGAGGTAAGTTATGACGGAATCTGTGGACAGGCAAACCGCTGTACTGCGGCTGCGCGCCGCACAGGACATCCTGATCCTATGCCATAAGAACCCCGACGGCGACACCATCGGCTGCGCCGGAGCGTTGTACCTGGCCCTGAAAAAGCTGGGCAAGAACGTCGCGGTTCTTTGCAGCGATCCCATCCCTTCCATGTACGATTTCATGGGCATCGGCTGGTTTGACGCCAGCTTCACCCCGGCGTTCGTGGTGGCGGTGGATGTGGCCGGCATCCAGCTTTTCGGCGACCGGAACAATGTGCAGAAGTATGCCGAGCATGTGGATCTGTGCATTGACCATCATCCCAGCAACAGCGGCTATGCCTACGAGACCCTGCTGGACCCCGGCGCGGCCGCGGCCAGCGAGATCATGATCGATGTGGTCACCGATATGGGGGTGGAGCTCACCCCCGAGATCGCGGCCTGCCTGTACACCGGCATCGCTACCGACACCGGCTGCTTCCGCTTCTCCAACACCACGGCCAAGACCCACATGGCGGCGGCCAGGGTCATTGAGGCGGGCGCCGACATCGAAAACCTCAATGCCCGTCTGTTCGAGTCCCGCTCCAGGGCCCGGCTGGAGATCGAGAAGATGGCGCTGGAAAGCCTGGAGTATTTCTTCGACGGGCTGTGCGCCATGATCTACCTGACCTGGGACCAGATCGTCACCTCTGGCGTGCCGGGGGCCGAACTGGAGGATCTGACCAGCCTGCCTCGCTCCATTGAGGGAGTGGAAGTGGGCCTGACCCTGCGCCAGCAGAAGGACGGCAGCTTCAAGATCAGCATACGCACCGCCGGGCGGGTGGATGCCTGCGCCATTGCCCGGCACCTGGGCGGCGGGGGACATTCCCGCGCTGCCGGGTGCGAGATCAGCGGCAACCTGGATAATGCGCGCTATGCCATTCTGGATGAGGTGCGCAAGGAGCTGGAGCGCTGGGGCATGATCGACCATGCCGACCGTGCGCAAGGATAAAGACAGTCAAGGAACCGGTGACAGGCAGCGGCGCCGCAGGGCCCGTTGCCTGAAGCCGGTTTTTGCTGTATGGAGGAAACCTATGACCAACCTGACCAACGGCATCCTGCCGGTGGACAAGCCTGCCGGCTGGACCAGCTTTGACGTGCTGGCCAAACTGCGGGGGGCGCTGGGTACCCGGCGTCTGGGCCATTCCGGCACCCTGGACCCTATGGCCACCGGGGTGCTGGTGGTGTTTGCGGGCGGAGCTACCGCAGCCGCCGACCGCCAGCCTGATCACGACAAAACCTACGAAGCCACCCTGCGTCTGGGGGTGCGCACCGACACGGGGGATATCACCGGCACCGTGCTGGAGACCGCGCCCGTCACGGTGGGGGAAGCGGAACTGCGGGCGGTGCTGCCCCGGTTCCTGGGGGCGCAGCAGCAGCTGCCACCCATGTACTCCGCCGTCAAGGTGAACGGTCAGCCGCTGTACAAGGCGGCTCGCAAGGGCCATACGGTGGAGCGTACCCCCCGGCCCATCACCATCTATGCCATCGATTATCTGGGCAGTCCGGCCCCCGGGGAATATACCCTGCGGGTCTCCTGCTCCAAAGGCACCTACATCCGGGTCCTGGCCGAGGACATCGGCGCAGCCCTGGGGCTGCCCGCCACCCTGTCGGCTTTGCGCCGCACCCGGGCGGGCGCCTTCACCCTGGACCAGTGCCACACCCTGCCGGAGATCCTGGCGGCGGCCGAAAACGGTACACTGGCTCAGTCCGGCTGGATGCTGGGGGTGGAGACCGCCTTTACCTCTCTACCTGCCCTCACAGTGGAGGAGCCGGCCCGGACCCATCTGTTCAACGGCTGTCCCACCAGCCGGTATCCCGCGGCGGACGGCCGCTACCGCGTGTATGACACCGACGGCCTGTTCCTGGGCCTGGCGGTGATCGAGGGCGGTGTTCTGCGGGTGGAAAAACTGTTCTGCGAAAGGACCTGACACGATGCAGCAATTGAATATGCAGATCATCCCGACCATTGCTCCGGTGGATGCCCCCCAGGGCAGCGCCGTGGCCCTGGGCTTTTTTGACGGGGTCCATCTGGGCCACCGTGCCGTCATCTCCGCCGCTGTGACCGAAGCCCGGCGCAGCGGCCTGATGCCTGCCGTCTTTACCTTTGAACTGCCGGAGGGCAGCACCCTCAAAGGCGGCCGCATCCTCTCCACCGTCCAGAAACATGCCCGCATTGCCTCTTTGGGGGTACGGCGGCTCATGGAACCTCCCTTTGCAGATTTCTGCTCCCTGACCCCCGAAGCCTTTGTGCAGGATATCCTGGTGGGGTGCTTCCACGCCAAAGCAGTTTTCTGCGGGGATAACTTCACCTTCGGCGCCCGGGCGGCGGGCAATGTGCCCCGGCTCAAGGAACTCTGTGCCGCCGCCGGAATCCGGGTCACGGTGGTGGAGATGGCCCGCTACCGGGGCGAGGTGGTCTCCTCCACCCGCATCCGGGCCGCCCTGGAGGAAGGCCGCCTGCCCGACGCCAACGCTATGTTGGGGGCCCCTTACGCCATCGACTGGACTGTGACCCACGGCAAGGGGGTGGGCACCAGCAAGCTGGGCACCCCCACCATCAACCAGAACTATCCCGCCGGGACCCTGCAGCCCTGCTGCGGCGTCTATCTGACCCGCATCTGCATCGGCGGTACCTGGTATCCGGCGGCCACCGGCATCGGTTCCCGGCCCACCGTGGACGAGAAGGGGGCGGCCGTCAGCTGCGAGACCTATGTGCCCGGTTTTTCCGGGAACGTGTACGGCCAGCGCCCGGTGCTGGAATTCCACCGGTACCTGTGCCCGGTACGCAAGTTTGACTCTCTGCAGGCCCTGTCCGACCTGATCACCACCGCTGCTGCCCGCAGCCGGGCTTATTTCCAGGGGTTGGACAACCAGCTGGATTGATTTACAACCCGCCCCAAAGGGCGTATAATGAAGCAGGATTTTGCAAACTATACCCAAATCCGGAGGAACCGCCTTTGTTTGAACGCAAGCAGCTGGCGCCCGGCGTATATCTGACCACGCTGGATGCCGAAAAATTCAACCGCTGCCGCATTACCATCCATCTGCGCTATCCGGCTCTGCGCCGTTCGGCCACCGACGCCGCGGTGCTGCCCCTGGTGCTGGAACGCGGCTACGCCCAGTGCCCGGATATGACCGCCCTTTCCCGCAAGCTGGCCCGTCTGTACGGTGCCGACCTGGGGGTGGACCTGGGCACCGCCGGTCCCGACCGGGTGCTGACGGTGGATATCTGCGGCATCAAGGACAAGTTTGCCCTGACAGGGGAAAACCTCAGTGCCGAATATGCCGATATTGCTTTCGGTATCGTGTTTGAACCCTATCTGGTGGACGGCGCTTTTGACCCCGATGCCGTCCGTATTGAAAAAGAAACCCTGGATCGCCGCCTGCAGGCCGAGTTCAACAACAAGCGCCTGTACTGTGTACGCCAGGCCCGCCGCCGCTTTTACGGGGATTCGCCCGCCGGCATCGAGCTGGGGGGCTACCGGGCCGATCTGCCCAAGGTCACCCCCGCCACCCTGAAGGCGGAATATGACCGCATCCTGTCCAGCTCTTCCATCGATGTGATGGTCCAGGGGGCGGACAGTGCCCGGGTGGCCGACCTGCTGCTGCAAAAGCTGGAAAAGGTGCAGCGGGCGCCCCAGCGGTTTGCCTCGGCCATGGCCATGCCCGTCACCGAGCCCCGCCATTATACCGAGAACATCCCCGGTGTGACCCAGGCCAAGCTGTGCATGCTCTTTACCACCGGCACACCGGAGGACCTGCCCAGCATTTCCCAGCTGCGCATGGCCATGGGAGTGTTCGGCGGCTCTGCTACCAGCCGCCTGTTCCGCAACGTGCGGGAAAAACAGAGTCTTTGCTACTACTGCGGGGCCAGCGCCCTGCGCTCCACCGGCGTGATGATGGTGGATTCCGGGGTGGAACCAGGCGGGGAAGCCAAGGCCGAAGCGGCCATCCTGAAGGAACTGGACGACCTGTGCCGTGGTCCCGTCACCGAGGAGGAGATGGACGACTGCCGCCGCAGCCTTATGTCCGGGATGGAAGCCCTGGGGGACAGCCTGGGCGGGCTGGAAAGCTGGTATTACGGCCAGATCGCCCGGGGTGAGGCGCTGGCGCCGCCGGAATACGGAAAGGTCCTCATTCAGGCCGTTACCGCCGAGGAAGTGCGGGAACTGCTCAACAGCTATCACTATTCGGTCTGCTACGCCGTGACCGCCGACAACAAGGAGGTGGCACAGTGAGTCAGGACCAGACCATGCAGGGCATCCGGGCCAAAGCGGCCGATGCCATCCGCTGCCAGAGTACCGTTCTGCCCAGCGGACTCACGGTGCTCTGCCGCACCATGCCGGGGTATAGTACGGTGCACGCCATGTATGCCACCGCCTTCGGGTCTACCACCCGCCGGTTCACTCTGGACGGCAAACCGGTGGAACTGCCTGCCGGTACCGCCCATTTCCTGGAACACAAGATGTTCGAATCGGAGCAGGGGGACGCTTTTGACCTCTACGCCAAGACCGGCGCCTCGGCCAACGCCTTCACCGGCTACGACCGTACCTGCTATATCTTCACTGCCAGCGGCAAGATCGACGAAAACCTGGACATCCTGCTGAACATGGTGGGGCATCCCTGGTTCACCGAGGCCACCATCGCCAAGGAGCAGGGGATCATCGGGCAGGAGATCAAGATGTACGACGACAGCCCGGACTGGCGGCTGATGACCGGCCTGTTCCGCTGCCTGTACAAGGACCATCCCATCCGGGACGACATCGCCGGTACGGTGGACAGCATCGCCGAGCTCACCCCCGATCTGCTGTATGCCTGCACCGACGCCTTCTACCGTCCGGGCAACATGGTGCTGTCGGTGGCGGGCAACATCACCCTGGACCAGGCGGTGGCTGCCTGTCGCCGTGCCGGGCTGGACAAGCCCGCCCCCGATCACACGGTCACGGTGGCCCGGAATTCCCCTGAAAACGACCCGCCCCAGGCGGAGATGCAATTCTCCATGCCGGTGAACAAGCCCTGCTTTGCCCTGGCCTTCCGGGAAGCTCCCATCCCTCGCGGAGACGTGCGCACCGAGATGCTGGCCGACATGCTGCCGGATCTTGTCTGCGGCGGTCTGACCTCCCTGTACCGCAAACTCTATGACCAGGCCCTGGTCAATCCGGAGTTCAGCGGCGACACGGTGAGCACCTCCGGCTGCTGCGTCATCGCCTTCACCGGGGAGAGCGAGACCCCCCGGGCGGTGGCCGGGATGGTACGGGAAGAGATCACCCGTCTGCGCCAAGAGGGCGTGGACCCGGAGCTCTTCACCCTGGTCAAAAACCAGATGTACGGCGAAATACTCGCCGACCTGGAAGGGGTGGAGGACGCCGCCGAAGCCCTGGCCAGTGCCCACCTGCGGGGCAA
Source organism: uncultured Gemmiger sp. (assembly GCA_944382785.1). Lineage (GTDB taxonomy): Bacteria > Bacillota > Clostridia > Oscillospirales > Ruminococcaceae > Gemmiger. Next base: position 4,503 of record CALWNO010000009.1, on the reverse strand, counting down.
CACCCTGGCCGACGAAATCGAGGCCCTGGCCTCCCTCACGGTGGACGATATCAACGGGGCTTTGCAGTCCATGCTCAGCGAGGACTGCATGACCTATGTGGAGATCGAACCGCAAAATCAATAACATAAGAGGATCAGATCCATGGATACAGTGTTTCATGTAGAATTCCCCGGCCTGGGGCTGGCGTTCACCCTCAATCGCGTGGCGTTTTCCATCGGCGGCTTCAACGTGTACTGGTACGGCATCCTCATTGCCGCCGGTCTTTTGCTGGCCATGGCTTTCGCCTTCCACTATTCCGCCGACTTCGGCATCAACAGCGACCGTCTGGTGGATGTGGTGGCCATCGGCACTGTGCTGGCCATCGTCTGTGCCCGTATCGCCTATGTGGCCATGGCACCCTTTGAGTACGAATCTCTCTGGGAAATGATTGACATCCGGGAAGGCGGCATCGCCATCTACGGCGGTATCATCGGTGCCTTCGTATTCGGCGGGCTGGCCGCCCGCTGGCGCAAGGTTCCCATCCGCCCCCTCTTTGACGTGGTGGGCATGGGCTTCCTCATCGGCCAGGGCATCGGCCGGTGGGGCAACTTCATGAACCAGGAAGCCTTCGGCTGCAACACCACCCTGCCCTGGGGTATGTACAGCGAAGGTACCTGCCGCTATCTGACCAACATGCAGCAGACCCTGGCCGCCCAGGGGGTTACCGTGGACCCCAGCCAGCCGGTGCATCCCACCTTTCTGTATGAGAGCCTGTGGTGCCTGTTCGGATTCCTGGTGCTGTTTCTGTACATGCGTCACCGCCGCTTCCATGGGCAGCTGTTCCTGATGTACCTGATCTGGTACGGTCTGGGCCGCTACTGGATCGAGGGTCTGCGTACCGATTCGCTGCTCATCGGCAACACCAGCCTGCGTTTCAGCCAGGTGGTGGCCCTGGTCACCGTGGCCACCGCTATCGTGCTGCTGGTTTATGGGTTGCAGAAAACCAAAGGCCAGGGCTCGCCGCTGGTCACACTGGCGGTGGACGACATCAAAAAGCAGCAGGCAGCGGGGGACCGCTTCACAGTGGATACTCTGCCCGCCAATGCCGGCCACAAGGAATTTGTGACCGCCACCGTCGCCATGAACCGGCGTCTGAAGGAGCTGGACCTGAACGCTGCGCCCGAAGAGGATACCCCTTCTTCGGAGCAGGCATCCGCGGCAGAACCCGCCGCCGAACCGGAGCCCCCGGTGGAAACCAAGCCTGAATAAATTGTTCCATACCGTCCCCGCACCGCATCTGTCGGCCGGGGACTTTTCAAAACACAAGAGGGGAGCGCTGAATATGAGTGCAGCCATCATCGACGGAAAGAAACTGGCGGCCGCCGTCAAGGCAGAAGCCGCCGCCGAAGTACAGCAGCTGAAAGAGCAGGGCGTGGTGCCCTGCTTGGCGGTGTTGCTGGTGGGGGAGGACCCGGCCAGCCAGGTGTATGTGCGGGGCAAGGCCAACGACTGCGCCGAGTGCGGCATCGAAAGCCGGGTCATCCGGCTGGACGCCGCCACCACCCAGGAGGAACTGCTGGCGCAGATCGACGCCCTGGCGGCGGACGACGCCGTGCACGGCATCCTGGTGCAGCTGCCTCTGCCCGCTCATATCGACGAGTCGGCAGTGATTGCCGCTATCCCGCCGGAAAAGGACGTGGATGGCTTTACCCCCGTCAACGCAGGGCGCCTGCTCACCGGGGAACCCTGCTTTGCCCCCTGCACCCCGGCGGGCTGCCTGCGGATGATCCAGTCCACCGGCATGGACATCGCCGGCAAGCGCGCCGTGGTGGTGGGCCGGTCCAACATCGTGGGCAAGCCGGCGGCCCTGCTGCTGCTGGCGGCCAATGCCACCGTCACCATCTGCCATTCCCGCACCCAGAACCTGGCCGACATCTGCCGGGAAGCGGATATCCTGGTGGCCGCGGTGGGCCGCCAGGGCTTCATCACCGGGGATATGGTCAAACCCGGGGCGGTGGTCATCGACGTGGGCATCAACAGGGGGGCGGACGGCAAACTGCACGGGGACGTGGACTTTGCCGCCGCCAGCGAGAAAGCCGCCTTCATCACCCCCGTGCCCGGCGGTGTGGGCCTGATGACCCGGGCCATGCTCATGAAGAATACCGTCAAAGCCGCACAGCAAAATTCTGATTGATACACCCCCATAAAAAAGCCGCCTGCATGCACTGTGCAGGCGGCTTTTTTGATGAATGGCCGATTATGAAATGGATGCGAGGGGCGCAGACTTTACGGAGCTCTCATCGTCCGGGAGGGGCAGAATATCGTTATTGGCGTACAAATACCAGTGTGCGACCCCCGGCATCTCGCTTTCGTCTACCAGGGTGTAGCCTTCGGCGGGATAAGGCTCGTTGCAGGTCAGGTAGAAATCGCAATAGCCCATCTCGATGTACCGGGCCTGTTCACTGGCCATTTCCGGAAGAAGACTGTTTGTCTGGCAGAAATATTTGAACGAGGGAGTAATGTCTGTGGTGGTGTAAAAGCCTGCATCCATGGTGCCGTAGGTCAGCAGCGTGGCGTCGGGAACTCTTTTGATCGTTTTTGCCAATTGATATTGGGGAAGGGATTCTTTGGACACCAAAAGCAAATCCTTTCCCGGTGCGGCCACAACGCACAGTAGGCAGCTGGCAGCCAGAGACAGAACAAGGCCGACCTTGCGCGGTCGCAGCCGGGGAAGCCAGGTCAGCACGCTGGCCAACGCCAGCGGCATAAATGCATAGAACGCAAAGGCATAATACCGGTGCCGGGTGGAACCGAAATAGATAAACAGGGAGGAAAACGCGAGGCTGACGCCCAAAAGGAGGGCGAGCTTCTTTTTGGGATACCCCAGTGCGAAACAGCCTCCCAAAAAGAGCACAACGGCAAGGATGGTGTCGGCCTGAATCAGCCAGGATACGCCCTGAAAAACATTTCGTCCGATGCCCGCAAGGCGGCTGAACCAGGAAGCGGATGAGTCAGTGACGGCATAGTTCGTCAGATTCTGATAAAAGTATACCTCAAAAAGGCTGCCCAGCGCACCATGCCATACAAAATACAGAAGTACCGGTGCGGTGACGACGGATACGCCCAGCAGAATGCCCAGCAGTGAGGAAATCGGCTGTTTCGGATCACCACATGTCAGCCGGGACAGAATCGGAAGGAAAAAAATCCCCACAAATAGCCCCAGCAGCGTATATTTGCTCCACAATACCACTGCGGACAGCAGTCCCACAACAAACCAATCGAGAAAACGGAGCTTTTTATCAAAAAGATACTCCTGAAGCGCCAGGTCCAGACAATACAGAAAGATTGGCAGGCAAAGTTCCTCCACGCTGTCGCCGTATTGAAAGCTCACCGATGAATAGATCAGGGCTCCGGCAACGGGAAGCAAAAGCAGCAACAACGGATGCTTTTCTGGTGCCACAAAGCGTGCGGCAATTTTGAATATCATCATCAGGGACAGAGCGCCGCACACGACTTCCAGCAACCATACCGCCAGAAAGGACCCCGGGGTAAGCCAGTAGGCCAGTGCGTGCAGAGCATACAAAAGTGGCCCTTTCTGCTCATAAATATCACGGTAAAGGACCTGGCCGTCCAGCATGGCATGCCCTACAGACAAAAAGCAGTTGGCGTCTGTCCACAAATTCAGCGGATAGAGGACGGAAGACTGAGAGCACAGGCACAGGATCAAGACGGCACCGATGATCCCATATACATAATATACTTTAGGGAAAGCGTGGTCCGAGCAAATCGTTGCACCATGCCGGAAAGAACGGATCAAAGCGCCGCATAAGGAGTCCAAAAAAGGATAGGCGACAGCAAGCAGCGGCAGCAGAACAGGGAAAGGAAGCGCCTGCAAGGAAGGAGCGAACCATACAGGCTCATATCCCGCGCACAATCCTACATAAAAACGGTAAGCCAGGAAAAGCAGAAGGACGACGCTGATCCCATGGCCGGCCAGGGTGGCATAACGGGAAGATGGCGTGGCATCGGTTCTGCCGGAACATAGCCACCCGAGGGCGAAAAGGGATAAAGCGGCACACAGGGCCATCTGCGGCCAGCTGCGCCAGGTCCCGGCACACAAAAGGATAAAGCCCGTCATGGACAGGAACAGGACAGGCAGACGTTTGAAGCACAGCGGCATAAACAACTCTCCTGACAACAGCAGAACCCGGAGCGCACCCGACCAAAAGCAGGTACACGCGTGATTCACATGGAATGATAATTAGAAATGCTATCTCATGATAACATATCGCGGACAGGGAAAGCAAGAGGAGGTAGATGGCGGGATGCAAAGACTGCAACGGGAAAATTTCCACGTTTGAAAGCCTAAAATGCTTGACTTGTCCCACATTCTATGGTAAGCTATATAAGCCGCATGGTATGGGCTCTATAAGTGTGCCTCTGGCACCGCCCCACATCCAGCGAGACTTATTGAAAGAGGTTACCATCATGTACGCAGTTATCAAAACCGGTGGCAAGCAGTA
>CALWNO010000008.1 GCA_944382785.1 uncultured Gemmiger sp. | reverse complement strand
TTTCTCTTCACTAAAGTATTTTTTATCCACCCCCAGTTGAACTGGGGGATTTTATCATGCCTATTCGGCGCCATACAAAAACCGGCGCACGGCTGTTTACCGCGCGCCGGTTTTCTTGTTGAGTGCTTAAGCGCAAAAAACCACCAGCTCCGCTGGTGGAATAAAACGGCTTTAGCCATAGACAAAAGAGAACCTCCCTGTAGAATAGGATGTGGGTTTGCCAACCACATTCCAAAAACAGGGAGATTGTCTTTGAAATGAGGAATAACAAAGACGTAGATAGTTTAAGCCACACAACGTGGAGATGTCAATATCATGTGGTATTCGCACCAAAGTATCGGAGAATGGTAGTGTACGGGCAGATCAAAAAAGATATAGGGCAAATACTAAGGCAGTTGTGCGAACAGAAAGGAATCGAGATCATCGAAGCAGAAGCATGCCCGGACCACATACATATGTTGATCAGCTTTTCGCCAAAGTACAGTATCGCGTATGTGATGGGATACTTAAAAGGGAAAAGCAGTCTGATGATTTTCGACAGGCACGCAAATTTGAAGTACAAGTATGGAAACAGGCATTTCTGGGCAAGAGGGTATTTTGTAGATACAGTAGGCAAAAACAAAAAGCGCATTGAGGAATATATCAAAAACCAACTGCAACAAGACCAGATAGCAGACCAGATGAGCCTCAAAGAATTTGTTGACCCGTTTACGGGTGGCAAGAATACCAAGGCATAACAAAGAGGCCCCTTGAGGGGCCTGCCACGAGAAAGGAATGCAGTTGGCAGACCCATTCGTGGCCCCTCAAGGGGCTTTGCTAGTACGATGCCCTTATAGGGCTTACTCAAACCACCGGCTTAGCCGGTGGTTTTGATTACGGACGGCCCAGGATCATATCCAGGAAGTACGGCCACTGCTTTTTCCACCAGGGCCAGTCATGGGAAACATCCATTCCCCAGATGTCCACGATGGGATGGATGCCCTTGCTTTCCAGGATATCCCGCAGTTCCCGGGTAGAGGCCAGAAGTTCATCCTCCCAGGCACCCTGGCCGCAGCACATGATGAACTTGTCCGCCTTGGCGTACAGCTCATAATACGGATGCTGGGCCGGGAAATTGCGCATATAATCGCAGGGGCTGTTGGCATACACCAGATCATCCATATAATCGCCGAAGAACATGCGGGACGAATAGATGCCGCTGAGGGCGATGGTACCGTTGAACAGATCCGGGCGGCGCAGGTAGAAGTTGACAGCATGGGCCGCGCCCATGCTGGCGCCGCCGGTCAGGATACGGCCGGTATGGTCCGGACCGTTTTCCCGGTTGATTTCCAGGATGCGGGGAACCAGTTCGTCACAGATATAATGGTACCAACGCTCCTGCTGTTCAATCCGGGGGCGGCAGGGACCGGGATTGTCCCAGCTTTCCCCGTCAATGCTGTCGGCACAGATGATCTGCAGCTTGCCCGCGTCAATCCAGGGCGCGGCAATGTTGCACATGCCCCGGTCCTCCCAGTCATAAAAGCGCCCGCACTGGCAGGGGAAGATCATGATCGGGCGACCGGTGTGGCCGTAGACCTTGAACTCCATATCACGCCCGAGGCAATGACTGTATTCCTTGTAATAACGTACCTGCATTTTCCTTGCTTCCTCCCTCGGCAGGATGCCGGCCGGGAATTCCCGGCCGGCATCCTGTGCTCACTTATAAAAGAATTTTTTGTTCAAGCTCAAGATCCCGACCATGTTCTGCATCAGACCATTTTCGGAAGAGCGGAACACCCAATAATACAATACCGCGAATACTTCCCGCAGATAGCAGGTGGGAATGCTGCGCAACGGAATGCCCGCCGGCAGCGCCGCAATATCCGTAAACCCGGCCATCCGGGCATATTTGCCGCCGCGGTAACAATGGAAAGCATTGGTCACATAAACGATAGGCTGGGATGTGTCGATGCCCCGTTGCTCCAGAATCTGCCGGGCAAAAGCGAAGTTCTCCTCGGTGGAGGTGGATTTGGTCTCCGCCACCACCCGGTCCGGGTCCAATCCCTTTTCGATCAGATAATCCCGCATGGCCTGACCTTCCGGCACCCACTCGTCTCTTCCCTGCCCGCCGGTGGTGATCACCAGGGCATCCGGATGGGCCTGGGCAAATTCAAACGCCTTGTCCAGACGGTACCGCAAAAGCAGGCTGGGTTTATCCCGTCGCAGACCGGCCCCCAACACAATCACAACCTTCTCATCCCCGGCGGGCGGATTGGCGTAGCCGCTGCACGCCACAAAGGCCAGCATACCGGCATAAAACACCGCCCCGCAGACCAGGATTCCCAGTACCACCCGCCCGACCGGTGAACCGGTGAACCAGGCGTTCAACTGTCGGTGCCACAGAGCATATCCGCAGCAGGCTGCCGTCAGAATCCAGACGATCAGGTTGCCCATATTAAAGTTGCTGGTAACCACCAGCATGACCGAGTAAAAGAGCATCACTCCGGCCAGAAGATATAAAAAAATCTGCAAAAGAACTCCTTTGCGGGTCTTTGTTTCAGCGCTGTTTGATCTCATTCCAGACACCACATCCCGCCATGTCCGCTTGCACGCCCAGCGCCTGACAGACGGTATCGGCAATGGTGCCGAAGCTGTACCGCGTACCCAGGTCAACGCCCTGCCGTACGCCGGGTCCGTATACCAGATAGGGCACATATTCCCGGGTGTGGTCGGTGGTCTTGGTATAAGAAGGATCACACCCGTGGTCGGCCGTAATCATCAGCACGTCATCCGGGTGCATACGCTGCATAAAATCGGGCAGCCAGGCATCAAATTCCGCCGTTGCCGCGGCATACCCGGCCACATCCCGCCGATGCCCGTACAGCATATCAAAGTCAACCAGGTTGACGAAAGCCAGCCCGGTAAAGTCCCGGTCAGCCAGTTCCATCGTGACTTTCAGCCCTTCGGTGTTGCCGCTGGTGCGGATCGTCTCGCCCACACCCTGACCGGCGAAGATGTCGTGGATCTTGCCTACGCCGATGGTCTGCATTCCAGCCGCCTGGAGCTTGTCCAGCATGGTATCTGCCGGCGGTTTGAGAGAGTAGTCATGCCGCCGGGAGGTACGCTTGAAGTCCTCCGCACAGGTGCCCACGAAGGGCCGGGCAATGACCCGTCCGACACCGTAAGGGCCTTTGAGCATCTCCCGGGCAACCTCACAGATTTCATACAGTTTTTCGATGGGAACCAGGTCCTCATGGGCCGCAATCTGGAACACACTGTCCGCCGAGGTGTATACAATGAGCGCACCGGTTTTCAGATGCTCTTCCCCGTAATCATGAATGACCTGGGTGCCGGAATAGGGTTTGTTGCAAAGGACCTTATAGCCGGTGCGGGCGGTAAATTCATCCAGCACTTCCTGCGGGAATCCGTTGGGAAAAGTCGGCAGCGGATTCGGGGAAAGCAAACCTGCGATTTCCCAGTGCCCGATGGTGGTATCTTTGCCGGAGCTGGCTTCCCGCAGACGGGCAAAGCAACCCACCGGCGCCTTTACCCCGGGACGGCAGTTCACACCGTCGATGTTGAACAGCCCCAGTTCGGCCAAACGGTCCGCCCGGAAGGCGGGATGCCCGGAAATGGCTGCCAGAGTGTTGGTGCCGGCGTCCCCGAAGGCTGCGGCGTCCGGTTCGGCCCCGATACCAAAGCTGTCAAGAACGATCAAGAACACACGTTTTGCCATGGTGTTTCTCCTTAATTGTAAAGCGGCGCAGAAAGTTTCCCCCTGCACTATACGGGTTATTATACATGAATTTCCTTAAAAAGTAAAACCACGACCGGTTTTAGATGGATAGTTCAAAAAAATGAGTAAAAAATTGTGCAATTTTTTGTGTTTGGCTTGTCGAGGCAAAAGTTTTGTATTATAATAAGCACGCATATAAAGGATACACTTATTGGAAACGGAGAAATTGAGATATGCGCAAAACGAAGATTGTTTGCACTCTGGGCCCTTCTACCGATAAGGGCGATGTGCTGCGTCAACTGATTGAAAATGGCATGAATGTGGCGCGCTTCAACTTTTCCCACGGTGACTACGATGAACATCGCGGCCGTTTTGAAAAGCTGAAAGCTCTGCGCACCGAGCTGGGCAAGCCGGTTGCTGCCATGCTGGATACCAAGGGCCCCGAAATTCGTCTGGGCACCTTCAAGAACGGTTCCGAAAAGCTGGTGACCGGCCAGAAGTTTACCTTGACCAGCCGTGAGGTGGAAGGGACCAATGAAATCTGCTCCATCACCTACAAGGAGCTGCCCCATGACGTGCAGCCCGGCGGTCACATTATGCTGGATGATGGCCTGATCAGCCTGCGCATTGAGAATGTCACCGATACCGACATCAGCTGTGTGGTGGAGAACGACGGCGTCATCAAGACCAAGAAGGGCGTCAACGTTCCCGGCGTGCATCTGTCCATGCCGTATATGAGCCAGCGCGACAAGCAGGATATCACCTTCGGTGCCGAACAGGGCTTCGATCTGGTTTCCGCCAGCTTTACCCGCTGCGCTGCCGATATCATGGAGATTCGTCACCTGCTGGATGACTGCCATTCCAACATGAAGATCATCGCCAAGATCGAAAACCAGGAAGGTGTGGACAACATCGACGAGATCCTGGCCGTGGCCGATGGCATCATGGTGGCCCGCGGCGACATGGGTGTGGAGATCGATTTTGCGGAAATTCCTTCCATCCAGAAGCACCTGATCGACCGCACCATGGCCAGCGGCAAGGTGGTCATCACCGCCACCCAGATGCTGGATTCCATGATCTCCAACCCCCGCCCCACCCGTGCTGAGATCACCGACGTTGCCAACGCCATCTACGACGGTTCTTCTGCCGTTATGCTGAGCGGCGAGACCGCTGCCGGCAAGTATCCCGTGGCTGCCCTGAAGGCCATGGTCGCCATTGCTGAAACCACCGAGGCCGATGCCAGCTACAACAGCCTGGTTCATCATGCCCAGGCTGACGAAAGCCGTCTGAGCGTGAGCGCCGCAGTGTGCCATGCCGCCTGCACCACCGCTTCTGACATCCATGCCAGCGCCATCATCACCGTTTCCAAGAGCGGTGAGACTGCTCGCCTGCTGAGCCGGTACCGTCCCGCCACTCCCATCGCGGCCTGCGTTCTGGACGAGCGGGTACAGCGGCAGCTGAACATCCACTGGGGCATTACCCCGCTGGTCATGCCCTACGCCAACTCCACCGACGAACTGATCAGCATGTCCGTGGAATGCGCTGTCAACGCCGGTCTGGTCCAGCCCGGCAGCATGGCAGTGGTGACCGCCGGCGTTCCCGTGGGCGTTTCCGGCACCACCAACATGATCAAGGTTCACCTGGTGGGCGACAGCCTGCTGACCGGTGTGGGCATCGGCACCCAGAATGCCAAGGGCACAGTCTGCATCTGCCGCACCGCCGCCGAAGTGGCCACCAAGTTCAAGGCCGGTCAGATTCTGGTCGTTCCCCATACCAACAACGACATGCTGCCTTATATCCGCCAGGCTGCCGGTGTGATCACCGAGGAAGCCGGCACCAACAGCCATGCTGCTATTGTAGCGCTGACCCTGGGTAAGGCTGTCATCGTCGGTGCTCTGGGCGCCACCCGCACCCTGCACGATGGGATGAACATTTCTCTGGACTGCCAGCACGGTGTTGTCCAGATGATGATGGAGTGATCTGAGATGGAACGCATTGCCAGCTTTTGCGTTGACCACACGACCCTGATGCCCGGCATGTATCTTTCCCGTCAGGACGGGGAAGTCCGTACCTGGGATGTGCGGATGAAGCGGCCGAATCACGGAGATTACCTCTCCCCCGCTGTCGCACATACCATTGAACATCTGTTTGCCACCTATGCCCGCAACAGCCGCTGGAGTGACCATGTGGTGTATGTAGGGCCTATGGGATGCCTGACTGGTTTTTATCTGTTGACCCAGGGCATGACCGACGGCGAAGCTCTTCAACTGACCACCGAGGCCTTTGCCTGGATGGCAGACTACGACGGTCCTATCCCCGGTGCCAGTGAAACCGAATGCGGCAACTATCGCCTGATGGACCCGGACGGTGCCCGCAAGGAGTGCCGGACTATGCTGGGTGTTCTGCAGAAGCTGGATGCCGATCATCTCCGTTACAAGCTATAATCTGTTCTGAGAGCAAAAAACAGCGGCCGGTTAACGCAAACACCGGCCGCTGTTTTGATAATCCCTGAGGAATCAAAACCACCCGTTGAACGGGTGGTTTGAACAGGCCCTATAAGGGCCTATCTCCTGTGGTAGCCCTCTAAAGAGGGCATTGAACTATTTTTCAATCACACCTTTTGCACTGCAAGCCCCTTATACGGGGCTATATCAAGCAATCTGTACACTATTCAAAACCATATTCCTTCACTTTAGGTTCCGGCTAACGCCGGAACCTATTCCATTTACTGAAGTAATTTTATTGACCCCCAGTTGAACTGGGGGATTTTATCATGCCTATTCGGCGCCATAAAAAGTGTCCCGCACCGTACAAAACCGGTGCGGGACATTTTGGTTATGTAGAAAAACGCTTTCAGATCAGCGCAGCAGTGATCAGCGCCATCTTGTAGACTTCCTCGGCGTTGCAGCCGCGGGACAGGTCGTTGATAGGAGCATTCAGGCCCTGCAGGATGGGGCCATAGGCCTCAAAGCCACCCAGACGCTGGGCGATCTTATAACCGATGTTACCGGCATTGATGTTGGGGAAGATAAAGGTGTTGGCATAGCCGGCAACCGGGCTGCCCTTCGCCTTCAGCTGACCCACTTCCGGCGCCACGGCGGCGTCGAACTGCAGTTCACCGTCCACCTTCAGTTCGGGATGATCGGCCTGAACCCGGGCCGTGGCATTGCGCATCTTGTCCACGGTTTCGCCCTTGCCGGAACCCTTGGAAGAGTAGGACAGCAGCGCCACGCGGGGATCAATGCCGAAAACGGAAGCAGTCTTGGCAGTCTGGACCGTGATCTCCACGATCTCATCCTCAGTGGGATCGATGTTGATGGCGCAGTCGCCCATAGCCAGCATCTCGTCCCCACGGACCAGAATGAAGCAGGAGCTGACAGACTTGACACCGGGCTTGCACTTGATCAGCTGCAGAGCCGGGCGAACGGTATCGGCGGTGGAGTAGGTGGCGCCGCCCAGCAGGCAGTCCGCCTTGCCCATCTTGACCAGCATGGTGCCGAAGTAATTGCCCTTCGCCATAGCGGCGCGACACTGCTCCTCGGTCATTTTGCCTTTGCGCAGCTCAACCATCTTGGCAACCATCTCATCAAAGCCTTCATAATGAACAGGGTCGATGATCTGGGCACCAGTGATGTCAAATCCACCCGCTGCAGCTGCCGCCTTGACCTCCTCGGGATTGCCGAGCAGGATAACGTTCAGCACCTTGCCGGCCAGCAGACGGCTGGCCGCGCTCAGAATACGGGCGTCCGGACCCTCGGTGAAAACGATGGTCTTGGGATTTGCCTTGAGCTGTGTTTCAAAGCGTTCAAAAAGTTCCATACTGTAACCTCCGATTCTTTCGCCACTCTGCCGCCCACTATAGCGACACATGGCGCCACATCTTCTTACAGAGTAAGTATAGCACCAATTTTGCTGCCTGCAAAGGGGGTCAAGACCGTATTCGTGCGAATATTGCTCATTTCAATGGCTCTTGGCGGAAAAAAGCAAAATATAGCAAAATATATTACAAAGTTAAGAAAATCACAGCCCCATGGGAGGTTGGAAGCCGTACGAGCGGTAAAAGTCAGCTTCCTCCCTGGCAGAGCGCACCACCACAGCTTGCAGGAGGCGGCCCGTTTTCGGCTCCAGAAACCCAATGACCGTTTCCCCTGTGCAGATGCTGCTTTGCCGCCGGATATCCCGGATCCCCAGTCCCTCCGGCGGGGTCAGGACGCGGGATTTCTTTCGTTTGAAAAACATACTGCACACGCCCCTTTTGCTGCCTCTCCTTACAGGAGAGCCTGTTCCCACTCGGCCGGACGGAACCCCACCAGCACCTTGCCATCATCGGTTACAACGATCGGCCGTTTGACCAGCATACCGTCTCCCGCCAGCAGGCGCAGCTGTTCTTCCTCGCTCATGGAAGGCAGTTTTTCCTTCAGCTGCAGGGATTTATACAGCTGCCCGCTTGTATTGAAGAACTTTTTAAGGGGCAAACTGCTTTGGCCTGCCAGGATTTCAGTTCTTCGTAGGAAGGGTTTTCCTCCTTGATGTGACGTGCCGTGTAGATCACACCGTGCTCATCCAACCAGGCCCTGGCCTTGCGACAGGTAGAGCAGGGCGGATATTGCAAAAACAGCATACAAATACCCTCCTTTATACCTTGGAAAGTTCCTCATCAATCGAGCGCAACAGATCTTCGGGGTAGGCATCCGGCATGAAGCCGGCCAGCTGACGCAGCGAAGCCCCCTTGAGCAGCGGATTCTGCCGCAAAATTCCGACCACTTCCGGCAGCCGCCGCTGCAGTACCTCCGCCGCACCGGGATTCTTGAGCAGCCTTTTGAACGGAACGTCCAGTCCGGCTTTGCCGCCGCCCATCTGGGCACGCAGTTCCGGGCGAGGAGAAACCACCCCCAGGGCCCCCCAGATATCCTGCAGGAAGCTGATGCTCATGGGAAGCCAGCGTGCCACATCCGAATTTACCTTGCTCAGATCCCCCTTGCTGGTGCAGGGACGGGCCAGGGACAGCCCGTGTTCCCCCACAGGGAAAATGTGCAGGGCAAAAGGAATATCGTGGTCGGCCAGCGCATCCGCAAACACCAGGCTGTTTTTGACCGGCACCAGCGTGTCCCCCTGGGTGGCAAAGATAAAGGCGGGCGGCGTTGTATCGGTGACCAGGTCTCCCAGGTTCGGCTCGGAGGGCCTGCCCATAGGCGCCCAGGTGGCGCCCAGTGTCACCGCATATCCCAGCACCAGGGCGTCCGGCTTTTCTTCGCTTTGCGTGCCCAGAGCCGCCGCCAAATGTCCCCCGGCGGAGAACCCCACCGCTGCAATCATATGGGGATCTATGCGCAGGTCGGCGGCGTTTTGGCGCAGATAAGCCAAAGCCGCCCGGGCATCCTGCAAGGATTTGTCCAGCGGGCAGTCCATTCCGGTGGTATAGCGCAGAACAAAGGCATTGAACCCCTCTGCCATATAGGCGAGAGCCACCGGTTCCGCCTCCCGGTCGGAACAATATTGATAGCCGCCGCCCGGCAAAACCAGCGCGGCGGGGCGGATGTCCACGTTGGGCATGGCATCACTTTTATCCTGCAGATAACAAGTCAGACGGGCATTGTTGGGTGCCAGCTGTACATTCATGATTTCCATGAAAGATTCACCTCGTTTATACATGTGTCCAATTGCTTCCAGTATAGCACACAGGTATCCTCAAGGCAAGAAATGTGCGGTTATTTTGCACAGACTTTACAACAGAGGGATTTTCAGCCAACAAGCAAGCAAAATTTGTCCTGCCAGAATCAGCGGCATCCCAAGAACAAAATACCAGTGTTTGGTTTTGTGCCGGAAAAGATACATTCCTGCCCAGCATCCCAGGCTGCCCCCCAGCAGGGCCAGCACAAAAAACGTTTTTTCGGGTACACGCCATGCACCCCGTCTGGCACGGCCTTTATCGGCTCCCATCAGAATAAGCCCCATCAGATTGGCCAACAGCAGCCACCCGTCCAAAATCGGGGTAAGCACAGAGATCGGCATATTCCTTTCCTCCTGTCCATCTTTTTCTGCATTATACCACACCACCACCAAACAAAAAAGAAGCCTCCTGCGGGAAGCTTCTTTTTCTGTTTCAGGATGTGAGTACCGTGCCATCCCCCAGCGTGATGGAATAGCCGTTATATTGGATCTCGCCTTCATTTTCCAGCGTATCCACCATGCTGTTGCCGGTCAGCGACCAGGTGCATCCCCGATCAATATGAACCGATATACTTCCACCGGCCTTCACCGCTCCGTCAGAATAAACAGCCCCTTGCAGTCGGCTGGCGTCCTGCAGATTCAGCTGTAAAGCAGAATCACTGTTCACCACCAGATTTCCCTCCAGCGTTTGCCGGCGTGCGGTCAGCGTAACGGTGGCACCTTCCCCGGTTGTTCCCGCCACCTGCAGCAATGGACCACCGTCCTCATTCTGAATTTCTACCCGTTCCAGATTGAGCTCACAATCTGTATCCTCTGCATAAAACACCGCACCGCAGGCAGAGGACAGACTGCCGCCGGTCATGGAAAAAGAGGCGGACTCCTGGGCAGGACCGCTGCCGCCGAGGATCCGTACGGTACCGGCCTGCTCCGTCGTTTCAGTATCACTACATATGCTGCCCCGAAGATTACAGTTTTCCAATACAACCGTACCGGAGCCCCTCAGCACCGCTGCCTCTGAATTATTGGCAATCAGATCTGCATTGCGTGCCCGTACATAACCGGCTGCAAAAACGGCCGGTGAATGGTAGCCGCCCGACATATACGTGCCGCCTGCAATTTCCAAACTGCCGTTTTTTACCCAAAGGACCGGGGAGGAATCGCCTGCTGTTGTGACCGTCACCACATCAGCATGGATAGCGGCACCGTCGGACACCTGAAGCCCCTCGGCATTGTCGCCGGTGGTGGTGACCGTGCTATCGTTGAGCTGTACGGAGGTTCCGCTGCCGTGGCCGAAAATTCCGCTGCCGCCGGTGGCGGCCGAGTCCACCACACTTTTGATCACCTTCAGGTTGGTGCCCCCGGTGGCCAGCAAAGCCGCATTCATACCGTAGCGGTCCCCCGCCTCACGATCCGAACCATCACCGGCGTCCTTGGTCACCTGTGCCTTCCAAAGGCTGACCTCCCCGGCTACAACCCGCAGAGCATTCTCGTCCGCAACGGTGGATTTATAGTCCCCGCCATTCTGGCTGGTATTTTTGTCGATAAGGTTGGCCGCCGTTCCCTGCAAGGATTCCGTATCCGCCTCACTCTTTGGCACCCCCGTCAGTACGAACACCATGACGGGGGTGTTGCTGCTGTCCATGGTCACGTTCAGGATATCCTGGGGCGTGATCGTTTCCGGTGTGATCGTTTCCACGGAACCCGTCTGCCCCAGAGCGAAACACTGAGCGCCGCTCAGATCCAGCACCGCATCCCGCTGCCAGGAAACGAATACCCTTGATTCATTTTGCCAGGTCTGCCCATTGGGAGCCGCGTGGGAAGAAAGACGCACCGTTTGTGTCACGTCCGACGGCAGTATGGAAACAGGCACGGCACTTTCCGGTGTCTGCACAAGGGTCAATTCTCCCAGATTCAAGGTAACGGTATCGGCATCCCGCTGCAGCACCTGTCCCGTCAGCATCGTACTGTCCAAGTCCGCACCATCTGGCATCAGCCTCACCGCACATGCCGCAAACAGGAATACGAGCATCACACCAAACCAGGATGTGTATTTTTTCATAAACAGTTGCCTCTTTAATCTGCGCCGATGCATCAAATACATCGGCAATCCGGCGGCATTTTCCGCTTTATCCATTTAGCATAGCCCGGAAATGTGATAGAAATCTGTTGCCTGTGTGAAGATTTGGTAGGGTCAGGGTCCCACCTGCCCATACATATTTACATGCCTGAGGGGTATCCTGCTTGTGGAGGTGATAGAAAATGTGTTATCTTGATTGTTCCCAGTCCGACTGCTGTCATAATAAAGGTGGCGGATGCTGCCTGGACGGCGTGAGCGTACACCATACCGGTGCTGCCGACTCAGTCTGCAGCAGTTACCGCAACAATGAAGCCTACGGCAACGTCTGCACCGACAACGTTCCGCCGACCGCTGAAACAGCCATTCGCTGCGATGACATGGGCTGCCGCTACAACAATCACAGCCACTGCTCTGCCATGCACATCACCATCAAGGAATGCAGCTGCGGACCTCAGTGCGCCACCCGCGCCGACCGCTGAATCCGCAACAAAAAAATCCCCCCCGTACACGGAAAGCAGTCCGTGTATGGGGGGATTTGGGTAAGAATCAGAGTTCATCCAGGTCGCAGATGGCGCCGTAGCATTCGGGACGGCGGTCCCGGAACAGGCCCCACTCCAGGCGGGCCTGGCGATTGGCGGCAAAGTCGTAGGAGGCAGTCAGGACAGCGTCACCATCCCGGTCCGCCTGTGCCAGAACAGCACCGGTTTCATCTGTCAGGAAGCTGGTGCCGTAAAAACGCAGCGCGCTTTGCTGGCCGCCGTTCTCGGCACAGGGGCTGACAACTTCCACCCCATACCGGTTAGCCGCCACCACCGGCACCACATTGGCGGCAGAATGGCCCTGCATGGTGCGCTGCCAATGTCCGGCACTGTCCACATCCAGAATCGGTTCACTGCCGATGGCCGTGGGGTACAGGATCACATCCGCCCCGGCCAGCGCCAGGCAGCGAGCGGTTTCCGGGAACCACTGGTCCCAGCAGATGCCAACCCCCACCCGGCCATATCGGGTTTCAAACACCCGGAAGCCGGTATTGCCCGGCGTGAAATAAAACTTTTCCTGATAATAATGGTCATCCGGAATATGCGTTTTGCGATAAACGCCCAACACACTGCCGTCGGCATCGATCATGGCCACACTGTTGAACAGCCGGGTTCCGTCCGCCTCATAAAAGCTGACGGGCACGACGATTTCCAGTTCCCGGCACACCTGAGAAAATCGCTGAACTGCCGGATTTTCTGCCAGCGGCGTGGCGTAGGCGTAATAGTCATATCGGCGTTCCTGGCAAAAATAGGGCCGTTCAAACAGCTCGGGCAGCAGGATGATCTGCGCTCCCTGAGACGCTGCCTGCCGGACCAGTTCCTCGGCGTGGGCAATGTTTTCAGCCGGGTTGGCCGAGCAGGACATCTGCACGGCGGCGACCATCGTTTGCGGCATAGTCTTCCTCCTTTATGCGTTACCGGGGAATCTGCTGGGTGATGCAGTGAATGTTGCCGCCCCCCTGCAGGATCTCCCGGGCAGGCAGCCCGATGACCCGACGGTCCGGGCAAAGAGCTTGCAAAATCCGCACGGCGCGGACATCGCTGGCAGCGTTCTCTGCGCCGAACTGCGGCACCAGAACAGCCCCATTGGTAAAATAAAAATTGACGTAACTGGCCGCCAGACGCTCACCGGGGGTGCGGACATCCTCCCCGGGGGCAAATTCATAAGCAGCGCAGTCCTCCTCGCTGCACAGGATGGGATGATCCGGGATGGGCAGCTTATGGACAGTGATTGGACGGCCTTTGGCGTCGGTGACATTTTCCAGGTAAGCAAGATCCGCCGCCGACAACGCATATTGAGGGTCTTGCTCATTGTCCGTCCAGGCCAGAACCACCTGTGCAGGCCCTACAAAGGCACATACGTTGTCCACATGCTCATTGGTTTCGTCGTTATAGATGCCACGGGGCAGCCACAGCACCTTTTGTACACCCAGGCGGCGGCACAATTCCGCTTCAATTTCCTCCCGGGTCATGTGTGGATTACGACCGGCAGATAGAAGGCAACTTTCTGTCACCAGGGCCGTGCCTTCTCCGTCTGTGTGTATGCTGCCCCCTTCCAGTACGAAAGGAGCGGCGTCCTCACAGGGTAGCCCCAGTGCGTTGCAGAAAGCCGATGCTACCTGGTCGTCCTTATCCCAGTCGGCATACAACCCATCCACCGTGCCGCCCCAGGCGTTGAAGCTCCAGCTGATCCCCTTGATATTCCCTTGTGCATTGCGCACGAAGGTCGGCCCCACATCCCGGGCCCAGGCATCATCACTGTCAATGCAGAGCACAGTGGTGTGCGGGATATGGGCCACCGCAGCCCGGGCCTCTTTCAGATGTTCCGGCCCTGCCAAAAGATAGAGTTCTTCACTTTCGGCAATAGCCTCAAACACCCGCACAAAGGCAGCCTGAGCCGCCGAAGGGTCTTTGCCCCAGCTGCCGGGGCGGACCGGCCAGATCATCAGGGTACCGCGGTGAGGGGCATATTCAGCCGGCATACGGTAATCAGACATGGACAAACCTCATTTTTCTTGGTATCGGTTCAGGACAGACGCATCTTGAAATCTTCATAGCCAAACCGTCGGACAACCTCGCAGCTGCCGTCGGTATGGCGCAGGGCAATGTCCGGCAGCGGCATCCCGTTGAAGGTGTTATTTTTGACCATGGAATAGATGGCCATATCCCCGAATACCAGCCGGTCCCCCACCCAGGGCTGGCGATCAAAGCTGTATTCGCCGATCACATCCCCGGCCAGGCAGGTCCGCGAGGCCAGACGGCAGGTACAGGGCTTCTCCCCTGCTTCCCCCGCGCCGAACAGCGGCGGACGGTAGGGCATTTCCAACACATCCGGCATATGGCAGGCCGCCGAGGTATCCAGAATCAGCACCGGCATGTCGCTGGCCTGTACCACATCCAGTACGGTGGTAATCAGGGAACCCGCATTCAGAGCAATAGCTTCGCCGGGTTCCAGATAGACCTCCAGGCCGTACTTTTTCCGGATGTACAGGATCAGGTCTTCCAGGGCTTTCCGATCATATCCCGGGCGGGTGATATGGTGACCGCCCCCGAGATTCAGCCATTTCAGACCGGGCAAATAACTGCCGAAGCTTTCTTCAAATGCCCGGAAGGTTTCCACCAGTGGGGCGGCATCCTGCTCGCAGAGAGTGTGAAAGTGCAGACCCTCTACCCCCGCGGGCAGTTTTTCCGGCAGGTCGCAGCGGCGGATACCCAGGCGGCTGCCGGGCGCGCAGGGGTCATAGATGGCATGACCTTCCTGGGTGGAGTGTTCGGGATTGACCCGCAGTCCCACACTTGCGCCGCTCCCCTGCCAAAGGGCACGGTGGGCTTCCAGCTGGGCCAGTGAGTTGAAACTGATGTGGTCGCAGATTTTGACCAGCTGCTCCATTTCCTCCGGAGTATACGCTGGGCAGAATACATGGTTCTCCCTGCCGGGCATCTCCTCGTGGGCCAGACGTGCCTCATACAAACCGCTGGCGGTGGCCCCAGACAGATATTGCCCGATGAGCGGGTAGACCCGAAACATGGAAAAGGCTTTTTGTGCCAGCAGAATATGGCAGCCGGTGCGCCGCTGTACCCCCTGCAGGATGGTCAGATTCTGTACCAGAGCCTCTTCATCCACCACATAGACCGGGGTACGCAGTTCCGGTTCCGTGTTTGTCAGCCGCGCCATCATTCCACCGTGGCGGGGGCTTCGTCAACCACCCAGGGCAGGCCATACTGGTTCAGCATTTCCATGAACGGGTCCGGGTCCATCTCTTCCAGATTGAACACGCCGGGCTTGCGCCACTGGCCGTTGGCCACCAGAGCGGTACCGATCATGGCGGGCACACCGGTGGTGTAGCTGATAGCCTGGCTACCCAGTTCCTTATAGCATTCCTGATGGTCGCAGACGTTATAAATGTAGATGGTGCGCTCCTTGCCGTCCTTCACGCCGGTGTAGATGCAGCCGATGTTGGTCTTGCCCACCGTGCGGGGACCCAGAGAGGCCGGGTCGGGCAGCAGTGCTTTCAGGAACTGGATGGGTACGATCTCATGGCCCTCAAAGTTGATGGGGCTGGTGGAAAGCATACCCACATCTTCCAGACACTTCATGTGAGTCAGGTAGCTCTGGCCGAAGGTCATGAAGAAGCGGATGCGCTTGACGCCGGGCACGTTCTTGGCCAGGCTCTCGATCTCCTCATGGTGGAGCAGATACATATCCTTTTTGCCCACCTGGGGGAAGTCGTATTCCCGCTTGATCTCCATGGGCTTGGTCTCCACCCAGTGGCCGTCTTCCCAGTAGCTGCCGTTGGCGGACACTTCCCGCAAATTGATCTCGGGGTTGAAGTTGGTGGCAAAGGCATAGCCGTGGTCACCGCCGTTGCAGTCCAGAATATCGATGGTGTGGATCTCGTCAAAATAGTGCTTCAGAGCGTAGGCAGTGAACACACTGGTCACACCCGGGTCAAAGCCGGAGCCCAGGATAGCGGTCAGGCCGGCGTCCTCAAACTTCTTGGCATAGGCCCACTGCCAGCTGTAATCGAAGTAAGCGGTGAAGCCTTCCTCCTTGCAGCGCTTCTCATAGATGGCACGCCAGGTGGGATCGTCGGTGTTTTCAGGTTCATAGTTGGCGGTATCCACATAGTGCACGCCGCAGGCCAGGCAGGCATCCATGATGGTCAAGTCCTGGTAGGGCAGCGCCACATTCAGGACCAGATCGGGGCCATAAGCCTTGATGACCCGCTTCACGTCCTCCACATCGTCCGC
Organism: uncultured Gemmiger sp.; assembly: GCA_944382785.1. Taxonomy (GTDB): domain Bacteria; phylum Bacillota; class Clostridia; order Oscillospirales; family Ruminococcaceae; genus Gemmiger. The sequence goes on along the minus strand of CALWNO010000008.1, from coordinate 49,102 downwards.
GTTGACGGTGGCCGTGGTGATCTTGACGGGGGTGCCGGCAGCTTCCAGCTTGGCCTTCAGGGCGTCGCACTTGGAAACAGTACGGCTGGCAATGCACAGTTCGCCGAAAGTCTCGTGGTTCTGGCAGCACTTCTGGATGGCCACGCTGGCAACGCCGCCGCAGCCGATAACAAGCAGTTTGGTCATGACAGTTTCTCCTTTTCTGGTTCCTGATGTAGTGATATTGGGGTTCAGTCTTCTTCTTCCTGCAGCAGTTCCTCCACATAGCGGGGAAGCATGAAGGCACCGCGATGCAGATGGGTGGTATAATACCAGGTTTTGATCCCCCGCTTGTTCCAGCGTTTGGGGTCAAAGTCTTTCAAGGGGTGATATTTTTTGCTGGCAAAGCCGAACAGCCAGTACCCGGCCGGGCAGGTAGGGATATGCGCCTGATACACCCGGCTGATGGGGAAAGAGCGGTACGCCCGCTTGTGCATAGCGCGGCAGCTCTCCTCATCCTCATCAAAGAAAGGACTGCCGTGCTGGTACACCATGATGCCATCCTCATGCAGCGCCTTGTAGCAGCTGCCGTAGAATTCCTTGGTGAACAGCCCGGCCGCATGGCCCAGGGGATCGGTGCAGTCGTTGATGATCAGATCATACTCATCATCCCGGCCGCGCAGAAACCGCAGACCATCCTCGTAGTAGACCCGCACCCGGATGTCGTCCAGGCCGCAGGAGTTGTCCGGGAAAAACTTGCGGCAGACATCCACAAACATCTTGTCCGGTTCCACCACATCGATGACTTCAATCTCCTGGTAGTGGGACAATTCCCGGGCCACACCGCCGTCACCGCCGCCGATGACCAATACCCGTTTCACATCCGGATGCACCGCCATGGGCACGTGCACGATCATCTCGTCGTAGGTGAATTCATCTTTTTCCGAGAAGATCACACTGCCGTCCGAGGTCAGGAACCGTCCGAATTCCGGGGAGTCAAAAACGTCGATGCGCTGAAAGTCGCTGGTGCCGCTGTACAGCTGTCGCTCCACCCGGATACAGGTCTTGACGTTGGCGGTGTGCAGTTCGCCGAACCAGTAATCCATTTCCTGCACGGTTATCCCTCCTTCAACACGTTCAGTTCCGAAATATCTTCACTCTGAGGTCCCTGCATCGAGCAGCCCTTGGCCTTGGCAAACTCGATGTAATCAATGATCTCCTGGGTGATGACTTCGCCGGGAGCCAGAATGGGGATTCCCGGCGGGTAACACATGACAAATTCACTGCAGATGCGCCCGGCCGTCTGACGCAGAGGCAGGCTCTCTTTTTCGGAATAAAACGCCTGCTGGGGCGTAGCCGCCACATTGGGGGTGATGTATTCCGCCGTGAACATATCGCTCTTTGGTTTGGCATACAGGCGGCGGATATCTGCCAAAGCCCCCACCAGGCGCTCGATATCCTGGATACGGTCGCCGATGGAGATGTACGCCAGCATATTGGAAAGGTCGCCGAACTCCACCTGAATGTCGTATTCATCCCGCAGCAGATCATAGACCTCAATGCCGGTCAGCCCGATCCCACGGGTATTCACCGCCAGTTTGGTCACATCGAAATCATAGATGCTGCCGCCGTTGATAAGTTCTGACCCGTAGGCATAGTACCCGCCAATCTCATTGATCTCCCGGCGGGCATATTCCGCCATATCTTCCACCTTGGCAAAGCTTTCAGCTCCGCGCATGGCCAGATTCCGGCGGCTGATATCCAGGCTGGACATCAGGAGATAAGAGGCACTGGTGGTCTGGGTCAGATTGATGATATTGCCCACATAACCCGCATTGACGCCAGGCCCACACAGCAGCATGGAGCTCTGGGTCAGGCTGCCGCCGGATTTGTGCATGGAGACGGCGGCCATATCCGCGCCGGCTGCCATGCCGCTGATGGGAAGGGCCGGACCGAAATACAGATGGGTTCCGTGTGCCTCATCCACCAGCGCCAGCATACCGTGCTCGTGGGCCAATTTGACCAGAGAGCGCAGATCCGAACAGATGCCGTAATAGGTGGGGTTGTTGATGAAGATGGCCTTTGCATCCGGATTGGCCTCAATGGCGGCACGCACGTCCGCCACTTCCATGCCCAGGGGAATCCCCAGCTGTTTATCCACCTTGGGATCGATATATACCGGCACCGCGCCGCACAAAACAAGCGCATTGATGGCGCTCTTGTGCACATTGCGTGGCAGGATAATCTTGTCCCCGGGTTTGCAGGCACTGAGCACCATGCTCTGCACGCTGCTGGTCGTTCCGCCCACCATGAGGAAGGCGTGGGCTGCACCGAAGGCATCGGCGGCCAGTTCTTCCGCTTCCTTGATAACCGAAACCGGGTGGCACAGGTTATCCAGCGGTTTCATGGAATTGACATCAATGCCGACACAGCGCTCTCCCAGCAGTTCCACCAGTTCCGGGTTTCCCCGGCCCCGTTTGTGTCCCGGCACATCGAAGGGGACCACCCGCTGACGGCGGAATTTTTCCAGCGCCGCATAGATCGGCGCTTTCTTTTGACGTTCCCGGTCCAAGACCATCCCTCTTTCCTGTCATCCCCCAGCAGCAGGCACACAAAAAAGGCAGTGTGCCGTTTGGGGCACACTGCCTGTGAAGAACAACGCAAAATCATGACTGCCCCGCACTGCGGGAACAGGCATAAACATGTTGTTTGATCCGTACTTAGAGTTTTCCAGCAAATAGGTCTGGCTTTCCTGCTACTCTTATTGACGTTTCACAAGTGGTGTGCATCCGCACGGGGGTTATTCAATATGACCAACTTATAAAATTTCCGGGCATACAGCCCGTTCAATAATGTTGTGATGCCTTTACATCACACGCGGCAGCGGCCAGCCCTGTCCGATGAGCTTTAGGCGCGATGGAGTGCGCCCGGCCAAATCTATTTGCATGGTGGTAGCAACGTACCACACACACTGCCATTATTTTATCATGGATTTTATACTTGTCAAGCAAGTAACGGTTATTTCGTTTTGCTGAATGTTCCGAACAGATATTTTCGCGCCACCCAGGAGGCCACACGGTAGGGCCAGGGGCGCAGTTCCCTGTCCGCCTGCTTGAGAAGGCTGCGGATAGGCAGATGCTGGGGGCAATGCTGTTCGCAGGCCCCGCACTCCACACACTGGGTGGCAAAGGCCGGTTCCCGGCGCAGAGATACCACCTGCCAGTATTCCCGGCGTCCGGTCCAGGCATTCTCGGTGTACATGGCGTTGTAGCAGCGGAAGGCACCGGGGATATCCACCTCCTTGGGGCAGGGCATGCAGTAGCCGCAGCCGGTACAGGGGGCCTTGACCTTCGCCTCAATGTCCGCCTTGACGGCATGCAGCACCTCAAATTCATGGGCGGTAAAAGCCCCTGCCTGCACATCCGAGGCAATGCGGCAGTTTTCGTCCAGCATTTCCAGGCTGTTCATACCGGAAAGCACGCAGGTCACTTCCGGCTGATCCCATAACCAGCGCAGGGCCCATTCGGCGGGGGTCCAGCCATTTTTGTCCTGCGCAAAACGGTTGCGGGCCTGCTCCGGCAAGAGATTCACCAGTTTGCCGCCCCGCAGCGGTTCCATAATGATCACCGGCAACCCCTTGGCGGCGGCCGCCTGCAGTCCAGCCCTTCCTGCCTGGCTGTTCTCATCCAGATAATTATACTGAATCTGGCAGAAATCCCAGTCGTACACATCCAGCAGTTTCAGAAACATGGCAGTGTTTCCATGGAAAGAAAACCCCACCTGCCCGATCTGCCCTGAGCGTTTCTTCTTTTCCAACCATTCCCGGACGCCGGCTTTTTCCAGCTTGTGCCAGCTCTCCACGTCGGTGAGCATGTGCATCAGGTAATAGTCGATATGGTCGGTTTTCAGCCGGCGGAGCTGTTCTGAAAAATAGCGTTCCAGATCGGCGCCGCTTCGCACCAGGTACTGGGGCAGTTTGCTGGCAATGCGGACCTTATCCCGGCAATGGTTGCGGTCCAGTATTTCTCCCAGGGCCGCTTCACTGCCCGGATAGATATAGGCTGTATCAAAATAGTTGACGCCCTGCTCAATGGCGTGCAGGATTTCCTGTTCTGCCTTGTCCAGGTCTATGCCGGTGCCTTTTTTGGTAAAGCGCATACAGCCATAGCCTAGAATGGAAACGGGAAATCCGGTTTTATCCTTGCGGTATTGCATGAAGTTTTTGTTTCTCCTGTAAACGGTCAGCCGTCTTGTTTTGCCAGTTTGTGGAGCAGATCAGACAGCTGTTTGAAGTCGATAGGTTTGGAAATATGGGCATTCATACCCGCTTCGGTAGTCTTGGCAATGTCCTCGGCAAAGGCGTTGGCAGTCACCGCAATGATGGGGACCGTGGCGGCATCGGACCGCTCCATGGCACGGATCTTGCGGCAGGCAGTACAGCCGTCCATCTCGGGCATCTGCATGTCCATCAGGATGGCGTCCACACTTCCCTCTTCCTCCTGGGCAAAGCGCTCTACGGCCTCGCGGCCATTCCAGGCCTGCAGTACATCCACCCCCATCATGGAAAGAAATTCGGTGGTGATCTCCATATTCAGTTCGTTGTCTTCCGCCACGATCATCCGTTTGCCTTCCAGGGTAAAGGGCTCCACATCCGCCATGGAAGGCTCCTCCGGCACGGGGGCTTCCACAATCTGCAGCGGCAGGGATATCACAAAGCGGGAGCCTTCCCCCAACTTACTCTGGACCGTGATTTCGCCGCTCATCTGCTGTACAAGTCCTTTGACGATGGGCATGCCCAGACCGGTACCGGTGACTTTGGTGGGAGCAAAAACTGTTTCCCGGGCAAAGGGTTCGAACAGATGCTCCAGGAAGCTTTCCGACATGCCCACGCCGGTATCCTCCACAATGATCTGATACTGGCCCCGGCTTTCCCGCCGGGCTGCCTGACACAGTTCCAGCCGGATCTTATCTCCCTCCCGGCTGTACTTGAATGCGTTGGAGAGCAGGTTGTTCAGCACCTGGTTGATACGGAAAGCATCTGCGTTTACCATGCGATCCTGCACATCCAGGCAAACCTCATAACGACGTTTTTCCTGTTTGGCCTGCTCCCGGAAAAGGTCGGATGTTTCCTGCACACACTGTACCAGGTCCATAGGCTGGCAACTCAGCGTGCTCTGGCCTCCCTGCTCCAGCCGTGCCATATCGAGAATGTCATTGACCAGGGCGGTCAGCTGGCGGCTGGAAACATCAATTTTATCCAGATATCCCTGCACTTTGGCAGGGTCCTCTACGTGCTGGCGTGCCAGTTTGGTCATGCCGGAAATGGCATTCAGGGGCGTGCGCATATCGTGGGACATGTTGGAGAAGAACATCGTCTTTTTGCTGGCGGCCCGCTTGGCATTTTTCAACGCCTGTTCCAGCAGTTCCCGCTGACGAAGTTCCTTCTTCTTTTTGACATCAATTTCCCGGAAGCACATGATGACTTCGTTCAGCCCCAGGCCCTTGTTGTATACGATCTTGATGCTGACCCACTTGCGTTCCTGCAGGAACCGGCGCTGATAATCACCGCCGAATTCATAGATCTGGGAATGGATCAGCTGCCGGATATTTTCCAGCGTAAAGTTTTTCTTGAATTCCTCGTAGGTGTTGTCCTCCACCACCAGGGACAAGGTATGCAGCAGATGATCGTACTCTCCCCTTTGCCCCAACGGGTCCGCCAGGTCCGGCGCGGACTTGATTGTCTCATAGTGACCGGTCTCAAAGTTGATGCGATAGATGGCGTAATAGGTATCGCCCAGGATCTGCAGGGTATCCGAGATATATTTGATCTTGCGCTTTTCGGTGTATTCCCGCACAATAGACACAATGACCGCCACCAGCAAAAACAAGAAAATACCGGACAGCAGATACATGGATGTGCTGGTGGTGCCGTACAGAATCTGATGCATCGAAAAGGTAACGATGGAGGTCCAGCCGTTGCTCATCTCATAATAATAGATTCCCTGTTTCTGTCCGCCCAGACCGCGGATGGCAGCGGTATGACTTTCAAAGGAACCGTCCCGCACACCGGCCAGAAGCTGCTGGGCATACACTTGAACCTCTTCATCCTGAATGTCAAGGTCACCGGTAAGATAGATCAGATGTCCGCTGCGGTCAAACAGATAATAGGCGCTGCCTTCCGGCAGTTCTACCTTGTTCTTCAGAACATGAAAATTGTCCATCAGGATATCAAAGGCCAGAACATTGCCCTCTCCCCGCAATTTTACGGACAGAGTGACCAGATTTTTACCGGTAATGGCATCTGTGTAAACATCTGTGAAGACGATTTTTCCGTCCGCGGCCAGAGCGTTTGTGTACCACTCTTTCTGACTGTAGTCATAGCCTTCATCCCCTTCCCAGGGATGAGCCGCCATGATTTTTCCGTCCACAACGGCATAAGGGTCGATAATCTCCGCTCCCAGCACCTGGGACATATAGTCGGTATACTCTGCAAGGTTCTGCTGCATGGCCTGCGCCGGATCTTCGTGGTCGATGGCGGTATCCATGTACAGCGAGCACATATTCAGCAGCATCTCATAAATAGAGATCCGCGTTTCTTCCTCTCTGGAATAACTCTGGGCCAGATTGTTGCCCATCTCGTTGGCGTTGTACAGCAATTTGTCCCGCACCATATAGATTCCCAGGGACATGACCGCAAAAAACGCCACGATAAGCGCAACATACAGCCATAGGGTTCTGTCATGTTTTTTGATCCCCTGCATTTCCATTTGCTTCTTTTCTCCCCTGCGCGGATGGTGGTTATCCGGGCATTCTGCTTCCGGCCGACAGGCCGTTCAGCAATTCCAACGTATCTTGACGGGCTTGCTCTCCTCCGCCACAGAGCAGGCTCTCAGCGAGTCATACGCCCGGCACAGCTCCTCGGCCGCCATGGCGTCGTATTCCGCCGGGCTTCTGTCCAGACCTCCCTGGGCATACGCCACAGCCGCAGCACCATAGAAGAGAAATCCCAGTGCATTGGAGGGAGTCTGTGCAACGGCACACGCCACAGCCACGGCGCGGGCGGCTGCCTGTTCTGCCGGGCCATAGCAGCCACGCGCCAACGCTGCCGCTGCCCGTATCTGATCCTTGTACTGTGCCGCCGGTTTTCCTGCTTCCGCACCAGCCCGGCAGTTGGCAGCCACCGGTTCCAGTTCCGGGCAGGCATCCCGGCAGATTGGAAGGTAATGCTCCCCGGCGTAGTCGATGGCCCACCGGGCCAACGTTTTCTTGCTTTGTGTTTCTATAAGCCGCATAAGCCGAGAACAAGTCTCAGAATGAATATCTCCCAGAGTTTTACGCAATTGGGACATAAAAACGATCCTCCTTAAGTAAAGGAATGCTCTGCGACTCCTATTGTATCTGACCTGAACACAGGTTGCAAGGGGATTTGCCGGAAGGCTCAAAAAATTCGGAATCATACCAAAAATAATTCCTGTGGCCGTTGGTTTTTCATCCCCATTTTCGGCAGTAAAAGGCCCCCGGACAGTTGCAACAACAATCCGGGGGATTTTATCATTTTATGAGAATCAATCTTTTTTGGTTTTGCTGCGGGCGGACTTTGGTGCCGTCTTTTCTGCAGCCTGCAGCTGCCGTGCCCGTTCCAGCACCGGCTTGAGGTACTGGCCGGTGAAAGAAGCCGGATTCTCGGCCACTTCTTCCGGAGTGCCGGTAGCCACCACCAGACCGCCGCCGCTGCCGCCTTCGGGGCCCAGATCGATAATATAGTCGGCGCGCTTGATCACATCCAGATTGTGCTCGATGACGATGACCGTGTTGCCGGCATCCACCAGCTTGTCCAGGACCTTGACCAGACGGTGCACATCGGCCACATGCAGACCGGTGGTGGGTTCGTCCAAGATATACACCGTCTGCCCGGTATCTCGCCGTGCCAGTTCGTTGGCCAGCTTGACCCGCTGGGCTTCGCCGCCGGACAGGGTTGTGGCCGCCTGGCCCAGTTCGATATAGCCGAGTCCTACCTCCTGCAAAGTTTGCAGCTTGCGGGCGATCTTGGGCTGATTGGCAAAGAAGACACAGGCTTCCTCCACCGTCATGTTCAGCACATCCGAGATGTTCTTGTCCCGGTAATGCACTTCCAGGGTCTCCCGGTTGTACCGCTTGCCTTTGCAGACATCACAGGGCACATAGATATCCGGCAAAAAGTGCATCTCAATCTGCAGGATACCGCCGCCTTCACAGGCTTCACACCGGCCGCCCTTGACGTTGAAGCTGAACCGACCCGGGCCGTAGCCCCGGGCCTTGGCGTCCTGGGTGTTGGCAAACAGGGTGCGGATATCGCCGAAAACGCCGGTATAGGTAGCCGGGTTGGAACGGGGTGTGCGTCCGATGGGAGACTGGTCAATGCCGATGACCTTGTCCACCCATTCCATCCCCTGCACTTCCTCACACTGGCCGGGACGGCTGCGGGCACCGTTCATGGCGGCAGCCAGGGTCTTGTACAGAATCTCGTTGACCAGGGTGGACTTACCGGAACCGGACACACCGGTCACGCAGACCATCTTGCCCAGGGGAAAATCCACCGTGATGTTCTGGAGGTTGTTTTCCCGGGCCTTGACCACCCGCAGGAACTTGCCGTTTCCGGGACGGCGATGCTCCGGCACTTCCACAAACTTGCGGCCGGACAGATACTGCCCGGTAATGCTGCGTTTGGCCTTGCACACATCCGCCACACTTCCGGCGGCCACGATCTCGCCGCCGTGCACACCGGCTCCCGGACCCACGTCTACCAGGAAGTCGGCCTGCCGCATGGTGTCCTCGTCGTGCTCCACCACGATCAGGGTGTTGCCCAGATCCCGCAGACGCTTCATGGTGGCAATCAGTTTATCGTTATCCCGCTGGTGCAGACCGATGCTGGGTTCATCCAGCACATACAGCACCCCGGTCAGAGCGCTGCCGATCTGGGTAGCCAGGCGGATGCGCTGGCTTTCGCCGCCGGAAAGAGACGCGGCACCACGGGACAGGGTCAGGTACCCCAGACCCACGCTGTTCAAAAAGCCCAGGCGTTCTTTGACTTCCTTGAAAATGGGGGCGCCGATCATCTCATCCCGCTCAGAAACCTTAGCCGTCTTGATGAACTCCAGTTCCTGCTGCACACTCATGTCGCAGAAATCCGCAATGTTGATGCCGCCCACCGTGACTGCCAGGCTGGCCGGTTTCAGGCGTCGGCCATGGCAGGTGGGGCACTCCTCGCTGGACATGACCAGGGCGATCTCTTCCTTGACCCACTCGCTGCTGGTTTCCCGGAACCGGCGTTCCAGGTTGGGAACGATGCCCTCAAACTCGTTGTAATAGGTGCCGGAGCCAAACATGTTTTCCCGCTGAAGCTCAATCTTTTCCCCGCCGGTGCCGTACAGGATGGCGTGGACTGCCTCCTTGCTCATCTCTTTCACCGGCGTATCCAGGGTAAAGCCGTACCGCTTGCCCAGGGCTTTGTAATACATCTCCGACACCGAGCCTTCGGCGTAGTACCAACCGCTGGCCTTGATGGCGCTTTCCCGGATGGACTTGCGCTTGTCCGGAATAATGCGGGCCGGGTCTACTTTCATGAAAGTACCCAGACCGGTACAGGTCTCGCAGGCACCGAAGGGGTTATTGAAGCTGAACATCCGGGGATTCAGCTCCTCAATGGAAAAGCCGTGTTCCGGGCAGGCGTAGTTCTGGCTGAAGGTCATGGGTTCCCCGCCGATGACATCCACCGTGACAAGCCCGCCGGTAAGAGCCAGCGCCGACTCGATGGAGTCGGCCAGACGGCTGCGCACCGAATCATTGATGGACAGACGATCCACCACGATCTCCACCGTGTGCTTGATGTTCTTTTCCAGTTTGATCTCTTCTTCAAGATCGTACATATTGCCGTCGATGCGTACCCGGGCATAGCCGGCGCGGCGGGCTGCGTCCAGTTCCTTGGCCTGGGTGCCCTTGCGGCCGCGCACCACCGGAGCCAGGATCTGGAACCGGGTGCGTTCGGGCAGCTTCAACACCTCGTCCACCATCTCATCCACACTCTGCTGGGAGATGACCCGACCGCAGATGGGGCAGTGCGGAACACCAATGCGGGCATACATCAAACGCAGGTAATCGTAAATTTCGGTGACGGTGCCCACCGTGGACCGGGGGTTGTGGCTGGTGGTTTTCTGGTCAATGGAGATTGCCGGGGAAAGGCCGGTGATCTCGTCCACATCCGGCTTTTCCATCTGCCCTAAGAACTGCCGGGCATAGCTGGACAGACTCTCCATATACCGGCGCTGACCATCGGCGTAGATGGTGTCAAAGGCCAGGCTGGATTTGCCCGACCCGGACAGCCCGGTCATGACGATCAGCTTGTTGCGGGGCAGCGTCAGATTGACATTTTTCAGATTATGCTCCCGGGCGCCCTTGATGACAATACGCTGATTGGCGTCGATCTCAATCTTTTTGGAAGGACTCAAAGTTTATTTCCTCCTGCCTTTTCTGGCCTTTCCCGCCGTGCGGCGGGGGCTTTCCTCTTTGTTGGTGGGGTCTTCCCCTTTTTGCAGCCGTTCGATTTCATCCCGCAGGAAAGCGGCATGCTCGAACTGCAGCAGACGGGCCGCTTCTTTCATTTCCTTGGTCAGGCGGGCGATGGTCTGTTCCCGCTCGGCGCGGCCCAGGCGGTTGCGGCGCATCTTCTTATTTTCTTCCGACATACTGATCTCCAACCCACCGCCAATCGCCTTGACAATGGTCTTGGGAGTAATGCCGTGTTCTTTATTGTAGGCGTCCTGGATGGCGCGGCGGCGCTCGGTCTCGGTGATGGCCCGCTCCATGCTGGGGGTGACCTCATCGGCATACATCAACACCACGCCGTTGGCGTTGCGGGCGGCGCGGCCGATGGTCTGAATCAGGCTGGTCTCGCTGCGCAGGAAGCCTTCCTTGTCGGCGTCCAGAATGGCAATCAGGGACACTTCCGGCAGGTCCAGACCTTCGCGCAGCAGGTTGATGCCCACGATGACATCAATTGCACCGGTACGCAGATCCTTGATGATCTCCATACGCTCAAAGGTATCCACCTCATGGTGCATATACTTGGTCTTGACGCCGTGCTCTTCCAGAAAGTCGGTCAGATCCTCCGCCATCTTGACGGTCAGGGTGGTGACCAGGGCGCGCTCGCCGCGGTCGATACGCTGGCGGATCTCGCCCAGCAGATCCTCAATCTGCCCTTCTACCGGACGCACGCTGATCAGCGGGTCCAGCAGACCGGTGGGCCGGATGACCTGCTCGGCAACCCGGGAGGAATGCTCCCGTTCATAGGCACCGGGCGTGGCGCTGACAAAGATGGTCTGGCCGATTTTGGACTCAAACTCTTCAAATTTCAGCGGACGGTTGTCAAAAGCGGAGGGCAGGCGGAATCCATACTCCACCAGGGTCTTTTTGCGGCTGTAGTCGCCGCCGAACATCCCACGAACCTGCGGCAGCATCACATGGCTCTCGTCCACCATCAGCAGGAAGTCTTTGGGGAAGTAATCCAGCAGGGTGGTGGGCGTGGAGCCCGGCGCACGGCCGGACAGCACTGCAGAATAGTTCTCGATGCCTTTGCACATGCCCACTTCCTGCAGCATCTCCATGTCGTACTTGGTGCGCTGGGCAATGCGCTGGGCCTCGATCAGTTTTCCCTGCTCGGTGAAGAATTTGACCTGTTGCTCCATCTCCTCGTTGATCTTCACAAGGCCTTCCTTCATCTTTTCCGGCCCCACAATATAATGGCTGGCCGGGAAGATGGCCACATGCCGTATGATGTTGCGGCGTTCCCCGGTCAGGGGATCAAATTCGCTGATGCGATCGATCTCATCCCCGAAAAACTCTACCCGGATGGCAAATTCATCATTGTAGGCCAGGTGGATGTCCACAATATCCCCCCGGACGCGGAACTTGTTGCGGATAAAGTTCATATCGTTGCGCTCGTACTGCAGCTTGACCAGACGGCGGCAAAGCTCATCCCGATCCATCTGCATGCCGGGGCGCAGGCTGATGACCATACTGCGATAGTCAATAGGGTCGCCCAGAGAGTAGATGCAGGAAACACTGGCCACAATGATGACGTTGCGCTGCTCCGACAAAGCCGCCGTGGCGGAATGGCGCAGGCGGTCAATTTCGTCATTGATGGCGCTGTCCTTTTCAATATAGGTATCCGTAGAAGGGATATACGCTTCCGGCTGATAATAGTCATAATAAGAGACAAAATACTCCACCGCATCATCCGGAAAGAAGCTGCGCATCTCGGTGCAGATCTGGGAGGCCAGCGTCTTGTTTGGCTCCAGAATCAGGGTGGGCCGGTTGCACCGGGCAATAATGTTGGCCATGGTAAAGGTCTTGCCGGAACCGGTCACGCCCAAGAGGGTCTGGCCCTTGTCCCCGGCTTCGATGCCCCTGACCAGTGCTTCAATGGCCTGCGGCTGATCTCCAGTGGGTGAAAACGGCGCTTTCAGATGAAAAACGCCCTGCAGCTCTTCATTCGGTGCTTGATTCACGTCCCATCCCCCTTTGTCTTTCCGCATCCATGGATGCGCGCAAATCCACAACAATTGGTTGTATCCCGTCTGATTATAGCATGCTTTTTTTCCGCCGTAAAGTGTTTTTTGCAAAAAGAAAGCGGTGTTTATTCTTCCGGATATGCCGCCGCATATTCCGCGATGGCACGAAGGAACTGTTGCCCATACCGGTGGGCACGAGCCTCCCCCACGCCGGAAATCCGCATCAGGTCTCCGGTGGTGCGCGGTCGCTTGGAAGCCATCTCTGCCAGAGAGGCGTTGGACAGGATGATATAGGCGGGCACATGCTGTTTCTGGGCCAGTTCACTGCGCACTGCCCGCAGCCGCTCGTACAGGTCCTCCTGCACATCGGCAGGGGCGCCGGAAGTCTTGGGCCTGGGTTCTTTTTTCGTCTTTTCCGCCGTGCGGTGCTCGGCCATTGTGACAGTCTCCCCCCGGAACAGCACATCTTTTGCCCTGGCAGCCAGGCGCACCACCGGATACTCTCCCTGTGTGTTGACCAGATATCCCTGTTCTTCCAGCGCATCCAGATACAATCGCATCCGGGCCGGGGGTGTATCCTGCATGATGCCGTAGGTGGGCAGGGTATCCAGCCCGCGCTTGAGGGTGTTTTTATCCTTGCTGCCCCGCAGCATCTGAACCAGAGCTACCACGCCCAATCCGCCCGGCCAACGCTTTTCGATACGGGCCACCCCGGACAGAATCTTTTGGGCCTCGGTGGTGATGTCGGTCTGAATAAAATCTCCCCGACAGTTGCCGCAGTTACCGCAGCCTCCGTCCTGGTGCTGACCGAAATATTCCAGCAGGAATCCTCGCAGGCAGCGAGTCGTCTTGCAGTAGGCCACCATTCGGTCCAGCCGCTGCAGATCCAGCTTTTCGATCTGCCTGGCCTGCTCTTCGCTCAGCTCCTCATTGTCATGACTGTTCTGGATGAGGAACCGGGCCGTCTGTACATCGCCCAGGGAATACAGCAGGATACATTCGGCGTCGCTGCCATCACGCCCGGCACGGCCCGCTTCCTGGTAGTAGTTTTCGATGTTCTTGGGCATGTTGTAGTGAATGACAAAACTCACGTTGGATTTGTCAATGCCCATACCGAAGGCATTGGTGGCTACCATGACCCGGCGCCGGTCATAGACAAAATCCTCCTGATTTTTGCGTCGTTCCTCCGCTTCCAGTCCCGCGTGGTACCGGGTGGCCGATATTTTTGCCCGGCGCAGCTGGGTGCAGACCAGTTCCACCGTCTTGCGGGTGGAGCAGTAGACGATACCGCTTTTGCCCGGATGGTCCTTGATATAGTCTTCCACAAACTGATCCTTGTCACGCGGGCGCTCCACCGCAAAATATAAATTGGGACGGTCAAATCCTGTGGTGACACAGACAGGGTCCCGCAGTTCCAGCAATCGGGCAATATCCTGCTTGACCTGGCCGGTGGCCGTGGCCGTAAAAGCCCCCACCGGCGGCCGTGGCGAGAGCCCGGCCAGAAACCCGGCAATGCGCAGATAACTGGGGCGGAAATCCTGTCCCCACTGGGATACGCAGTGCGCTTCATCCACTGCCACCAGTGACACCTGCACCCCGCTGATCAGGGAGAGAAATCCGTCGGTTTCCAGGCGTTCCGGTGCCACATACAGCAGCTTGTACTGTCCCAGCCGGGCGCCCTGCATGATATCCCAATAGCTTCCCTCTTCCATACCGGAATGGATGCAGGCTGCCTGGATGCCGCTCTGGCGCAGGGCAGCCACCTGGTCCTGCATAAGAGAAATAAGAGGCGAGATAACCAGGGTAAGTCCCGGCAACAGCATGGCCGGGACCTGGTAGCAGGCGGATTTTCCCGCACCGGTGGGCATGACCCCCAGCACATCCCGGCCATTCAGAATGGCATCAATCAGTGTTTCCTGCCCGGGGCGGAAGCTGTCATGACCGAAGTATTTTTGAAGGACATCGTATTGATTCATCGGGATTCCTTTCTGTGCCGGAGGGGAGCTGTGAACTTTTTACAAAAAATTTCCGGTTTTGACCCAAAACATTTTACTTTTTGTGAAAAGATTGCTATAATAAAGATACGGTAACCGCCGCCGGGAGACTCTTCCCTTAAGCGGCTGCCAAGACCGGGCATCGCCTTTGCGGTGCCAAATAAGGAGGTTGTCCTATGAAAGTCACATGTACCGGCCGTCGCGTATCGCTGAAACCCAGCTTCATCGAACTGGCAGAGAAGAAGCTGGCCAAGCTTGACAAGTTCTTTCCCGAAGAAGCGCAGGCGCAGGTCACAGTAACGGTGGAGAAAAGCCGGCAGACGGTGGAGCTGACTCTGCGCAGCGGCACGCTGACCATGCGCGCTGAAAAAGCCTCTGACCGGATGGAGGACGCCCTGAGTGATGCCGTGGATCTTCTGGTGCGCCGCGTGGTCAAGTACCGCAAGCGCCTGGGCGACAAACTGACCGCCGCCGCGGTGCAGGAGATGCCCGCTGCCGAACCGGAAGAGCCGCTGACCGTCGTGCGTGAAAAGCACTTTGCCGTCAAGCCCTGCACCACCGAGGAAGCCATCATGCAGATGGAGCTTCTGGGGCACAGTTTCTTCCTGTACCGCAGCGCCGACACCGGCGAGGTCCAGGTCGTTTATCGCCGTGCCGACGGCGGTTACGGTGTGCTGATTCCTCAGGCCTGATATAACCCAATACGGCGCCGCCCCCGAAAGAGGGCGGCGCCTTTTTATATTTCGGGTTCCTCCGCCTCGGGAACCGGCTCGCTGGCCAAAGCAGCCTGCGGGACCAGATCCGGGGACGCCTGGAACTGTTTCATCATACTGGCGGCATCCGCCGGTGCCACAATGATGTGATCCACCAGATGGATTCCCAGAGGCTGCAGCGCCCCTGCTGCCAGACGGGTGGAATAAATATCGGCACTGGACGGCACCGCCAACCCGGATGGATGGTTATGCGCCAGAAAAGCACAGGTACACCCGCTGGCCACCGCCTCCCGGGCCATCTTGCGGGTATTGATGGTCACATGGTTGGGCACACCTTCTGACACGCGAATATCCCGCAGGGGCATGTACTGGTCATTCATGGCAATGAGGTAACAGATCTCGTTGTGCTCCCCATAAAACAGCGGACGTACATACTCAATACGCGCCGCTTCGCTGTTCAACGGGTGCGGCCGGCCGCGGCGCTGCTGCAAAAGATAATATTGGTCAAATTGGCGGATACCGGAAATCAGCCGGGCACTGGCGGGGCCAATTCCTTCCACCTTGAGCAGTTCCTCCTCACTGGCATCCAGCACATTGCAGAAACTGCCGAAATGCTGGAGAAGCCGGTGGGCCAGAGCGTTGGTATCCTTGCGGGGGATGGAAAAGTACAAAAGATACTCCAGCACCTCGTGGGCAGCCAGACTGGAAAGACCTTCCCGGCGCACCCGTTCCTGCATACGGGAACGGTGATCGGCATGGATGGGTTTTTCCTTTTTCTCCTGTGCCATAAGGGGTGCACATCCTTTACGTTTGACTTTTTTTATTATATACTATAAATATTGTTTTGCAAAGTAGAGAGGTACCAGGATGAAACGATTTACGGCTGGAGAAAACGAAAACGGCGTACGGCTGAGCCGCTTTGTGGAGGCAGTCACTTCCGGCATGCCTCGGGGACTGATGTACAAGAGTTTCCGCAACAAGCGCATCAAGGTCAACGGCAAACGGGGAGAGCCGGATACCCGATTGCAGACCGGCGATGTTATTGAAATGTACATCAATGATGAGTTCTTCCCTGCCGTACCGGTGACCAGCGTAAAAAAGCCACCCCGCCGCCAGCCGCCGGTCACCGTTGTGTACGAGGACGAGGATATCGCGGTGCTGTACAAACCCGCTCATCTTCTGTGTCACAGTGACCGCACCGGTGACCCCAACCTGGTAGATGCCTTCACCGCCCGCCTGGTGGAGGAGGGCAAATACGATCCCAAAGCAGAGAATCGCTTTGCCCCCGCCCTGTGCAACCGCCTGGACCGGGGCACTGAGGGGCTGGTCATTGCTGCCAAGAGTTATGCCGCCCTGCGGGATATGAACGAGATTATCCGGGAAGACTGGCTGAAAAAGGAATACCTGACCATCACCATCGGCACACCGCCCGCCGGACGCCACGTTGCCTGGCTGCAGCACAGCGAAAAAGGCAACAAGGTCAAGGTCCACGCCCATGAATCCGAAGGGTACAAGCAGATCATCACCGAGGTGACCCCCATCCGCCGCAACGGCCCCTTCACCCTGTGCCGCATCGGGCTGCTGACCGGGCGCACCCACCAGATCCGTGCCCACCTGGCCTTTCTGGGCCACCCGGTGTTGGGCGACATCAAATATGGCAACCGGGCCATGAACGAGCGCGTCGGCTTCAAGACACAGGCTTTGTGTGCCCAGCGGCTGACCTTCGGGCGAATCCCCGAAACCAACAGCCTGCACCGTCTTTCGGGGCAGGTGATCAAACTGGCTGATCCGGAGATTGTGCGCCGTTTTGACGCCCTGGGTCAACAGTAACCCACGCACCAAAACAGACCGGGAGAAAACCTCCCGGTCTGTTTGCATTTCTTTATACCGCCAGGCGGTAGCCAATGCGGAACACCGTCTCGATGCGGGCCTCCTGCCCTATTTTACGGCGCAGGTGCTGGATGTGCACATCCAGAGTGCGGGTACTGATGCCCGCCGGGTATCCCACCACGGCCAAAAGCTGGCCGCGCGTCACCGCCTTGCCTCGGTTATCACACAAAGTGTTCCAGAGGGCCTGTTCGCTGGGGGTCAGTTTTTTGCCGTTTACCGAAGGCATATTCATCCCTCCTCATCTCCAAACCGAAGGTACCGCTGCGGGTCCCACCCGCAGGTCTTGGCCATGCGCTCCACCAGTGATTGTCCACTTTGCTGCAGATCTTCCATCATAAAATCATCTGCAATACATCCCTGGTGCAGCACAAGGGCCCTGTCCAGAAAATGCTCAATGTCGTCCAGATAGTGGGTAGTAATGAGGATGGTCTCCTGCCCATGGAGCACGGCGCTCATCAGCTTGATGAAATCCTTGCGGGTGAAAACGTCTTTGCCCAGGAAAGGTTCATCCATCAGGTAATAGTCCGCCCGCTTGGCAAATCCGGCCGCCAGCTCCACTCGGGCTTTCTGGCCGGTAGAAAGCCGTGCGATTTTCACGTCCTCCGGCAGCTGGAAGAAGGCCAGAAAATCGCGGTAGCGCTTCGGGTCGAAAGCCGGATGCAGGTCCTCCAGAAAGATTCCGTATTCCCCCACTGTCAGCTGGGGGTAATAGCTGCCCTCCCCGGTGATGTAGCTGATGCGCTCGTACTGTTTTGCAGCCGTTTTGCCGTCAAACAGGGCTGTTCCGCCCTGTGGCGGCAAAAGCCCCGCCAGAGAACGCAGCAAGGTTGTTTTTCCTGCACCGTTGTCCCCCAGCACACCCACGATCTGGCCGTCCGGTACCGTAAAGCTGGTGGAAAACAGCCCCACCCGGGTCCGGCCCCGGCGCCATGTCTTTTCCAGATTCTTGACTTCGATCATACGATCAGCCCTCCTGTGCTTGTTGTGGGAAAACGGTGTAGCAATCCCGGCTCAGTGACAGCAGCTCTCCTGCCAGACCGTAATAGATAAAATCCGGGCTATCTACATAGCTGCCCCAGATCCTGTCCGCGCCGGTATCCAGCAAGCCGCTGTATACCACTGTCTGCGTGTTCAGATCATATACATTCATCCGGTAGCCAATGGGGTAGGAAGTTGTTTCTTCTTCCTGGAACAGGCGGGTCAGCTGGAGCTGGCTTTCTTCTCTGCCCACGAAGAGAACATACTGCCCGTCGGCACTGCGCTGGATGACGGTGGTTCCCGGCAGCTGCCGGCCGTCCTGGAGAAGATCCCCCGGCAGGTTGATGCATTCCAGCTGACCTGCATCATTCATCTGCAGCAAGATGACCCGCCAGACTGTCCCCTGCTGCAACCCAAGGATATAACAAAGCTGATCAGGCTGCTGGGTATTGGTCTGTGAGTGGGAAATCTCTGTTCCGGTTCCTTCTGAAATCAATGCCTGCTGAACACAGACGGCATTCTCATCCACCAGATCAAAGCGGATATCCCCCTTTGTATCCCGATACAGAATTCCCAGATACTCCCCCAGTGTGTCACATTCCAGGATGGTATCAAGATTCTGCGGCACATAGAACAGCTCTGCCTTGCCATACTCGGTGGATTTGCACAGTACGTTGATGGTTCCGTCAGCGTACTGTACGGCACCGTCCAACGGAAGTGCCTCCACTTCCTCCTCGGTCAAGCTTTCGGTCACCCGCCAGATGCCTGGCTGGTAGAGAACGGATTCTTTGTTGAGCCCAATCATCCAGTTGTCGTTCCACTGCACTCTGATTTCATCCGCCCAGGTAGGATAAGTTTCCGGCAGATAGTCATTGGAGGCCGACCAGTCCATTCCACTCCGGGCGTTGGGGTAGGAAACCACTTCCACCGGCGTATCTGCGGTTTTATTCGCAATGTGCAGGCGCAGCGAGGTATTGTCCGGCAGATTGATTTCCCGCATGATCCAGAAGTTTTTGGCATAGGAAGTTGCCGTGTTGCCTCCGAAGGAGGCTTGTCGGTTGACGGCTTCCCGCTCTTCCGGCGCCACTGTGATGATATTGAGATCATCGTTGAAGATACTGGGCAGCTGGGCATTCTCCGGCATCCGGACCTGCTCCGGTATCGTTTCGCCAGTCAGCCGCCCATTCTGTAGGGTAAAATGGGTCAGGGTGTTTTCGGCCTGGAACCGTGTATAGCCTGAAATGGTAAAGCCCTGCAATGTATTCCGGTCTCCGGTCTCCTCCACAAGGGTTGTCTGCATCCGGTGCAGGCCCGTCAGCCGGGCCAGTATCCCGGCCCCAAAAACAGCCACAGCCGCAACAGCAAAGATTGCCAAACCCAGACCGGGGTGCTTGTTTGCGTGTCTCATTCCAGTCCCTCCCTTCACAGAGTTTCACTCCGGTACAGCGCCCATGCAGCACTGACAAGATTCAGAATCAACGGCAGAATTGCCGCCGCCAGCAAAAAGGCAAGCAGCAAAAATACCCCGGATTCCTCTGTATGGTCCGTTGCAATCAGATACCGCAGGTACAGGGCCCCTGCCCCGACACCTGCCGTAATCATCGCCGCAAACATGGCAGCTATACGCCGGAACCCATGGCAAACGGCAACACAAGCAGACTGCACCGAAAGCAGGAGGAAAAAGCCAACCAGCCACAGCCAACTGCCCAGCCGTACAGGCAACAGCAGTTGGAACAGCGGATTTGCGTTGATCTCGTCCAGCAGGTTTCCAGTTGGAATATTTCCGCTCACCACGCCCGCCATTGTACCGGCGCTGAGCATGGAAACCGGAACAAAGGCCGCCGCATACAGAAGCACCTGCCACGCAGCAAAGATGACCAGCAACGCCAGGCACAGAAACATCTGGGCAACCGGCAATACCATCCGCGAAAACGGCATCGTATACAGGGTATACGTCGTGTGGGAGCGTCCGCGGTTCTGATTGGCAGACGCTGAAACGAGAAGTACCAGATACAATACAAAGAAGAACAGCGGAAACTGCCCGCAATTCATGAACAAATCCGCCAGTTTCACTCCGATCTTATCTGTATTGGAGGCCGAAAGCAAAAGCAGCAGGATCTGCTGCACTCCATAGATTCCGCACAGCAGCGCAAAGGGAAACCTGACAAAATGCCAGTGCCATCCCACCAGTTTCATAACACGTTTCATGCTGTCGCCTCCCCGGCCTGTTCCCAGGCCGCTGTAACACGATAAAGCGAAATTCTGCGTTCGCCGCCGTAGATGCCGCTGAGCCAGAGTTCCTGTCTCCAACGCTGCGAAACACCAAAATCAAGGCAGGCAGAAAGGGTGGGACGCTGGAGATCCTGCGTATTGTATACCTGAATATCCCAGCCTGTCACAGCGGATGAGAGAACCGACAGGTCCGATGGCAATTCTGCTCCCCCGTTATAATATCCACTGACTTCTGCCGGGAGCGTTGCCATCAGAGACTGTCTGCTCTCCGTTACCGTCATCAACCGGGTTCCATCTGCACTGTACCCGGCGGCAATGGGAGCGGATGTTGCCAGGAAGTCCATAATGGACTGCGCTTCAATCGTATTTTGATTGATCCGCAGAACGACTATCTGCCCGGTAGTGGATTGATCCACCACAGTAAAGGCGATTTCGTCCGTTCGCAAGGACGGAAGAACCGTAACCGATTGATACTCGTTCATGCTGATGTTGAGAGGACACTTGCCGACCGGTTTCCATTCTTTATCCAATAGCAGCAGATTGATTTTTCCTGTTTCCTGCCGGGTCAAAATCCAATGTCCATCTTCTATACGGGCATCTCCCCAGTTGTCACAGGGGATCAGGCTTTCCCCCGCATCCAAAGGGCAAACCGCTTCCACCGTGCCGTAGGGTTGATTTTCAGAAGGGACTGCAACTCCCTGCACCGTCACATCAGGCACGACCTTGGCAACTTCCTCTGCCGTGCAGAATTCCCGCACCAGATAGATTCCGCCGTTCTCACCGTTGCCCGGGCTCACATACAGACCCACCGGATCTTCCGCATCCAAAATGGTGACTTCCCGGATACCAAGATCGGCGTTTTCCAGTTCCGCAGCGTTCATCAGGTAGGGGTAGGAAGCCCGCGCCCTGCCGTTTTTATACAATTCTGCTGTTACGGTGACAGCCTGCGGCAACTGGACCTGTCCCAGGCCGAACCGGACGGAACGATTGCTTCCGTCCAGTGTGTTCAGCGTGTACATCTGGTTCAGCCGGCGGGCCTGTGCGGTATACTTCATTCCTTCATAGGACGTGTGCAGAAAGAACGCTCCGTACATACCGCTGACATATCCGCCCTCCGCCTGCTGGTCCATACTGGCCAGCTCTTCATCCGGAACGCAGAGCAGGCTCTGGTCCATGAGGGAGAGTGCATCCTCCTGTTTTGACTGTAGATTCGGATGCTGATTCAGCACTCCATCAGACAGGGTAAACTCCATGGCAGCGGATGCCGTCTGACCCCAGCTTCCTTCCAGGGTAAATCCTTCCAGCTCTTTGTCATTTCCTGTTTTCAGCTGAAGGGTGACCGCCTGACGGGGATACGCCATGTACAGGCAGGCTTGCCCGCACAGAAGCAAAGCCACCCCTGCTGCCAGAGTTCCCAGGCAAGCCCGATAGGGGCGAGCCAACTTGTTCCATTTCATTCCTGGTCCCTCCTTTATGCAGCTGCTTCCGAACGATAGGAAGCCCACAGACCCCAAAGAATTTGGGCAACGGCCACACCCGTTAATACAAACAGAAAGGTTCCCATCCCTCTGCTGGTTTGAAGCGACTGCCCGATTTGTTCCCAGGTGGTTCTGCCGGCCAGGGCCGGATAAGCCAGCATGAACAAGGACACTTGCTCTACCAGAGCAATCACAAAAGCCGTAACCCGCTTCCAGCCGGTATGTGTGAACGCCGAAGGCATCATCCACGACGGTATCAAAATCATGCCCGCGGTAAAGATTACTCCCGGGATACTGTTGGGAGGCATCATCCGCAGAACACTGCATTCCGCCAAAGACCACCAGAGCCGTCCCGGCTCTGTCACTTCAAACAGAAAATAACCGGCTGAGACACTGTCTTGCAATGCAAGAATCGGTCCGCAAAGCAGCACCAGCACAAGGGTCTGTACCGCCATGCCCAGGATCATCCAGATGACGCCGGACAAGGCACGCCCCAACAGCAGCTCCCAGCGGGACAGCGGCAGAGTAAACAACGTATAAGAGGTGCGCGTCATGTGTGCAGCCCGTTCCTGCACAGCCTGTGCACAGATCGGGAGCAGCAGGTAGACCGCTGCGATCACCCACAAAATTCCAGCCGTCTCCACCAGGTCGCCATATAGCAAGGCCGACTGGTTTGCGGACGCCGCCGCCACAAAAAGCAGCAGACATTCCGCAGCTGCTCCCAGCACCAGCAAAAGGGTAACCGGGCCGCGACCCATGCTCCAGTTCCAGGCCGTATACTGTAACAGTCGTTTCATACAGACCTCCTAATGTACTACATGTATCATACACCGAGCCACAAAAAAAGTTATTCTTCTCCCCACAGTTCACTGATCAGTGCGATAACCTTGCGGTAGGAAAGCTGGTTTTCCTTGGCATCCGTTACGAACTGCTGCACAAGTCCCCGGCTGAGTTCATCTTCAATCCAACTGCGCAGCTGCGGCGTCAGGTGTACGGTGCTCAGATTGTTGCCCTGGGTCTGCACATACCCTTCCTCCGTCATCAGTCGGTAGGCTTTTTGGGCTGTGTTGGGATTGATCCCGGTCTGGGCCGCCAGTTCCCGGCGGCTGGGCATGGGCTCCCCGTCTTCCACCAGTCCCAGCATAATCTGGCGCTTCAGGTGTTCCGCAATCTGCTGATACACCGGTGATCGGTCGTGAAAGTGCAGACCCTGAAAACTGACCACTTGCGGTTCCCTCCTTTGCTTTGTTCTTTAAGTGTATTATACTAATAGTACACTTAAAAAGCAAGAGATTTATCCCCGCTCAGATGTAAAGATTTTATACATAAAAAAGCCTCCGGCCATACAGCCGGAGGCTTTATATAAATTATCTGTCAGGCAATCACGAAGTAATAGATCAGCGAGACCGCCACAATCAACGCACAGACCACTGCCGTGATGGGCGGAGCCCAGCGGATGATGCGTTCCGCCATGGCATCGTCCTCGGTTTCCTCTTCATCGTCGGCATACCGGCCGCGGCGGACTTTGGGAGCCTCATCATATTCGTCCTCTTCTTCGGCATCGAACATGCGGGTTCCTTCGGTCTCATCGTCCTCGGCGTCGTCATCAAACAGACGGCCTTTCGGTGCGTACTGACGCACACGGGCCATTTCGGCATTGGTTGCATCGGCGGAAGGATCAAACTGAGCCGTGGGCTCTTCCACTTCATCCTCTTCGCTGGCAATCGCTGCCTGGGCAGCTGCCGCCGTGGCCGCGGCGGTATGCTGCGGCTGGGGTGCTGCAGCCGCACTGGCCACTGCATTCAGCTCCTGCTGTTGCTGCTCCGCCGCACGGCGGGCCTCCTCCAGAATCGAGGTCAGGCTTGCCTTGATGTAGGCGCGGTCGCCGCCGCACTCGCTGCAGACCTGCGCATTTTCTTCGTTGGGATGGAAGGCACCGCAAGCGCAGAACCAACCATATTCGGTATCCTGGGGCACACAGTTCAGCTGAGGATTTCCGGTGCGGCTCTGCAGGATTTTGGCAATGGAACCGGGCAGAACGCGGGGCTGAGGCAGGCGTACCCGCTTATAATCCCGCAGATTGACCCCACGCCCATTCAAAAATGCGCGGTCCTGTTCGGTCTCCACACTGGAAACCGGGGTATCACTGACAAAAACCGCATCGTCGCTGCCGAAGAGGTCCCCGGGCTGTGCATTCAGATCCTCATAGTAGAAGTCATCCTCGCACAGGATCTGCCCGGCGGCATCCTTGCACTTGAAGTGCACCACCAAACCGGTCAGCGGTTCCGTACCCACATTCTTGAAGGTCAGGCAGACGGCCACTTCGCCGGTAACGTCACCTTTGAGCAGCTCCACACGAACAAACTGCACCGGGCTGCCTGCCGTATAATAGTTGGCGCGGGACTGTGCCATAAGAGAAAAATTCTGATCCATGATTCAATCCACCTTACCTTGTCATTCTTGGGGCGCTTCGGGGGCGTCCGGCGTCTGCGGCTGCACCGAAGGTTCCGCGGCCTGCGGTGCGGCGGTATTGGTCTGCACGGGGGCGGGGTCCGTCTTGCCCAGATCAAAGGGAGGCAGCTGCCCGCCTTCCATCAGGGTCTTGAACTCCTCACCGCTGATCTTTTCCCGTTCCATCAGGACAGCCGCCACCTTGTGCAGCTCATCCATGTGTTCGGTCAGAATGCGGCGTGCCGTCTCATAGGCTTCGTCCACAATGTCACGGATTTCATTGTCGATCTCCGCAGCAATATTCTCACTGTATCCCTTGCCCATGCCCAGATCACGGCCCAGGAAGGTCTCACTGGGATCGGTGCCGTACACAACAGGACCCAGCCGCTCGGAGAAGCCGTACCGGGTGACCATGGCCCGCGCTGTATCGGTGGCACGCTGCAGGTCATTGGAGGCGCCGGTGGAGATGTCCTCCAGCACCAGCTGCTCCGCCACACGACCGCCCAACAGGCTGACTATGCTTTCGCTCATGGCCGTCTTGGTCACATAGCTGGGATCCTTTTCCGGCAGATACATGGTATACCCGCCGGCCGCACCACGGGGAATAATGCTGATCTGGTGCACGGGATCATGAGTTTTGCAGAAATACCCGGTGATGGCGTGACCGGTCTCATGGTAGGCAGTCAGGCGCTTTTCCTTGTCGGTGACCACACGGCTCTTCTTCTCGGGGCCGGCCACGACCTTGATGGAAGCTTCCTCAATTTCCGGCTCGGTGATGGCTTTCTTGCCTTTGCGGGCAGCCAGCAGGGCCGCCTCGTTGACCAGATTTTCCAGGTCCGCGCCGGAGAAACCGGCGGTGGACTTGGCGATGGTCTTGAGACTTACATCCGGGGCCAGAGGTTTGTTCTTGGTGTGAACGCGCAGGATCTCTTCGCGGCCCTTCACGTCCGGCAGGCCCACATAGACCTGGCGGTCAAAACGGCCAGGACGCAGCAGGGCTTTATCCAGAATATCCGCACGGTTGGTGGCGGCCATGACGATGACGCCGTCGTTAGCGTCAAAGCCATCCATCTCCACCAGCAACTGGTTCAGGGTCTGTTCCCGCTCGTCATGTCCGCCGCCCAGACCGGCACCGCGCTGGCGGCCAACCGCATCGATCTCATCAATGAAGATGATGGAGGGCATGGTCTTTTTGGCTTTTTCAAACAGATCGCGAACACGGGAAGCACCGACGCCCACATACATTTCCACAAAATCGGAACCGGAAATGGCGTAGAACGGCACCCCCGCCTCACCGGCGCAGGCACGGGCCAGCAGGGTCTTGCCGGTACCCGGAGGGCCCACCAGCAACACGCCATGGGGAATACGGGCCCCCAGAGAATTGAACTTGTTGGGGGCTTTGAGGAACTCCACCACTTCCTGAAGTTCGGCTTTCTCCTCATCGGCACCGGCTACATCGGCAAAAGTGGCCTTACGCTGGCCCTCCTGCTGATCCTTGACCTTGGCGCGGCCCACATTCATGATGCTACCGCCGCCGGCACCACCCCGGTACATGGACATGAACAGCAGAACCACGCTGCCGATCATAAAGGCATACAGCAGGATCTCAAACCAGGGAATGCTAGTTTTCAGGCCCACCATATCGTATACCATGGGTGCATCCGGGTTGGCTGCGTTGTAGGCATCGATATACTCCTGCACATATTCCAGGAAATAGGCTGTATAGGGCAGCTTGTAGGTGACGCTCACCACACCGCCGTTCTGCGGGCCGTAGTCCTCACTGCCGGACAGTTCAGCCAACAGACCGGTGGCCTGTTTCTGGCTTTCGCTCTGTTCGGGCAGGGCATACTGGCCGTCTTTCAGACTCAGTTCGATGACGCCGGTGTTGAGATCGAGGTCGAAATACGTCACTTGGTTGGCGGAGAAGTAGTTCATGACCTCGGACATTTTCATGGTGTTGGTGGAGGAGCCGGACATGGAGGAAAAGGTGGTTGCCATGACCAGAACCACAACCAACAGGACAGCGGTAACAATGATGCCGCTGAGGCGCGGTTTATGCTGCAAAAGATCAACTCCTTATACCGGGTACGTCCGCCAGCGGGCGCCCCACGTGATAATGACCGGAAATCACTTGGAATAGACTTCCGGTTTCAGCACCCCCACATAAGGGAGATTGCGGTATTTTTCATCATAGTCCAGGCCGTAACCGACCACAAACTCATCGGGAACCTCAAAGCCACAGTAATCCGGCTCAATATCGGCCTTGCGGCGGCTGGGCTTGCTGAGGATGGTGCACAGGCGCAGACTGCGGGGGCGCCGCATCTGCAGCATGGGCATCAGGTGAGAAAGGGTGATACCAGTGTCCAGAATATCCTCCACAATCAGCACGTCCTTGCCGGACAGATCCTGATCCAGATCCTTGATAATCTTGACAAGGCCGGTGGAACTGGTGTTGGCGCCGCCATAGCTGGAAACCACCATGAAATCAATGCCACAGGGAATGGTGACAGCGCGCATCAGATCGGCCATAAACACCACGGCACCCTTGAGGATGGAAACCAGCAGCAGGTCACGGCCTTCGTAGTCGGCACTGATTCTGGCGCCCAGTTCGGCCACCTTGGCCTGCAGCTGTTCTTCCGATACAAGGATATGGTCAATATCCTGGTGCATAGACTGCATACGTTAAACCTCCGTTTTTTCGGTGCGGATAACGAGCACTTCCCTGGTAAAGCGGTCCGGTGCAAGACCTTCCGCAAAACCGGACCCCCACAGCCAGATCACCTCACTGCCATCCGCCAGAAGCGGCAGCAACGGGCGTTCCTGCATGGGAATGGCCAGCTCGTTATAGTATTTTTTCAGCGTTTTACGCACATGGCGATCCCGCGGGCGGTAATCGTCCCCGGGCTGCCGTGTGCGCAGCATGATATTCCTGCTTATTTTAGCATAATCTGCGCAACAGTTTAAGTCTTTTTTGAAAATTGGTGCATTTTTTAGAAAATCTTCATACTTTTCCACCCGCAAGGCAACGGTATACCCTCCCGGCAGGTGGTAAACGCCCGGCAAAGCCGGCTGTGCCGGGGCGGGAGCCGGAGCAGCCCCGGACGGCGAAATCCGTACCAGTTCCTTACCTGCCGGGCCCTTCTGGATCTTGTAGGTCACATCCTGGGTCAGCTGCAGTGCGCCTTCCCCTTTCATGACAAGGAACCGGAGCAGACTGACATACTTTTCCTCCGCATCCCGCACCGGAGCCACCAGGCTGTGGAGCGCGGCGTCCAGAACCGGGCCGTCCGCATCCCGCAGGATCTGCAGATCATACCCACGGGATGTGGCTGCCGCCTGCAAAAGGGCGGCAGCCTCCGCATAAAGCCACCGGTCCAGCTGCTGCATCTGGCTGCACAGCCGGCCGATACAGCGCTCAGCCGCGGGATTGACGGACAACAGCGCCGGCACAGCGTCATGCCGAACCCGGTTGCGGGCATAGGTGTCCCGGGCGTTGGTTTCGTCCTGCACATAGCTTTGCCCAAGTGCGGCGCAGTATGCCTCGGTTTCTGCCCGGGTCAGGCAAAGCATAGGTCGGACATAAACGCCCCGATGGGGCGGGATTCCCCCCAGACCATGCAGACCGGTTCCCCGCGCCATACGCAGAAGAATGGTCTCCACCTGGTCGGACATGGTGTGGGCTGTGGCGATATGAGCCTCTTCCCGCGCTGCCAGGTCGTCAAACCAGGTATACCGCAAGGTCCGCGCCCAATCTTCGCTGGGATTTTCCGGTACCGGCACCCCGGCTCGTCTGGCGTTATAGACAAAAAGTTCCACGGCACGGTCCTCACAGAACCGGGCCACAAATTTTTCGTCCCTGTCGGCAGCCTCGCCCCGGATTCCATGGTTCACATGGGTGGCCAGGACCTCAATGGAGAGGGACCGGCGACACCGCAGTAAAAACAGCAAAAGGGCCATGGAGTCCGCCCCTCCGGAGCAGGCTACAATGACCCTGTCGCCAGACTTGAACAAGCCCTGCTGCTTACAGTAGGCAAGCAAGGTTTGTTCGGTCTTATCGATGACATGTTGCGCATCAATACTGTTCATGAATCTCATCCAAATTGCTGAAGCGTGTGTGCGCGCCATCCCAGCCCAGACGGACGATGCTGGTTTCACCGTGGCGGTTTTTGGCTACGATGCACTCGGCCTCGTTCTCATTGGCCTGTTCGGCTTCGCCGTTCTGACGGTTATAATACGCGGCGCGGTACAGAAACAACACCACGTCGGCATCCTGTTCGATGGAACCGGAGTCACGCAGGTCGGACAGCTGGGGTCGATGGTCCGACCGCCCGGTGGTCTTTTCGGCCGCACGGGACAGCTGCGACAGGGCGATGACCGGCACATTCAGTTCCTTGGCCATGATCTTCAGGTTACGGGTAATATCACTGATTTCCTGCACGCGGCTTTCGGTGCGCTTGGCACTCTGCATCAGCTGCAGGTAGTCGATGATAACCAGCCCGATCTTTTCTTTTTTGGGGTCCTGGTTGATCTGGCGGATCTTGGCTTTCAGTTCCGGTACCGAGATACCGGAGGAATCATCCATGTAGATGGGCACATTATACAACAGCGATGTTGCCGTTGCAAAATCGTTCCAGTCGGAATTGTTCAGCCGGCCGGTACGGAATGCCTGGCTGTCGATCCCGGCCACGCTGGACAAAATACGGTCTGTCAGCTGTTCGCAGGTCATTTCCAGGCTGAAAATGATGGTGGGAATCTTCTGCTGGCGCGCCACGTTGGTGGCAATATTCAAAGCGAAACTGGTTTTGCCCATGCCGGGGCGGGCCGCCAGAATGATCAGGTCGGACCGTCCCAGGCCGGTAAGCACATTGTCCAGATAATTGAACCCGGTGGGGATACCGGCAAACTTGTCGCGGTCTGCGCCGCTGAGTTTCTGCATGGTATCAATGACTTCCAGGATAGATTCCCGGATGGTCTTGACACCGGACTTTTCCTGGCCGCCCCGGATATCGTACAGCTTCTGCTCGGCGCTTTCCAGCAACATGTCGGCATCCGGTTCGGTGATGGCTTGTTCCAGGGTGGAACGGGCCGCCTCGATCAAACGCCGGGTCTGATACTTTTCCTTGACGATCTTGAGATAGGAATCCACATTGGAGATGGCTGGAACCGTTTCTGCAATATGGGCAATATAGATCTTGGCGTCATCGGCACCTTTGAAGGCAGGGTTCTGGGCCAGCGCATCCACCAGCGTGATCACGTCCACCGCTTCGCTGTCCGCGAAGAGGGTGCGCATCTGTTCATACACGGCGCGGTTCTGGTCCGAATAAAACATATCCGGTTCCAGCTCGGTGATCAGACGGTTGAGGATGGTTTCATCCATCAGCGCCGCGCCAAGAACACTCTGTTCCGCCTGCATGTTGTAGGGCATCTGGATGCCCAGACTGGAAAGACTCAATTCACCCGCAGGCATACAGACACCTCCCTTTTTCAGAGCTTTTGTTCTGTAAAGTCATACAGCTTTACAGCTCTTCCACCTTGACCTTGAAGGAAGCAGCCACGCCGGGATGCAGACGCACCTGGGCATCGTAGGAGCCGAACTCCTTGATGGAAGGCAGCTCCACCTTCTTCTTGTCAATTTCGGCGCCGATCATGCGGCCCAGGGCTTCGGCAACATCTTTGCCGGTGACCTTGCCGTACAGCTTGCCGGAAGCCCCGCCCTTGACCTTGACGGCCACGGTCTGATCCTTGATCTTGGCAGCCAGCGCTTCGGCAGCCGCCTTGGCTTCGGCTTCATGATGGGCCTTTGCCTCGCTCTTGGTGCGGGCGGTGTTCAGCGCGTTGGCGTCCGCCGGCGCGGCCAGGCCGCGGGGGAACAGGAAGTTGCGGGCGTACCCGTCAGACACTTCATGGATCTCGTCCTTTTTGCCGATGGTCTTGACATCCTGTTTGAGAATGACTTTCATGGTGGTTTCTCCCCTCTTTATGTAAAAAATTGAAACAGCTTGCGGTTACAGCCGGGCATCGGCCTTGGTTTGTGCCTGGGCCGCCCGGTAATGATCGATCTGTTCCCGAATACGGGCTTCTGCCTGCTTGACGGTACAGTTTTTGAGCTGTGCGCCTGCCATGGTCAGGTGACCGCCGCCACCCAAAGGCTCCAGAATCACCTGCACATTCAGCGCACCCATACTGCGGGCACTGATGTTCACCCCGCCGTTTTTGGCCACCGCCACAAAGCTGGCGTCCACCCCGTTGATGGTCAGCAGATCGTTGGCCGCCATGGGCAGGACCACGCTCATGCCGGGGTCCAGTTCACCGGACACCGCCACCGCACAGCCCTTGTAGATATAGGCACTCTCCACGATAGAGGCCCGGGCCTCATATTCCTCTTTAGAGACATTGAACAGCAGTTTGGTTTCGGCGGTTTTAGCCCCCCGGCTGCGCAGCCAGGCGGCCGCTTCAAAGGTACGCACCCCCACGTGCAGCGCAAAGCTGCGGGTATCCAGCATAATGCCGGCCAGCAGAGCCTGCGCTTCCAGGGGTGTGATATTGCCCTGGGACGGCATGAACTGCAGCAGTTCACAAACCAATTCACTGGCGCTGGATGCGTAGGGTTCGTGGTACAGCAGCACCGGGTTGTCAATATGGCCTACCGCCATGCGGTGGTGGTCAATCACCACCACCCGTTTGCACTTGGCGTAGATCTCCGAACTTTCCAGCAGATATTTCTGGTAGGTATCCACCACAATCAGCAAAGTGTTCGGAGTGATCAGATCCAGCGTTTCCTTGGGATCGATAAAGTTGTGGTCTTCCCCGGCTTCATCAAACACATCCAGCAAGGCTCCCGCCAGGGTGGCGTCCCGCCGGATGGCAATGACCGAAGGAACTTCGCACATCTTGCACATGCGCAGGACACCAATAGCAGACCCGACAGCGTCCAGGTCGGACATGCGGTGCCCCATGACAATCACGCTGTCGCTTTGACGGATCTGATCCGCCAGGGCGTTGGCAATGATCCGGCTGCGCACATGACTGCGCTTTTCCACACCATGAGAAACGCCGCCGTAAAATTCAAAGCCGTCCACCGTCTTGATGGCAGCCTGGTCGCCGCCGCGGCCCAGGGCGATATCAATACTTTCCCGGGCCATTTCCTGGCATTCAAACAGGGTCTTGCCCCCGTGTCCCAAACCGATGGAGATGGTAATCATCCCGCTGGGATTCAGTGCCCGCACCTGATCCAGAATGTCAAAGCGTTTTTCGATCATCCGGCGGGCATCGCGCTCTTCCACCACCGCAATATAGCGGTTGTTGGATACCCGACGCAAAAAGCCGGTGGTCTGGGCAAAATACTCTTCCAGCAGGCGGTTGATGGCTTCCAGTTCCCGGGCCTGCTCGGAATCCTTCATATCGGTGAACAGCTCATCATAGCTGTCGATCACAATATTCAGATAGGCCGGGCGACTGGCATTGTATTCATCCAGTGTTTCCTTGTAGAAAGTATCATCAATCAGATACACCAGGCTGCCGCCGGACTCCCCTTTTGCCGGGCTGGCATAAGCCGTGAACCGACTGCCGTTGGCAGCCAGATCCTGGCCGTGGGGGCGGGCACAGACCGCCAGATCAAACCCCGGCAGGAAACGTTCCACCACGGGCTGTACGGCGTCTTCCCCTTCCATGATCTGATCCCGGAAAAGATCATTGTACCAGACAATGGTCTTGCCGTCCAGCAGCATGACAGGTACCGGCAGTTCTCCCAGAGAGTACTGCAGTTTGCTGCCTTCAAACTGGCGGCCGGACAGATTGGCAGCCACGAACCGGCGCAAGCGCCGGATGTTCACAACCACCACGATCCCGGCGATCAGCACTGCGACAGCCGGTGCAATCAGCCACACCGGACGCAGAACAGCCACCGGAACGACCAGCGCCAGGCAGGCCACCGTTAGCAGAATGAGGAGTACAATGCTGTCGAGACTTCTTTTATGTTTCATGGTATCCTCGGTGTTTGGGTGGCACGCGGCAGACCGCGCACCGCCTGTGTTATACTTCCATCAGGATGGGCAGGATCATGGGGCTGCGCTTGGTGCGGCGATAGATATAGCTGGAAAGAGCTTCCCGCACCCGGGCTTTCACACTGGCCCAGTCATGCAGATTGTCGGCCAGACTGCGGTCCAGAGCCATCTCCACCTGAGTACGTGCGCCGTCCATCAGTTCCTCGCTTTCCCGCACATAGACAAAGCCGCGGGAAACCAGTTCCGGCCCGGAAACCACCTGGCCGGTGCGGCCATCCACCGCCACCGTGACGATGATGATGCCATCCTCCGACAGATGGTGCCGGTCGCGCAGAACCACATTGCCTACATCGCCCACACCGTAACCGTCCACCATCACCGCGCCGGAAGGTACCGTCCCCTCCACGGTCAATCCATCCTGAGAGATCCGGATATTCTGACCGTTTTCGGCAATATAGATGTTGTTCTTGGGGATGTAGCCCAGATGCTCAGCCGTCTCGGCATGGCGTTTGAGCTGTTTGAATTCCCCGTGCACCGGCAGGAAATACTGGGGATGGGCCAGGGTCAGAATCAGCTTCTGCTCCTCCTGGCAGGCATGGCCGGATACATGGGTATCATACATGTTCTCATAGATCACTTCGGCGCCCAGAGTCAGCAGACCGTTGACCACCTTGGTGACCGTCTTTTCGTTGCCGGGAATGGGACGGGCCGAGATGATAATGAAATCGCTGGGCCCGACCTTGACGGTGCGGTGACTTGCCTGGGCCATGCGGGACAGCGCGGACAAAGGCTCGCCCTGGCTGCCGGTGGTGATCAGGACCACCTTTTCCGGCGGATACTTGTTCACTTCCTCAATATCGATCAGCACATTGTCCGGCACCCGGATATAGCCCAGTTCCCGGGCCATCTCGGTGTTGGAAACCATACTGCGCCCGTTCACCGCCACCTTGCGTCCGCTCTCCATGGCCAGCTCAATGATCTGCTGGATGCGGTAAATGTTGGAAGCAAAGGTGGCCACAATGATCCGGCGGTTGCCTGCCTTGTGGAACAACCGGCGCACACCTTCCGCCACAGTTTGCTCGGTGGCTGTAAATCCCGGACGTTCGGCGTTGGTGGAATCGGCCAGCAGAGCCAGCACACCACGGCGCCCGTATTCCGCAATAGTGGAAAGGTCGGTCACCGCATCGCCGGACAACGGCGTATAGTCGATTTTGAAGTCGCCAGTATGCAGCACAATGCCGGCCGGGCATTCAATGGCAAAGGCCAGGGCGTCGGGGATGGAGTGATTCACATGGATGGGCTCCACCGTAAAGCAGCCCAGGCGGATCTTCTGGCGGGGACGAATCTCATGGAACTCGGCGCTGGAAGCCAGACCGTGCTCCTCCAGTTTATTCTTGATCAGACCGATGGTCAGTTTGGCCGTATAGATGGGCACATTGAATTTCTTGAGCAGATAGGGCAGACTGCCGATATGGTCCTCATGACCATGGGTAATGAAAAGCCCCTTGATGCGGTCCTTGTTTTCCAGCACATAGGTGAAATCCGGAATGACCAGATCCACACCGAACATTTCTTCGTCCGGGAACACCAGGCCGCAGTCCACCAGAATCATGTCCCCCTGGCATTCATACAGGGTGATATTCTTACCCACTTCTCCCAGACCGCCCAGGGGGCAGATATGCATGGGGATGGCGGGCTCATCATAGATTGGCGCACTCTGACGGCGGCGCGGCAGGCGGGGAGCCTGGGCGGGAGCGGTCAGCCGGGGCTGGTTGTTGTTCTGACGGGGCTGCCGGCGCGGGGCCTCTCCCCGGGCAGCACGAGGTGCGCGGGGTGCTTTGGCCGCTTTGGGCTGTTCCCCACCGGCGGTCTTTTTGCTGCTCTGCGCTTTGGGAGTCTTGTTCTCCCCGTGAGCGCGGCGGGACTGCCCGCCCTGGGCATTGCTGTTCTGCCGGGCACGCTTCTGGGCCGGGCGTTTGGGACTCTGCTTCTGGTTCATTTCTTCCATTCAAATACCTCCGGAATATTCCGCACCGACAGACCTGCGCGCACACGGCCGCGGCTCTGATCGATGAGATTTTTCTTTGCATCGTATGATTTTTGCCAACAGGCTGTTGGGCGCGAAAAGTCCATCCGACAGGATGCGACCGGGCCCTGCGAAAAACATGACATTGCAATTAGTCTTATTATAAATCCTGTACAGACCATTGTCAATTGCGCCGCTGTGGCGGGGCAGTTGCCACACAGCGGCAAAACAGGTATAATAAGGGCACAAAACCAGTATGGACCAGGAAAGGTTTGCAAAACACCATGAAACAAATCGAAATCTATACCGACGGCGCCTGCAGCGGCAATCCCGGCCCCGGTGGCTGGGGCGCCATCCTGCGGTTCCGCACCAGCACCGGCAAGGTGTTTGAGAAGGAGATCAGCGGCGGCGAAGCTTCCACCACCAACAACCGCATGGAACTGACCGGCTTGCTGGAAGCCCTGCGCCAGCTCAAGGAGCCCTGTGCCATTGATCTGTACAGCGACAGCCAATATGTCATCAACGGTCTGGAGAAGGGATGGGCCAAGGGATGGCGTGCCCGCGGCTGGAAAAAAGCCGACAAGTCTCCTGCCCTGAACCCCGACCTGTGGGCGCCGCTGCTGGAAGAAAGTGAAAAACATGTGATCCGCTACCACTGGCTGAAAGGCCATGCCGGACATCCCGAAAACGAACGCTGTGACCGCATGGCGGTAGAACAGAGCAAACGATTTGGCGGACGGCAGGCATAAAACCACATTCGGAGGAAATTATAATGGATGCCCTTGGATTCAACACATTTGAAAAGCAGGACAAGGTCCTTGTTGGTATGAGCGGCGGAGTGGATTCCAGCGTCACGGTACGGATCCTGCAGGAGCAGGGATTCGCGGTACAGGGCGCGGTGATCTGCTTTTCTCCGGCCCACGACGCAGCGGTGCAGTCCGCCCGGGAAACCGGCGCCAAACTGGGAGTTCCCGTCCATGTGATCGACGCCCAGGAAGATTTTGAGCGGGAAGTCATTACCCCTTTCTGTGAAAATTACTGTGCCGGACGCACCCCCAATCCCTGTATTCTCTGCAATCCGGCGGTAAAATTCCGTCTGTTGCTGCGCAAAGCGGACGAGCTGGGCTGCCAGTTCATTGCCACAGGGCATTATGCCCGGGTGGAAGTGTGCAGTGACGGCAAAAGTCGCCTGTGTACCGCCGACAGCACGGCCCGGGATCAAAGCTATATGCTGTACCGCCTGCCCCAGGAGATTTTGTCCCGCCTGATCCTTCC
The DNA here is from genome assembly GCA_944382785.1 of uncultured Gemmiger sp. GTDB lineage: Bacteria > Bacillota > Clostridia > Oscillospirales > Ruminococcaceae > Gemmiger. Next base: position 13,538 of record CALWNO010000008.1, on the reverse strand, counting down.
CTTGGGCGATTTTGAGAAGGATGACGTGCGGGAAATTGCCCGGGATCTGGAGCTGGCCTGTGCCGATGCTCCCGACTCCATGGAAATCTGCTTCATTCCGGATGGCGCCTATTCCGCCTACATCCGGGATCGGGGATTTACCCCCAAAAGCGGCCGTTTCATCGGTCCGGACGGGGAGGATCTGGGCGAACACGCCGGTGTGGACCATTATACCGTGGGGCAGCGCAAGGGCCTTGGCATCGCCGCAGGCCGTCCGCTGTTCGTGAAGGCCATTCTGCCGGACGGAAACATCCAGCTGGCTGAGAGCGGCGGCGAGTACGCCTCCCGCATGGTGGTGGGGAATATCGCCACCCCGGACAGCCAGCCTCTGGCGGAAGGAGACTACCGGGTCAAGGTGCGCAGCGCCGCCAAAGCGGTTCCCTGCCATGTCGCCCACAATCCTGATGGCAGTTTGATCGTCACGTTCCCGGATCCGGTGCGCGCCCCCGCCCCCGGTCAGAGCGCGGTATTCTACCGGGGTGGATTTGTGTTCGGCGGCGGCTTCATCCAGACGACCGAATAATCGACTCTTTCAAGCAGAAAAAAGGCCACGTCTCCCATGGGAGACGTGGCCTTTTTCATGGTTTTGGGCGCAGGGTGGATCACAGGCCCATTTTTTTATAGAACGGGCTGAAATCCAGCGTGGCAAAGTAATCGGCCGGTGTTTCGGCACGGCGGATCAGCTGGTGGGTACCGTCCTCACACAGCAGTACTTCAGCGCTGCGAAGCTTGCCATTGTAGTTGTATCCCATGGAAAATCCATGGGCACCGGTATCATGGATGAACAGGATGTCCCCTGTATCGATCTGCGGCAGTTGGCGGTCAATGGCAAACTTGTCGTTGTTTTCACACAGACCACCCACCACATCATACACATGATCCGCAGGTGCATCCTCCTTGCCCAGAACCGTGATGTGGTGATAGGCACCGTACATGGCCGGGCGCATCAGGTTGGCAGCACAGGCATCCACGCCGATGTATTCCTTATAGATATGTTTCTGATGGATGGCGGTGGTCACCAGACCGCCGTAGGGGCCCAGCATATACCGGCCCATTTCGGTGTAGATTTCCACATCCCCCATCCCCGCCGGCGTCAGGATGGATTCATACTGGCGGCGCACGCCTTCTCCGATAGCCATGATATCGTTATCGCGCTGCCCCGGCTTGTAGGCGATGCCCACCCCACCGGACAGATTGATAAACTTGATCTTGGCCCCGGTGCGCTCCTTCAGGCGGACGGCCAGGCGGAACAGGATGCCCGCCAGTTCGGGGTAATACTCATCCGTGACCGTGTTGCTGGCCAGGAAAGCGTGAATACCGAATTCCTTGGCCCCCAGCTGCATCAGGCGGGTGTAGGCTTCCGCCATCTGGTCCTCGGTCATACCGTACTTGGAATCACCGGGATTATCCATGATCCCGTTGCCCAGATCAAACACCCCGCCCGGATTATAACGGCAGCAGATCACCGGCGGAATCCCGGCCACCCGCTGCAGGAAGTCCACATGGGTCAAATCATCCAGGTTGATGTTGGCATGCAGGTCATAGGCCTTCTTCATGTCTTCTGCAGGCGTCTCATTGGAAGAAAACATGATATCGGCGCCGGAAAAGCCGCAGGCTTCGCTGAGCATCAGTTCGGTGTAGCTGGAGCAGTCCACCCCACAGCCTTCTTCCTGCAAAATTTTCAGCAGGTACGGATTGGGGGTAGCCTTGACGGCAAAGTATTCCTTGAAACCCGGATTCCAGGCAAACGCCGCATTGACACGGCGCGCATTTTCCCGGATGGCCTTTTCGTCATAAATATGGAACGGCGTCGGTACATCCGCAATGATGCGCTGTGCCTGCTCCAAGCTGATAAACGGCTTCTTTGTGCTGGACATGGCTGGTCCTTCCTTTCCTTATAATCCCTCTTGCCTGTCTGACAACTCAAGACATATAGTTGGATTATAATACTTTTCACGACCAAGGGCAAGGGCTTTATCCACATTTTGGTATAAATATGCAGTATTTGCCGCCTTGCATGCAGGATTCAGTCTTCGGTCCCAGGGTCCAGACCAATGGCGTGCAGTGCCGCCAGGCGCCGTGCATGCATGCGGTTCTGCAGCTGCTCCACCGTCCAGCGATAGGCAGGCCACAGGAACAGGCAAGCCGCCACCCAGGCAGACGGATTGGACAGCTCGGCGCCGAAATATCCCAGGCGCGGCACCAGTGTGATGGCCACCAGCATCCGGGCTGCCATTTCGGCCACCCCGGCCATCATAGCCAGGGTGGAGTAGCCCAGCCCCTGAATGACGTAGCGCCATACGATCAGAGCGCCCAGAGGGATAAAGAACAGGCTGTTCCAGAACATGTATTCGCTGGCCATGCTCACAATGGTGGTTTCCACCGCTGTATCAATAAACAGACCGATGATGATTACGTCAAAGAAATGCAGGAACAAAGCGGATGCAATCGAGTAGACGGTAATCAGCAGCATGGCACTGTTGGTGCCGCGGCGGATGCGTCCCAGTTTGGCAGCACCCAGGTTCTGCCCGGCATAGGTAGCCATGGCGGTGCCAATGCTTTCCAACGGTACCGTAATCAGATTCTGGGTTTTGCCGGCTGCCGTGACTGCCGCCACAGCAGTGGAACCCAGCACGTTCACAGCACTTTGCATAATCACCGAACCGATGGCGGTGATGCTGCACTGCAATCCCATAGGTACGCCCATCCCGCACAGGCGGGCACACACGGCAGAATCCGGTCGGCGCTCGTCTCCTTCCATTTTGAGCACATGAAACCGGCGCAGCATATAAAGAAAGCTGACCACGCCGGAAATAGCCTGGGAAAGGTCGGTGGCAACCGCTGCCCCCAACACCCCCATATCATATACAATGATGAGATACAGGTCCAGCCCCACATTGAGCACACTGGTCAGGATCAGAAAATACAGGGGCGTCTTGCTATCCCCCAAAGCACGCATAATGGCAGACACCATATTATACAGGAACACAAACGGAATTCCCGCAAAAATCCAGCCAATATAGATGGAAGCCTGCTCGATGATGTCGTCCGGTGTCTGCATCAGCTCCATGATGGGCCGTGTCAGGATCACGGTGGCAATGGTGAGCACCACACTCATGACGACGCACAGCCAACCCGCATTGGCCACATAACGGCGCATACTGGAATAATCCCGGGCGCCAAAATACTGGGCAATGGGAATGGCAAACCCGTTACAGATACCGATCACGAACCCCAGGATCAGGTAATTCACTGACCCTGTGGCACCAACGGCCGCCAGGGCATCCACCCCCACAAACCGCCCCACAATGATGGTATCTGCCAGTGAATAGAACTGCTGAAACAGGTTTCCCAGCACCAGCGGCAGCGTAAAAAAAGCGATAACCCTAAGTGGTGTACCGCTTGTAAGATCTTTTGTCATAGTCCTTTCCCCTATCACCCAAAAAGTCAAAGCGCGGCCGAAGCCGCGCCGGAACGTGGTGATTATTATACTATAATCAGAGGGAAAATCAAGCAGGCTGCAAAAATTATTTTTGTTTCTATCTCCATAGTGCCCTTATTGCCATTGTTTTTTGTCGCGGGAAGCGAAAGCCTTTCTGTAGTCGAAGCGCATTCTTTTGCCGGTCTGTCGCGAGGGTCTGTTCCTGCAGTTCTCCACTCCCCCAGCCAAAAGCACCGGCCCCCACCCCCAGGCAGAGGTAGGGTAGCGGGCCGCTCCAGGCTTCCGGCATCCATCTCAGCATGACCAGCCCCACCGCAGCCAACAGCAGACCGACCACCACAAACGCCATTTCTTTTGATTTGGATCTCATGAAAAATACCTCCTTTTTCCTGTCAGTCGGGATCTTCCTCATACAGGAAAATCTCCTCAATAGGCAGACCGAAATAGCGGGAGATTTTGAACGCCAGCCGGATGGACGGATTGTACCGTCCGTTTTCCGGCGAGCCGATGGTCTGGCGGGAGACCTCCAGGGCTTCGGCCAGTTCCTCCTGCCGGATCCCCCGTTGTTTGCGCAGTTCTTCCAATCGGTTTTTCAGAGCCGGCACCTCCTTTTGGAAAGTTTGCTTTCCATTTCTGTGATTTCAGTATTTCGTACAGGGACAAAATGTTAAGTACGCTTTCTATTTGTGGCACAAAAAAACGTCCTTCCACCATGACGGTGAAAGGACGTTCTGGTTAGTGGTTAGGGGAAAGCTCTCAGCTCATCATGCTGAAGAAGTCCACCTGGCTGGTTTCGGGCAGGTTGCCCAGGGCGCCCACATCCCGCAGCTTGTCCAGGATGGACTGGGCCACACCGGAAGCCTGCTGCAGTTCCTCGATGGAGATATACTCTTCCCCGTGAATGGTGGCCTGCTCCAAGGCAATAGCGGCGCTTTCGCCCAGGCCTTTCAAGGAGGTAAAGGGCAGACGGACCTTGCCGTCCTCCACAATATACTTGCTGGCGTAGCTCTTGCCCAGCTCGATGGGCAGGAACTGACAGCCCCGCTGCAGCATCTCGTTGACCAGCTGCAGACTGACTAAGGCGTCGTCGTCTTTGGCGGTACGTTCGTCCTTGGGGATGCGCTCGTTGTCCCGCAGGTGCTCTTTGGCCACACGGACACCGCCCACCGCGGCTTCGTAGTCGATATCGGCACCGCGGACGGTGAAGTAGACCGCGTAGAAGATGGCCGGATGGTAGACCTTGAACCACATCAGACGAATGGCCGCCATAAGGTAGGCCACGGCGTGGGCCTTGGGGAACATATACTTGATCTTGCGGCAGGATTCGATGTACCAGTCGGGCACATCGTGCTCCCGCATGGCTTCCTCCCAGCCGGGCTTGAAGCCGCCCTTGGCCACCTTGCCTTTACGCACGGCCTCCATAATATCAAAGGACATCTTGGGTTCCAGGCCCTTGCGCAGCAGGTACAGCATGATACTGTCACGGCAGCCGATGACCTCGGCGATGGTACAGGTCTTGGAGCGGATGAGCTCGTCTGCGTTGTTAGTCCAGACGTCAGTGCCGTGGGACAGACCGGAAATCTGGATCAGCTCGGAGAAGTTCTTGGGCTGGGCATCCAGCAGCATCTGGCGCACGAAGTTGGTACCCATTTCCGGGATACCGAAGGTGCCGGTCTGGCTGCCGATCTGCTCCGGAGTGACGCCCAATGCCTCGGTGGAGGTGAGCAGGCTGTACACCTTGGGGTCGTTCATAGGCACCGAGTTGATGGGAATGCCGGAATACTCCTCAAAGAACTTATAGAAGGTGGGCACATCGTGGCCCAGCTCGTCCAGTTTGAGCAGGGTGTCGTGGAGGTATTTGAATTCAAAGTGAGTGGTCAGCAGGCCGCCCTTCACGTCGTCCGCCGGGTGCTGGATGGCGCAGAAGTCGTAGATATCAAAGGTATCAGGCACAACGACCATGCCGCCGGGGTGCTGGCCGGTGGTGCGCTTGACGCCGGTACAGCCGATGCACAGACGGTTCTCCTCCGCACGGTTGACGGTGCGGCCCCGCTCTTCCAGGTACTTTTTCACATAGCCGTAGGCGGTCTTGTCCTGCAGACCGGAAACCGTACCCGCCTTGAACACGTTTTCCTTACCGAAGAGTTCCTCGGTATAGCGGTGGACGTTGGACTGGTACATGCCGGAGAAGTTCAGGTCGATATCCGGTTCCTTGTCGCCGTAGAATCCCAGGAAGGTTTCAAAGGGAATATCATGACCTTCCATAATCATGGGGGTGCCACAGACCGGGCACTTTTTGTCCGGCAGGTCGAAGCCGTCCATGGTGTGGCCGTCGTCGATCCACTCACTGTGCTGGCACTCGGGGCACAGATAATGGGGCGGCATGCTGTTGACTTCCGAAATGCCCGCAAAGTGGGCCACAGCGGAGGAGCCGACGGAACCACGGCTGCCCACCTGGTAGCCACCTGCGTTGGAGAAGGCCACCAGCTTGACGGCAATGACATACAGAACGGCGTAGCCGTGGCCGCAGATGGAATCCAGCTCCTTTTTCAGCCGCTTTTGCAGGATGTCAGGCAGCGGGCTGCCATAGTCTTTCCGGGCATGTTCCCAGGTACCAGAGCGCAGCTGCTCCTCGGCCCCCTTGATGGAAGGCGGGTAGGTGCCCTTGGGGATCGCCCGCAGGTTGCCGTCGATGGTGGCAGCAATCTTGTTGGGGTTGGTGACCACCACCTCATAGGCCTTGTCCTGGCCCAGGTAGCTGAACTCTTCCAGCATATCCTGGGTGGTGCGGTAGAACAGCGGCGCCTGGTTGTCCGCATCCTTGAATCCGTTGCCCGCCTGCAGAATGGCGCGGTAGGTGGCGTCCTCCGGTTCCTGGAAATGCACGTCCCCGGTGGCCACCACCGGCTTGTGCAGTTCATCGGCCAGGGCAATGACAGTGCGGTTGAAGTTCTTGACCACCTCAATGGAATCCACCTGGCCGTTGCGGACCATGAATTCGTTGTTGCCCAGAGGCTGAATCTCCAGCACGTCGTAATAATCGGCGATGCGCAGCAGATCTTCGTGGCTGCGGCCGGCCACAATGGCACGGTAGAGCTCCCCTGCCTCACAGGCGGAGGAAAGGATCAGCCCTTCCCGGTACTGGTTGAGAAGGCTGCGGGGTACACGGGGTTTCTTGAAGAAATACTTGGTGTGGGCCGCGCTGACAATGCGGTAGAGGTTCTTCAGCCCGGTCTGGTTTTTGACCCAGATGATCAGGTGGTAGTATTTTTTCTTCAACACCTCTTTGTTGCCGCCCAGCCCGGTGTTGATGTCCTCTACATTGTAGATTTCCTTTTCGTCCAGGTCCTCCAGCATCTTTTCAAAGATACGGGCCAGGGCCATGGCGTCGTCTACTGCACGATGGTGGTTGAAGGGCGGGATCTCCAGGTGCTTGTTGATGGTGTCCAGCTTATAATTGCGCAGGCCCGGGAACAGCGCCTGCGCCATGGGCACGGTGTCGATATAGGGGTTATTGAAGGTAATGCCCGCCCGCTCGGCCGCCCGGTGGAGAATGAGCATATCAAAGCTGCTGGCGTTGTGGGCAATGACGATGTTGTCCCCGCAGAATTCCTTGAAGCGGCGGATGGCCTCGTCAGGGGTAGGAGCATCCGCCACCATAGCGTCGTTGATGCCGGTGAGCTCCACCACCTTGGCGGGAATGGGGCGGCCGGGATTGACGAAGGTACCGAAGCTCTTTTCCTCGTTGATCTTGCCGTTTTCCACGTAGACGGCGCCGATTTCGGTCATGATGTCATTGTTTGTATCAAGGCCGGTGGTTTCGGTATCAAAGACCACAAAGCTGCCGGTGAGAGGCATTTTGACCTTTCCGTAGACGGTGGGGATCATATCGTCCACAAAGTAGGCTTCACACCCGTAGATCAGCTTGAAGTTGGGATCGGAGCCGTGGATGTCGTCGGCGGCCAGCATGGCTTCCGGATAGCCCTGGCAGACGCCGTGGTCGGTGATGGCTATGGCCCGGTGGCCCATACGGTGGGCCAGACGGACGATTTTGCCTGGGTCACAGAAGCCGTCCATGGAGCTGGACTTGGTGTGCAGGTGCAGCTCCACCCGCTTGTGGCCTTCGGGGGCGGTATCCTGGCGGGGTTCCCGCTCCACCTGCAAGACGTCGTAGGGCAGCAGGACGTAATCCCGCTCGTACTTATCGTAGGTATAGTTGCCCCGCACAATAAGGGTGGTGCCGGGCTTGAGGCCCTCCCACTTGGACATGTCTTCCCCGTCATCCCCCAATACCTTGAGGTTGATAGAGCCGTTGTAGTCGGTGATGGAGGTAAAATAGATCTTGCGGCGGTTGCCTTTGACCTCAGTGGCGAAGACATCGCCCCACACAGTAACCTTGCCGCCGTCGCCCAGATCGTTGAGGGGGCGCAGGTCGGCGGGCTTGAAGGGTTTGCCATGGAAGAGCTTGGGCGCCTTGGGAGCCAGCGCCAGACCGTCGATGGTGAAGGGCGCCACTTCCTCCTTGGCCTTGAACTGCACAGCGGGGGTCTTTTCGGCCACGCGGCGTTCCAGGTCCTCGGCGTTGAGCTGGGCGGCCACGTCCTTCAGACGCACCACAGGCAGTGAGCCGGTGCGTTCCTGGATCAGCTCAGCCAGACGGCGGGGCAACTCCACACTTTCCAGAATGGTGCGGCCTGCATTCACCCGCACGGTCAGTCCGTCCGGCTCAAAGGCCACCGGCTGGCTTTTATCCAGAAAGCCGTTCACCGGCATCCCCTGCTGTTTGAGTTCCTCAATGAGCAGGGCCACCGAATCCGGGGTGATGGCATTGTAATTGAAGTAGTTGCGCAAGGCCAGCTCATACCCGGCAAACACCGGTTCCAGGGAGGCCAGCAGCCGGGCGCAGAGATCCCGGTCCAGGGGTTCGGCACTGCGCAGGCTGATGACCACCTTGCGGGAGGTGCGGAACAGTTCCACTTTTTCCACCACCACGCCGGTGAAGCAGGCGTTGAACTGGGCGTCGGCCGTGAACTGCGGCCAGACCTGAGTAACAAAAGGTTTCAAGGCTTCTCCTTTTTTTCCGGGTCTTGTGGGAAACAACAAACGGCGGCGGTCAGCGTCTGGGGCGTTTTCTTTCGGAACGGCGGCAGAATTCTCCGCTGCAAAGCATCCAGAGAAAAAGTGCCGCCGCGGCCACGGCCAGCACCAGAAAAACAATGCCGCCCGCCCACTGTGCCGTATCAAAGAAAACGTAGGCACAAAAGCCGAACAGTGCTGTGGCCAACACCAGCAGCACTGCGGCAAAGCGCGGACAGGTGACCACCAGCAGATCAACGAAAAATTGCAGCAGGTCCATGGGGGTCTTTCCTCCGCGTAGACATTTACAGTTTATAGATCTCGTCCACGAATTGGTCCACGATGTTATCCTTAAGCATCCGGACCTTTTCGCCGCGGATGAACAGCAAAGCGCAGTCCTTGCCGCCGGCAATGCCGATATCGGCGTCGGAAGCCTCGCCGGGGCCGTTGACGATGCAGCCCATAATGGCGATCTTGATGGGCTTCTTGAAGCCGTCCGCCCGCAGGCGGTCCTCCACCTGGCGGGCAATCTCCATCATGGGATACTGGGTACGGCCGCAGGTGGGGCAGCTGATGATTTCAGGGCCAGCCACCGCATAGCCCACCGCCCGCAGGATATCATACCCGGCCAGGACTTCATTTTCCGGCGTATCGGTCAAAGAGACACGCAGGGTGTCGCCGATGCCCTCCAGCAGCAGGCCGCCGATGCCCATACCCGACTTGATCAGGCCCATGCGGTTGCCGCCGGCCTCGGTCACACCCACATGCAGGGGGTAATCGGTCTTGGCGCTGAGCATCCGGTAGGCCGCCATCATGCGGGGCACGTTGGAGGACTTGATGGAGATGACGATATTGTTGAAATCATGCTTTTCCAACAGCTGCACATGGTACATGGCGCTTTCCACCATGGCCTCCGGCACCGGGGCGCCGTACTTGGCCAGGATATGCTTTTCCAGGCTGCCGCCGTTGACGCCGATGCGGATGGGCACGTTTTTGGCGTTGCAGGCATCGGCCACCGCCTTGACACGGTCGTCGTCCCCGATGTTGCCGGGGTTGATGCGGATCTTGTCGGCGCCGGCATCCAATGCGGCCAGGGCGGCCTTGTAGTCAAAGTGGATGTCTGCCACCACCGGGATGTCCACCGCTTCCTTGATGGCGGAAACCACCGCGGCATCCTTGGGGGTGGGTACGGTGACCCGCACGATCTGGCAGCCGGCTTCGGCCACGCGGCGGGCCTGAGCTACGTTGCCGGCGATATCCTCCACCGGAACGTTGAGCATGGTCTGCACCGCGATGGGGTTGTTGCCGCCAATGGTGACATTGCCGATCTTGACCGTTCGTTTGAGCTGGCGCATACAAAGACACTCCTTATATAAATTTCGTGATATCCTGGAAGGTAACCAACACCATCAAAGCCAGCAACGCCACAACACCTGCAGCGTTAAAAACTGCCTGCACCCGCGCCGGTACGGTTTTTCCGGACACGCATTCCACCGCCAGAAACACCAATTTGAAGCCGTCCAGTCCCGGGATGGGCAACAGGTTGAAGATGCCCAGGTTCACCGAGATCAGGGCCGCCAGACTGACCACATCCTTCCAGCCGTAGCGAACAGCCTGGCTCACCGCGCTGACCACCCCCACCGGGCCGGACAGCTGGTTGATGCCCACCCGTCCGGTGGCCATATCCACAAAGCCGCGCAGAATGGCCCGGGCGTAATACAGGAAATAGCGTCCCGCCCAGTATGCCACCGTGCGGGGAGATTTGGCAATGCCGTACACCTGGAAATCCAGCACCATGGTGGTGGTGCCGTCCTCCCCGGTGGCGGAATCAAAATGCACCGCGGGCAGGGTGACAATCTCGCCGTTGCGCAGTACCGTCATGGAGGCGGTGTAATCGGGCGTGCGCTGCAGTTCGTAAACGATATCTTCCGCCACAAAACAGACATGCCCGTTCACGGCCAGGATCTCATCCTTGGCTTGCAACCCGCTGGCCTGACTGGCCGGTGCATCCCCCAGAAAATCATAGACCATGCAGCTGGTGATGGCCTTTTCGCCGCAAAGCAGAACCACCAGCAAAAAGTACCCCAGCACAAAGTTCATCAGGGCACCGCACAGGATCACAAAAAAGCGATGGGAGGGCGGAGCCTCATCAAAAAACTTGTTTTTCACCGCCGCGGGCAGAAGGGGACGACGGCGGTCATAGGAGGCATGGGGTTGATACAGACCGTCCTCCCCTGCCTCGTTGTCTTCCTCTTCCGGCGTTTCCCCAGGCAGAAGGTTATATCCCCCCAGCGGGAGCAGCCGTATACTGTACCGGGTACCGTTTTTGACCCGGGACCACAGGGCCGGACCAAAACCGATGGAAAATTCCTGAACCCACATCCCCACACGCCGGGCCGCCAGAAAGTGGCCGGCCTCATGCACCAGAACAACCACACCGAAAACCACGATTACCGCAATGGTGGTGAGAAGGACGATCGTCATTGAACACCTCGATTGAGTTTTACCGGACGGCGGGCACCCCTGCCCTACTGCCGGAAGGTTTTACAGATGAGCGCGGACATAAGCCCGGGCCATGGCGTCACAGTCATATACATCCTGGAGAGTGTAGTCCCCGCCGAAGGAGTCGCTGTCCACCATGCCTTCCACCAGACGCCCGATGTCCAGAAAGCCGATCTTGTCCTGCAGGAACAGGCGCACGGCTTCCTCGTTGGCGCCGTTGGCGGCGCAGGGAGCCAGACCGCCCTTGCGGATGGCCTTCTTGCAGGCGGCCAGGCAGCGGAAGGTCTCCTCATCCGCCACATCAAAGCTTAGGGATTTGAGGGCCGTGAAGTCCAGTTCCGGCACCGGGCTGGGCAGCCGGTCGGGCCAGGTCAGGGCATACTGGATGGGAATGCGCATATCCGGCACCCCCATCTGGGCGATGACCGAGTTATCCGCAAACTGCACCGCCGAATGAATCACACTCTCCCGCTGAACCACGATCTGAATTTTGTCCTCAGGCAGACCGAAGAGCCAGACAGCCTCGATCAGTTCCAGGCCCTTGTTCATGAGGGTGGCAGAATCAATGGTGATCTTGGCGCCCATATTCCAGTTGGGATGCTTGAGGGCGTCCTCCTTCTTTTTGCCTGCCAGCTGGTCCTGCTTCATCCCGAAGAAGGGACCGCCGGAAGCGGTGAGCAGAATCTTGGTCAATCGCTTGGCCGAGTGCTGGTCCTGCAGACACTGGAAAATGGCGGAGTGTTCACTGTCCACCGGCAGCAGGCGCACACCCTTGCGGCGCACCGCATCGGTGACCAGATGGCCGCCGGTGACCAGGCTCTCCTTGTTGGCCAGGGCCAGGTCGTGGCCACTCTCGATGGCAGCCAGGGAGGCCGGCAGGCCCGCAATGCCCACCACAGCGTTGAGCACCACATCCGGGCCGTCCATGGCCGCCAGGGTGCGCAGGCCCTCGGCGCCTTTCAGGAGCTGCGGAGCATCCGGCACACCGGCCAGTTCCGCCGCCAGACGGTCACAGGCATCCTCGTCCACCACCGCCACATAGCGGGGATGGAATTCGGCGATCTGCTTTTGCAGCACTTCGATGCGGGAATGGACCGCCAGGCCGAAAATGGTATACCCATGCATGCGGGCAACGTCCAGGCTCTGGGTGCCGATGGACCCGGTAGAGCCCAGCAGAGTGATGGTCTTACTCATACATTCACTTCCTGTTCAATCACAAAGCGGAAAGGTAGAAGAAATGGCGCACGGCGATGGACACGAAAGGCGCGATGAACATCACGCTGTCGAAACGGTCCAGAATGCCGCCATGGCCGGGAAAGATGGTACCATAATCCTTGATGCCCACCTGACGCTTGACCGCCGAAGCGAACAAATCACCCAGAATTCCCAGCACCGAGGCAATGGCGCCCAGTCCCAGAATCACCAGATAATGCAGAGGGTTGATGTTGACTGTGAACATCTGCAGGCGGCCGGATAGCATCCCGTAAAGGAAGGTGACCAGCACCCCTGCCGCCATGCTGCCAATAACGCCACCGATAGCTCCCTCCACCGTTTTGTGAGGACTGACGACGGGAGCCAGCTTGTGGCGGCCGAAAGCACGACCGGCAAAGTAGGCGGAGGTATCTCCGCCCCAGGCAAAGCAGAGAATCAGCAGGATGAAATAGACGGCGTCATAGCCGTACTGATCAATAGGCAGCTTCCGCTTAAGGTAGATGAGAGAATAAAAGCAGAACAAAATGACGCCGCCAAAGTAGACAAACCCGGCCAGGCGGCCGAAATCCAGGGTACCGTGTTTGGCGATCAGGCAGATGTTGTAAAACAATACCACCAGAAAGCTGGCCGGCAGAATCACGGCCCGGACGGCGGCACTGCTGGACAGCATGATCAACAGCGTATATGGAACTGCCATGGCAAACAGATACCACTGTCTGCGGCCGAATCCCATGGCAGAGTACACTTCGTGCATACCGATCAGGCAGATGAGCGCCAAGACCAGATCAAAGAGCATGGTGTCAAAGAAGGCAAGAACAACGGCCAGCAGACACAGGCCCACAACGGCTGTTATAATTCGAGTTTTCATATGGGCGGGAATTCCTTTCGGAGACAGAGTTGGGGCACCGTCGGAACGGGCTGGACGGTTTCAGTATATGCACCTCTCTGCCGGACTTTGCCAGATATAACGTATGCCGCGCACAGGCGCGGCACACGCAGCAGAAAGTCTGAAATAATCAGACTTCCATGATTTCCTGATTTTTGGCGGCACAGGTCTCGTCAATCTTCTTGACGAACTTATCAGTCAGCTTCTGGATTTCCTCCTCCAGGCTCTTCTGGTCATCCTCGGTGATTTCGCCGGCCTTCTTCATGGCTTTGAACTTGTCCATGGCATCACGGCGGACGTTACGCACTGCCACCTTGGCTTCCTCGCCCTGCTTCTGCACATCCTTGGTCAGCTGCTTGCGGCGTTCCTCGGTGGGAGCCG
>CALWNO010000007.1 GCA_944382785.1 uncultured Gemmiger sp. | reverse complement strand
CCATCGAGGACCTGACCACCGACCAGATCAAGAGCATCTACACCGGTGAGACCACCACCTGGGACGCCATCCAGTAATCAAAACTCTGTAAAAGCGAATGGCCGTTGCCGCCCATCAAGCAGCGGCCATTCTTTTGGTAAAAAAACGAACCCCCTGACGGACCCCAAGGGTCCGCCCCCAAACAGGATTGGAGTATAGGAAAATGAGTACGAGAGCATCCAACACAAAAGAAGTGGTGATGAAATGGGTCTTCACCGCCTGCGCCTGCATCTCGATTCTGGCGGTGGCCCTCATCTGCATCTTTCTGTTTGCCAACGGTCTGCCCACCCTCTTCAAGATCGGACCTCTGAAGTTCCTTCTGGGCACCACCTGGAAACCGGGCAATGACATCTACGGCATTCTGCCCATGATCCTGGGCAGCATCTATGTCACCGCCGGCGCCATCGTGGTGGGCGTGCCCATCGGGCTGTTCACCGCCATCTACATGAGCCGGTTCGCCTCCAAGCGCATCAACAAGGTGCTGCTGCCCGCCGTTCAGCTGCTGGCCGGCATCCCCTCGGTGGTGTACGGCTTCTTCGGCATGGTGGTGCTGGTACCGGCCATCCAGGCAGTGCTGAAAACCGACTTCGTGCGCAAGACCCTGCACATCACCAACGGCAAGGGCATGAGCCTGTTCACCGCCAGCCTTCTGCTGGGCATCATGATCCTGCCCACCATCATCACGGTGAGCAAGACCAGCCTGGACGCCGTGCCCCAGAGCTACTACGAAGGCAGCCTGGCCCTGGGCGCCACCCATGAGCGCAGCGTTTTCTTCACCGTGCTGCCCGCCGCCAAGAGCGGTGTGCTTTCGGCCATCATCCTGGGCATCGGCCGCGCCATCGGCGAGACCATGGCCGTGGTCATGGTCGCCGGCAACCAGACCTGGATGCCCCAGGGCCTGTTCCAGGGCCTGCGCACCATGACGAGCAACATCGTCATTGAGATGGGCTATGCCGCCGACCTGCACCGGGAAGCGCTCATCGCCACCGGCGTCGTGCTCTTCGTGTTCATTCTGCTCATCAACGTGAGCTTCAGTCTTGTGAAGGAGAGGGAGAAAAATGCCTGAGTCCACCATTACCACCGGGGCTCATACCGATGAATACAGCGCGTCCCGCGCCCAGCTGGTACCCCCGGCCAAAAACCGTGAAAACCGCACCGCCGCCCGCGTCTGGGCCCTGGTCATGCGGTGGCTGGTCCGCCTGGCCGCCCTGGTCACCGTGGCCGTTCTGATTTTCCTCATCGGCTACATCCTGGTCATGGGCATTCCCAACCTCAAGCCCAGCCTCTTTGCCTGGGAGTACAATTCCGAAAACGTCTCCCTCACCCCGGCCCTCATCAACACCATCCTGATGACCGCCTTCTCTCTGCTCATCGCCACCCCTCTGGGCATCTTCGCCGCCGTCTGGCTGGTGGAGTACGCCAAGCGGGGCAATAAACTGGTCAAGGTCGTCCGCCTGACCACCGAGACTTTGCAGGGCATCCCCTCCATCGTCTACGGCCTGTTCGGCATGCTCTTCTTCGTCACCCAGCTCAAGTGGGGGTATTCCCTCATCGCCGGCGCCTTCACCCTGTCCATCATGGTGCTGCCGGTCATCATGCGCACCACCGAGGAAGCCCTGCTGGCCGTGCCTGATTCCTACCGGGAAGGCAGCTTCGGCCTGGGCGCCGGCAAGCTGCGCACCGTTTTCAGCATCGTGCTGCCCTCCGCCATGCCCGGTATCCTGTCCGGCGTCATCCTGGCCGTGGGCCGTATCGTGGGCGAGACCGCTGCCCTGATCTACACCGCCAGCACGGTGGCGTCCATCCCCACCAGCGTCTTCAGCTCCACCCGCACCCTGGCCGTCCACATGTATATGCTGTCCAACGAGGGCCTGCATGTGGGCGAGACCTACGGCACCGCCGTGGTGCTGCTGGTCCTGGTCCTGGCCATCAACAGCCTGTCCGGCTTTGTGGCCAGCAAACTTGCGAAAGGAAATTGAGTGACGATGAATAAATTTGAAGTGTCCAACATGGACCTGTACTACGGCAACTTCCATGCCCTGAAAAACATCAACATCTCCATCCCTGAAAAAGAGATCACCGCCTTTATCGGCCCCTCCGGCTGCGGCAAGTCCACCTTCCTGAAAAGCCTGAACCGGATGAACGACCTGGTGGAAGGCTGCCGTATCTCCGGCGACATCAAACTGGACGGGGTGGACATCTACAAGGACAAGATGGACGTGAACGTCCTGCGCAAGCGGGTGGGCATGGTCTTTCAGAAGCCCAACCCCTTCCCCATGAGCATCTACGACAACATCGCCTACGGCCCCCGCACCCACGGCATCCGCAGCAAGGCCAAGCTGGATGAGATCGTGGAAAAGAGCCTGCGGGGCGCCGCCATCTGGGACGAGGTGAAGGACCGGCTGAACAAGAGCGCCCTGGGTATGTCCGGCGGCCAGCAGCAGCGTCTTTGCATCGCCCGTGCCCTGGCCGTGGAGCCCGAAGTGCTGCTGATGGACGAACCCACCAGCGCCCTGGACCCCATCTCCACCTCCAAGGTGGAGGAGCTGGCCATGGACCTGAAGAAGGACTACACCATCATCATCGTCACCCACAACATGCAGCAGGCGGCCCGCATCTCGGACAAGACGGCCTTCTTCCTGCTGGGCGAACTGGTGGAGATGGGCCCCACCGAGCAGGTCTTTGCCACGCCCGTGGACAAGCGCACCGAAGATTACATTTCCGGCCGTTTCGGCTGATAAAGGGGGAGATACCATATGCCTACCAGCAGCCGCAAGATTTACGACGAAGAGCTGTTGCAGCTGGATACCATGCTGGCCCGGATGGGCCATTCGGCGGGCGGCGCCATCGAGAGCGCCCTCACCGCCCTCAGGACCGGGGACATTGAACTGGCCCGCAGCGTCATTGCCCGGGACAGCGAGATCGACGCCGCCGAGCACGAGGTGGAACACCGCTGCCTGACCCTGTTTCTGCGTCAGCAGCCGGTGGCCAGCGACCTGCGCAAGGTGTCCACGGCCCTGAAGATGGTCACCGACATCGAGCGCATCGCCGACCAGGCCTCCGACATTGCGGAGATCATCCTGCACCTGCATGTGGACACCGCGTCGACCGTGGGCGTCATGGAGGACATCTACCGCATGGGCGACCTGGTGCTCCGGATGGTCAAGCAGGCCATCGGCGCCTATGTGCAGGTGGACCTGGCCAGCGCTGCCGAGGTCATTGCCAAGGACGACGTGGCGGATGCTTCCTTCAACCGCATCAGCGGCGAGATCGCCCACTACATTGCCGGCCACCCCGACGAGGCCCAGACCGCCCTGGACCTGTTCATGATCACCAAGTATCTGGAACGCCTGGGCGACCATGCGGTGAACGTGGCCGAGTGGGTGGAGTTCCTCAAGACCGGCGTGCACAAATCCCGCAAGATCGTGTGATGCGCACGCAAAAGCGCAGGTGACATAAAAAAACAAAGGCTCTGCAAGAACTGCGCAGCATCGAAAAACCGCTGTAAAGCGGCAGATAGCGCTTTGCAGACAGCCTTTTGCGACTTTGTTTTCTTTATGGAGCCGCGCAGAACAACGCCATTCTCTTATTTTTCCTATACCAACCGGGACGGGACTTTGCGCATGCAAGGTCCCGTTCCGGCTTTCTGCGTGCAAAAGCCTTGTGATTTTTTGTGAAGTTGAGTATACTGGAACCAGATGAACACCGAAAGGGGGGACCTGAATGGAAGAACAGAACCAACACGGCGCGGGGGATCATCGCACCCTTCTGATTGTGGATGATGACGAATTCAACCGTGCAATTTTGGACAATCTGTTCGCACCCTACTACACCATACAGGAGGCGGAAAACGGCCGCCAGGGGCTGGAGGCCATCCTGGCGGGGCCCGATGCCTTCAGTGCCGTGCTGCTGGATGTGGTCATGCCCGAGATGGACGGCCTGCAGGTATTGCAGCAGCTGCGCGAAAAAGGACTTTTGCAGAAACTGCCGGTCTTTCTCATCACCGCCGAAGCCCGGGATGAGGTCATGCGGGAAGCCTACCGCCTGGGGGTCATGGACGTGATCAGCAAACCGGTGGTGCCCTACGTGGTGCTGCGCCGGGTGCAGTCGGTGGTGGAACTGTTTGAGGCCCGCCGTCGTCTGAGCAACACGGTGGAGATCCAGCAGTCCGAGCTCATGCGCCGGGCCCGGCAGATTGCCGAGCTCAATATGGGCATGCTGGAAGCCCTTTCCACCGCCATTGAGTTCCGGGACGGAGAGTCCGGGGAGCACGTCCAGCGCATCCACCACATCACCAAGATGCTGCTTACCGACACCCGTCTGGGCCAGGGCATCAGCGAAGCGGAGATCGAGCTCATCGCTACCGCCTCCATCATGCACGATGTGGGCAAGATCGCCATCCCGGACGCCATCCTGAACAAGCCCGGCAAGCTTACCCCCGAAGAATATGAGATCATGAAGACCCACACCATCCGGGGGGCCGAGATGCTGGAGCGCATCCATCAGCTGCGGGAGAACGAAGCCTACCCCTATGCCTACGACATCGCCCGCCACCACCATGAACGGTGGGACGGCCGGGGTTATCCCGACGGGCTGAAGGGGGAGGAGATCTCCATCTGGGCCCAGGTGGTGTCCCTGGCGGACGTGTACGACGCCCTGAGCTGCAAGCGGGTGTACAAGAAAGCCTTTGACCGGCAAACCGTGCTGGAAATGATCCGCACCGGGCAGTGCGGGGTGTTCAACCCGGCGCTGCTGGAAGCCTTTTTTGCGGTGGAACCTCGGCTGCACCGCCTGTATGAAACCCAAAAGGAGGATTGAACATGGACTCTGCGCGCAGACAACGCCTGATGGACGCGGGCCTGGATGTGCCCGCCGCCCTGGAGCGCTTCATGAATAACGAGACCTTGCTGGAAAAATTTCTGGCCAAGTTCCCGGCGGACCCCAACCACGACCGGCTGGCCGCCGCCATTGCCGCCGGGGATCAGGAAGGGGCCCTGACCGCTGCCCACACCATGAAAGGTGTGTGTGGAAACCTGTCCATGACCGCCCTGTTCGATCTGCTGACCCGTCAGGTGGCCGCCTTCCGGGCCGGGGACTGGGACGGCGCCGTGGCCATGATGCCGGAGCTGGACCGCCTGTACGACGGTCTGTGCACGGCCATTGCCAAATGAGCGCCCGGATGACGGCCATCCCCGGGGAGGTCCCGGCGGACCTGCGCCGCAAAGTGGAAACCCTGATCCGTGAGGGTCATACCGCCATTGTGGCGGTGGACGGACGCTGCGGCAGCGGCAAGACTGCCCTGGGGGTGGCCCTGGGCCGGGCTTTCGGCTGTCCGGTGGTACATACCGACGATTACTACCTGCCCTTCGCCCGCCGGGCCCAGAACTGGCAGGCCACCCCGGCGGCCAATATGGACTTTGCCCGCCTGCACACCGAGGTGCTGGACCCGCTGCGGGCCGGACGCCCGGGGGTGTACCGGGCCTATGACTGCCACGCCGACTGCTTCGGGGCCGAAACACCCCTGCCGGCGGGCCCCCTGCTGGTGCTGGAAGGCAGCTACAGCCACCACCCCATCCTGGGCGGGTACGACCTGACCGTCTTTGTGACCTGCAGCACCGCCTGCCAGGAACAGCGCCTGCGCCTGCGGGAAGGGGCTAACTACGATATGTTCCGCAGCTGCTGGATTCCCCTGGAGGAAGGGTACTTCACGGTGTTCGACATTGAAAACAAGGCCGACTGTGTGGTGGATACCGATACCACCCACTGACAAACAAAAGGAATGCAACCTTCGGGTCCGCCGGCGACGGCGGGCCTTTTTGCGGCTCGTTCTCATCGAAAAACAAAAAGAATTTATTGAAAAACAATAAAAAACACTTGAAAAACGATAGAAACTGTGGTATGGTAAGGCTAAGCTGAAAAGAGAAAGGGGACCTTTGTATGCCGAAGCAAAATCCCGCCCCCGGGCGGGACAAAAGCATTGCCCTGAGCCGGTTCAGCACCCTGTGCATGGGAGCCATCTGCCTGTTTATGGTGGGCTGCGGCCCCCGGCTGGTGAACTGGGCATTGCGAGACTACACCGGCAGCGCCGCCTTGGGTGCGCTGCGCCTGGGACTGCTGGGGCTGGGGTATGTGTGCGCGGTGCTGGCCTTTACCACCCTGTATACTCTCTACCGGTTTTTGGGCCGGGTGCAGGCGGGGACCGTCTTTGTGCGGGAAAATGTCAAAGCCCTGTGGCGAATCAGCTGGTGCTGTGCGGGGGCAGCCTTCCTGTGCACCCCCACCGGGCTGGTGCTGCGGCTGCCCTTCGTCTTTTCCTTGGGTCTGTGCGCCGGATTCATGGCGCTGATCGTCCGGGTCATCATGAATGCCTTCCGCCAGGCCGTGGACATGAAGGATGAACTGGACCTGACGGTGTAAAGGAGAAGGCGGATGTCCATTTATGTAAATCTGGACGTGATGATGGCCCGGCGCCACATGGGCGCGGGAGAACTGGCCGACAAGATCGGCATCACCCCCGCCAACCTGTCCATTCTGAAAAACAACAAGGCCAAGGCGGTGCGGTTCACCACCCTGGAAGCCCTGTGCCGGGTGCTGGACTGCCAGCCCGGCGACCTGCTGGAATACCGGCCCGATGACGAAACCGACGGCCGATAACACAAAATTATACAGAGGGTAATATTATGGAATATAATTACAAAGAGGGCGCGGCGCGTCCCCTCTATTCAAGTGCGCCTCAAAATCTGCCGGCGGAGGCCTCTGCCCCCTTCCGGCCCCTGCCCGGCAGCCCCTTTTTGTGGGGCGCGGCGGCGGTGCTCAGCTATCCCCTGGCCTGGTACTATACCCGGAACGTGCTCCTGGGGGTGATGCGGGGAGCCGCCTACACCATCTTTGCGGTGCTGTTCATGCTGGGGGTGGCGCTGTTCAGCCGGGCCCTGGGCCGCAAAGGCAGCCGGGAAACCTGGTTCTGGGGAGCCTGCTGGCTGGCCCAGAGCGTGGCGTTGGGGGTGTACGGCCTCTACCCCGACGTGCTCCAGCTCTGGCAGATGCTGGTGTGGCACCTGACGGCGGTGTATTTTGTCCTCTGCCGTACCGGTATGCAGGCCGCCGGCAAAGCCAACACCCTGGTGGCAGTAGACGGGCTGGTGGGGGTGTTCGTCCTGCCCTGGACCGGCATCTTCCTGCGGCTGCGCTCTTTGTGGGCCGGGGCCAAGGCCTGCCTGAAAGGGCGTGTGCGTTCCCGCCGCCGGGTGGGGGAGGTGCTCGTCGGGGTGGTGCTGGCCCTGGTGCTGGTGTGGTATGCGGCCACCCAGCTTTCCGCCGCGGACGCCGCCTTTGCCCGGCTGGTGGAAGGACTGCTCCACCCCCTGCGCTGGCAGTGGAACGAGGTGGAACTGATGTATTTCGTCTGCTCCATCCCGGTGGGCATGTGGCTGTTCGGGCTGGTGGGGGGCGGACTGTGCCGCAAGGAGCCGCCCCTGACCGAGGACCTCTTTTACCGGGCCCTGGGCCAGCTGCCCCGGCTGCCCCACATCACCGCCAACCTGGCGGTGGGAGCCCTGTGCGCCGTATATGCCCTCTTCTTCGGGGTACAGTGCGCCGAGTTCGCCGCCGCCCTGGGGACGCCGTCCCCCCTGGAGGCGGTGGAGGCTTCCAAGTTCGCGGTGGAGGGGTTCTGGGAACTGTGCCGGGTGCTGGTGCTGGACTTCGCCGTGCTGGCAGCGCTGCACTTCCTCGGCCCTGACCCGGTGGACCGCCCGGGCCGCCGCCGGATCCTGCTCACGGTGTTCTGTGCCTTCGGGCTGGGGTTCGTGGGCCTGGCCGCTGCCAAGCTGGGGGTGTACATCCGGCTGTGGGGGCTGACGCCCCGGCGGGTCATCTCCGCCTGGTGTCTGGCGGTGCTGGGCCTGGCCGCCGTGCTGGCCCTGCTGCGGCTGTGGCGGAAGATCCCGGCGGTGCGCATCTGGGTGCTGGCGGCCATGGTCAGCTTCTGCGTGCTCTGCGCTGTGGATGTGGAAAAACTCTGCGTCAACGATCACCTGGACCGGGTGCAGGCGGGCACCGCAGCCTCCTTTGACTGGGATCTGCTGAACCAGTGCATCTATGGCCGCCCGGAGCTGAGCCAGGACCTGGCCGCCCGGATGACGACCATGGACCTGACCAGCGAGGACAAGGCAAATCTGGCCTATTATCGCCGGATCTGGGAATAAACAAGGAAAAGACCTCCGTGTTCCGCGGCTTGTGCCGGACACGGAGGTCTTTTCTTTGCTTGTATCACACAGAAGGCTTTTTGAGGCGGCGGACCACAGCCTGTCCCGCCAGGGCCCCCAAAAACGACCGGCGGCGCTGGTTCACGGAACCCATCAGCGGTCAAAGGTGGTGTACAGGGTGGTGGACCAGGTCTCGCCCTGTTCCAGGCTGGCGGCACAGGGACGCTCCTCCCACTCAATGGGACCGTTTTCCTCCCCGGGCAGGCTCTGCCAGGGCTCGATGCAGACAAACCGCACCGGCTTGGCCTTGGCAGACCAGATCAGCACATAGGGATATCCTTCAATGTTGCAGGAAACCATCCGGCCGGTGTCCTTTTCCACAATGGCCAGGTTGGCGCTGCGCAGGTTCACCATGCAGAAGCTGTCGTTGTCGAACAGGTCGTCGGTGAGGGGGATGGCAGTGGTGTTGCGGGCCAGATAGTAGAAATCCCGGCCGTTGAGCAGACCGTTGGGCAGGCTGCTCACACACAGGGGACTTTCCAGCTCACTGAACCGGAACTCGTAATCGGTGGTGGTGTGTTTGTCGTCAAAGGGAATGGCAAAAGCCGGATGATACCCGATGCCGAACCGCAGCTGATCCTCCACCGGGTTTTCTACCGTCAGAGTGTGGCCCACCGTCTTGCCGTTGAGGGTGAAGGTAGAGCGCAGCACAAAGGCATAGGGCCATTTCTGCAGGGTCTCGGCGTTGGCGTGCAGCTCAAAGACCAGGGTGTCCTGGGTGCGGTTGACCAGGGTGTGTTCCACATCACGGGCAAAACCGTGCTGCCCGCCGGTGTACTCCATCCCCTTGGCCCGCATCTTGCCGCCGGTCAGCTTGCCGGTGTAGGGAAACAGGATGGGCGCGTGCCGGGCCCAGACGGCCGGGTCGGCCTGCCAGAGCATCTCGGCCCCGGTCCGTTTGTTGATGACGCTCACGGCCTCGGCGCCGTGGCTGTCCACCGTCAGGCGGATCTCTTCATTCTCAATCGTATAACGCATGGTACCGTACCCCCAAATGGATTTGTTACCTTCAGTATAACGCAAACCCGGAAAAATGGAAAGGGCACAGGGCGGATTTTTCCCGGCGCACGGGACGGGGGCGGCGGGCATACTCTGCCGGTAGGGAGGTGTTACCTATGCCGACTGGCAGTATTTGGATTGCGGCGGCTCTGGCCGAACAGGCCGCGCCGCTGGCGGGAGTGCGGGTGACCGTACTGGACGAGACCGGGGTGCCTGCCGCCCGCCTGGAAACCGACGAAAACGGCACTGCCGTGCAGACGGGGCTGCCCGCCCCCGACCGGACCTACAGCCTGCAGGAAAGCAACACGACGGTGAGACCCTACGCCGTGTATGACCTGGTGGCGGAAAAAGAGGGCTGGCAGACGGTGCGGCTGACCGGGGTGCAGGTGTTTGACGGGCAGGAGACGGTGGCCCGGCTGCATTTTCTGCCCGCGGATGCGGCGGTGGCCACGGCGGGCATTGCGGCAGAGAACAACGTGACCATCCCGCCCCATCCCCTGTTTTCCGGGCGGGGCGGCAGCGGACCGGCCCCCGCGGGCAGCTGCCCCGGGCCCCGGGTGCTCACCGAGGTGGTGATCCCCACCACCATCACCGTCCATCTGGGCCGCCCCACCGAGACCGCCCGCAATGTGACCGTGCCGTTCCAGGAATATATCGCCACGGTGGCTTCCGGCGAGGTCTATCCCACCTGGGCGGGACAGCACCTGCCACGCCGGGAAATCAAAAGTTCCAGTGGATCCGGATGGTACGGGTCTGCTCCTCCGGGGGATACACCAGGATCTGCCCCACCGCCAGACTGACCAGCAGCCGGTCCAGCCGGGTCAGGGCTGCGGCTTCCTTCAGACGATGAGCCAGAGCGGCGCGGACGGCGTCGGCATCGGGAGCGGCTTCCAGCGCCCGGAGGCGCTCCCGCAGGCGGGCGCCTTCCTGCCGCAGGCGGCGGTTCAGGGTCAGAAACTGTCCTTCGTCCAAAAGGCCGCTGCACTTGTCCAGATACAGGGCTTCCAGGGCAGCGTCCCGGCGGGCCAGCTCCCCCCGCAGGCGGGTCAGCTCGCTCAGCCGGGCCTTCCCGTCGGGATCAGCGGGAAAAAGAGCCGGGTCCTCCGGGCGGAGAACGGGCCCCAGATGCCGCCGGAGATGCTCCAGCACGACCTGTTCCAGCTCCGCCGCGGGCAGATAGGGCTGCCCGGGACAGCGACTTTTGTCCGTCAGGGCGGTGCGGCAGCGAAAATACCGCGCCCGTGCGCCGTCTTTCCCGGTATGGCCGGAGGAGGTCTGCTCCATTACCCGGCCGCACAGGGCACAGACGACCTTTCCCGCCAGGGGATGCACCTGCCCGGCGGCACCGCTGCGGGCCCGGCGGGCCAGCAACTGCTGTACCCGGTCAAAGTCGGCAGGGGATATGATGGCCGGATGGGTGTGGGGCACCACGATCCAGTCACTCCGGGGCAGCCAGACGGTTTTGGGGGATTTGTAGCTCACCCGGCGGTGCCGCCCCTGTACCAGGTCCCCGGCATAGGTGCGGGTAGTGAGCAGCCGGTGAATGGTGGCTTTGGTCCAGCTTTGACCGCCGGCCCCTTTATTATAATAAGGTAAGCCCTCCTTGTGACGGCGGTACTGACCCGGGGGCGGAAGGCTCTCGGCGTTGAGCAGCCGGGCAATGCGGGTGGTGCCGTATCCCGCCAGATACAATCCGAAAATCCGCCGGACCACCCCGGCGGCTTCCGGATCGATGACCAGGCGGTTGTGGTCGGCGGGGTCCTTGGCGTACCCGTACAGGGCAAAGGCCCCGATGTACTGCCCCGCCCGCCGCTTGTGGGTGAGCACCGACCGTACGTTGGCGGACAGGTCCTCCAGATACCATTCGTTGATCAGCCCGTTGATCTGGCGGCTCTTCTTGCCGGCGGCGTCGGCGGTGTCCACGTGGTCCACCACCGCGATCAGCCGGATGCCCCACAGAGGAAAAAGCCCGTGGAGGTACTTTTCCACCAGTTCCATGTCCCGGGTGAAGCGGGACTGGGTCTTGACCAGGATGGTATCGAACCGGTGGGCCCGGGCGTCCTCGATCAGCCGGGCAAAGCCCGGACGGCTGCGGTCCATGCCGGAATAATCCTCGTCACTGTAAATTCCCGCCACCTCGTACCCATGCTGCCGGGCATATGCCAGCAGCATGGCCCGCTGGTTCTGGATGCTTTCGGATTCCCGGGCGCCGTCGGGCAGGGTTTCGTCCTCCTTGCTCAGGCGGCAGTACAGCGCCGCCCTCATGGCCGGGCCTGCCGGGCCAGCGTGCGCAGCCAGGTGTCGGCCAGCTGCTGCAAAGCGGCACAGCGGGCGGCAGCGTCGGCGGTGAGAAAAACTTCCCGGACAGTCAGTGCAGGATGTTCCATGACAAGCCTCCCTTCGACACCGCCGTAAGCGGGTCAGTGTATGGGTATGCGGCGGGACCTGCCGAACATGCCTGAAAAGAAGCAGAAGGAAAACAAAAAGCGGATAAAACAAAAACGACAGAAAATTTAGAAGGATTTGCATGTTTTTTTACACTTTTCACTATTTCACCGGCGACTTGTGACCAAATTGTGACCAATAAAGACTATAATGAAACCATAAACCAATCCTACCCTGCATTGGCAGGGTAAAACTGGGAAGGGCAAATGCCCGGAAAGGAGAAAACCATGGACAAAATGTGGTTCAAAGCACGTCGCTTGATCAGTATGTTGCTGGTCTTTGCGATGCTGGCTTCCGTCATGCCTGCCCAGGCCTTCGCGGATGAAGGTACAGAGGCCGGTGCCGTTTCCACGACGAGTGAAACGGTGACGGAAGGCGAAAGCGCAGCCGCAGAGGCGGAAGCCGCCGCCAAGGCTGCGGAAGAAGAAGCGGCTGCCAAGGCTGCAGAAGAAGCTGCCGCCCAGAAGGCTGCGGAAGAAGCCGCCGCCCAGAAGGCCGCGGAAGAAGCCGCTGCCCAGAAGGCTGCGGAAGAAGCCGCTGCCCAGAAGGCCGCGGAAGAGGCTGCCGCCCAGAAGGCCGCGGAAGAGGCTGCCGCCCAGAAGGCTGCGGAAGAGGCCGCCGCCCAGAAGGCCGCGGAAGAGGCCGCTGCCCAGAAGGCCGCGGAAGAGGCCGCTGCCCAGAAGGCCGCGGAAGAAGCTGCCGCAGAAAAGGCCGAGACGACAGAACCTGATGCGGAGACGGAGGAAACTGTTGAAGAAGAGGTCCCGGCAGAAGAACTGCCCGCGGAGGAGAACGCTCTGCCGGACGAAAACACCGAAAAGCCGGTAACAGAGGAAGAACCCGCGGAAGCACCTGCGGAGGAACCCGTCCTGGTCAGCTACACCGTTCAGTATCTGGACAAGGCCACCGAGGCTGCTGTCGCCGAAGATACTGTCGGGGAAGCTGCCGTGGGCGAGACCATCGCCATTGAAGCCCCCACTGTGGAGGGCTACACCCTGTGCGCCGACCAGCCCACCGAACTGGTGCTGGCCGCCGACACCGAGAACTCCGCCGTCCTTTACTATGAGGCGGAGGTTACCATGCCCGCCCAGACCCTGAGTGCCGCCGCGGCCGACGGCGCCACGGTCACTATCGTTGCGCCTGAGGGCGCTCTGCCGGAAGGCACCACCGTCCAGATCGTCAAGATGGCCACCGTGCCCGAGGTGCCCGGAGTGGAATACACCGAGGCTGTGGCCTATGATGTGACCCTGTGGAAGGACGGCGCCGAGGTACAGCCCGCTGTGGCAGTGTCTGTCACCCTGAGCAATGTGCCCCTGGATGTCGCTCCGGAAGATATGGCGGTCTACCACAAGGCCGATGACGGCACTGTGGACGAGGGCAGCGTGAAGGCGGACAAGTCTGCCGATTTCAGCCTGGATTCCTTCTGCCCCTTCGTGGTGTGCAATACCGGTGAATCCGCCGACACCACCGAAAGCGACGATGCACCGGAGGCTGCGACCTATGGAATGGGAGACCGGAAACCCCATTGGGGCGATCCCATCGAGCTTAAAGTTGGCGACAAGCATGATTTCGGTTTGGCAACATATATTGTTGACGTGGAGCAAACAGAAGAAGTCGTTAAAACAGAATATGGCTGGAATGGACTCTATGTGGAAGGCGTGAATCCCGGCACGGCTGTTGTTACAGTCGGCTATGCCGGATATCGAGTAAAGTATCGAGTTACCGTAACGGGAAATATGACCGGCCCCGCAACAGCATACTTCTATATTTTGAAGCCTGGCAGTGATGCGGATTCCAACAACAACAATGACTGGATTTATGTTGGGACCGGTTCCATTAACTTGGACGGCCTGGTGATGGTTGATGTTCCGTCCGGCGATGGCGTGATTAAAACAAGCCGCCAGACGGATAAAGTATCAAGTTATCCTGACGATGGTACAATTAAGACCGCTATCAAAAATGCCTACACAGATGAAAACTGGAGCGAAATCACAGATATTGGGTATACCCCTTACAAAATTACTTATGTTAGTGGTGCATATGGCACTTCCGAAGAAGGTATGTGCTACCATGTTGACATGACAGTCAGCTTTGAAACTGACAAAACGGCTACCTATACCTTTATGGTCGATGATCCGACGGACGACCAGGACGGGTTTGTGAAGGTGGGCGACGGTAAGCTGGACAAAGGCCAGTCGGTTACTGAGAACCTGGTTCCCACAATGCCCGCTAAGACGGACGCAGAAGGTAACCAGTATGTTTTCAGGGGATGGTATCTGGATGAGCAGCTTACAGAAAAAGCGACCTTCCCGTACCAGCTTACAAGGCGGACGTTCTTTTATGGCATCTACGAAAAGCAGACCACCTATGACATCACATACCAAGTAAAGGATAATATCGGTGGTAAGGTATCTCCTGACTCTGAAACCGTGGTGCAAGGGAAGAACGCCAAGGGCTCTACCGCAACTCCCGATGATGGATACTATTTTGTGAAATGGGTGGATGCCACCGGTAAAACGGTCAGCACCGAAGAGCTCTATGCGCCTACCAATGTGCAGGGAGATGCAACCTACTACGCCGTCTTTGAAAAGAAGATCGAGCTGACCATTCAGATTGAAAACAAGGAAACCACCTATGACGGTCAAGAGCAGTACGGTTACGGTTTTGTGGCCAGCGATGAGGGGAAATCTGTGGTTACTGGCCTGAAGGAGGCTTCCCATCACGTTGAGAGCATTACCGGATATACGGCCGCTGCTGGTACCAATGTTACCAATGCTGCTACGGTCTATACCGGTACTGTGGACAAAAATCCCACGGCTGTGGTCCTGGATGCCAGCGGCAATGACGTGTCGGAACAGTATACTGTGAACATTATTCCTGGTACCCTGACCATCAAGGGCACGGTCACCTATGACTGGAACACCGAGGAGCCCGTGACGATCAACGGCCAGGAGGCTACTCTTCCGAAAGACGAGAAGACGTACGAAAAGGACGAAACCATCACGGTACCGACCTATTCTGGTACAGAAACGCCGATGGCCGGCGATGGCAAGAAGTTTGCCGGCTGGTCTACAGATCCCGATGCCACGGTAGCGGACACTTTGTTCACCATGGGCGATGAAAGCATGACGCTTTATGCCGTGTGGCAGGACAAAGAAGTTACGGTCCCTGTAAGCTACTTCAAGGACGAAGAGCCTGTCTCCGGCCTTGGTGAGGCGTATCCTGCGCAGGTCGAAACCACCTACGGCGCCACCGTTACGGTCGGCGTTGCCGAAGGCCAGGATCTGGTGCTCCCCAAGACCATGGAGGGCGGCTATGTGCTGGAAAAGGTGATCTCCGGCGGCCAGACTGTCTTTGAATACACCAACGAAAACAAGGATAAAGCCACCGGTTTTATCCAGAATGTGACGGATGATACCACCATCGAGGTCTATTACGGCAAGGACAACAACAATAACGGCGTCCCCGATGTCTATGACCTGACGGTTACCATCGAGAACAAGACGGTGACGTACAACGGTCAGGTGCAGTATGGCTATGACTGGGATGACGAAATCGACGAAAACACTCCTGCGATGACTGCTGTCCTGGGTACCGGCGAGAAGATCCCCAATGAGTATACAGTGACAGTGGCCAATTACCAGGCGCCTTCCAGCATGCTGGTTACAGAGGAGCCGCTTACCGGCAACGATACGGATGACTCCGCGTCGCCTGTGACGGTTACCGTACTTAAGGGCACGGAGGATGTCACGGCAAAATATGCCATTGAATTTGTGCCCGGCGCGCTGACTGTTACCCCCATTGACACGCGGATTGATGTGATTGCGGCCAGTGCGGACAAAACTTATGATGGCGACCCGCTGACAGATGAGACCTATCAGGTCTATTCTTTGGATAGCTTGGCGGAAGGCGATCATCTGGAAGTTTTGATCAGCGGAATCATCCAGAGTGTGGGCAAGACAACCAATGAAGTCTCGTCGTGCAAGGTCTTCAACGCTGAGGGAATGGATGTCACAAACTGCTACAGCAATATTGTGACAGCAGACGGCAAACTCGAGATTTATGCTCGTCCGATTACTATTACGGCCAACGATGCTTACAAAGTGCAAGGCGAAGACGATCCGGAAGAATGGAAAGTGACGATTGTCGGTGATGACGGCCTGAGTGCAAAGGCGGATCCTCTGGAATCGGAATACACGGTTCAGCGAGTCCCCGGTGAAGAACCCGATGATTATGAAATCACTGTGACTCTTGCCGAAAATGCCAGCAAGAACTACACCATTACCGTCAATCCCGGTACCTTCACTATCTTTGCTGACCAGGAAGGCGACAAGGATACTCACGGCAAGGACGGCACCCCCGATGATTTCCAGACCATCTTCCAGTATGTCAGCGGCGGAAACGGCACTGTGAGCGGAACGGTTTATGAAACTCACAGCAATGATCAATGGGAAGAAACCTGGCAAACTCCCGCTCACCCGACGGCAAATCCTGATGCAGACATTACGGTGACGCCGGCAAGCGGCTATCGGTTTGATCATATTGCGGACAGCAATGGCAAGACCTACGCCAGTCTGGAAGATCTGCGCAAGAGCAGCTACAGCGATGATATGGTCTTCACCGTGTACTTCACCGCAGTCAACAACCTGAGCTACACCGTGCGGTACCTGGAGGACAACACGGCCCGCGAGCTTGCCAGCCCCAAGACTGTGGGCGGCCAGACCCTGGGCACCAGCGTGACCGAGTACGCCCTTGACATTGCGGGCTACAGCCTGATGAGCAACGCCAATCCCCAGACCATCACCATCGGTACCGGGGAAAACATCATCACCTTCTATTATCGCGCTATCGGTCCTGCTACCGAACCTACCGTTACCCCGACGGAGAACCCCACTCCGCTGGTACTTCCCACCACGCCCGCTACCCCGACCACGCCTACCACTCCCACCACTCCCACCACCCCCGCCGGTCCCACTGTGACCGCGGCTCCGGAGGAAGAAGTGGAAGCCCCGGCGGAAGAGGAAGAGGTTCCGGAAGAACAGACCCCGCTGGCACCGGAAGCCGGTGAGGAGGAAAGCATCGGTGAGGCTCAGACGCCTCTGGCCGGCGGCGACGCGGCCTGGGCTCTGCTCAACCTGATCCTGACCATTCTGACTGTTCTGGGCAGCGTGATCCTGCTCGTCGGTTACCTGGGCAAGAAGCGCAAGGAAGATGAGGAAGGCAATGAGGAATACACCGTCAAGAAGCATGGCGGCTGGCGGCTGGCCAGTCTGATCCCGGCAATCGGTGCCGTCATCGCCTTTATCCTGACTGAAGACATGAGCCTGCCCATGGTCTTTGTGGACCGCTGGACCCTGCTCATGGTCATCATCGCGGTGATCCAGATCGTTGTTGCGGTTCTGAGCCTGAAAGACAAGCAGGAACCGGACGAGGATGACGCGGCCAACGCCTGAGGCGTGACCCTGTTTCCCTGACTCCGGGGCGGAAGATCCCGCCTGAATAAAAAATCCCGTGCAGAGAGATCTGCACGGGATTTTTTTGTGCCCAGACAGAAACATGTCACAAAAAAATCAGGAAATGGTGAAAGGATAGTGAAAATTGTTCGCAAAAGTATACAAAAATCGAGATGAAATCATGGACAATCACAAATAAATGAATAAAATTCTGTCTTACACATTTTTGTGACCGTTTTGTGACCGGGCAGGTGTATGATAGAGAACCTAATCAATCCTTGCCCGCTTTCAGGGCCATACAACAAGGGCGGCAATACGCCCGGAAGGGAGAAGTATCATGGACAAGTTATGGTTCAAGGCTCGCCGTGTGATCAGCGTTTTGCTGGTCTTTGCGATGCTGGCTTCCATCACGCCGGTCCAGGCCTTTGCGGATGATACCGTGCCGGTCGAGACCCCCGTTGCGGATACAGCACCGGAAACGGTCGAACCGTCCGGGTCGGATGTGGATGAACAGGCGCCAACCGACACGGAAAACAGCGAAGAAGGGACGGCATCGGAGGAGGAAACCCCGGCAACACCGACCCCGGAACCCGATATCGCTGCCGATGAGGCAGTGACGGAAACAACGGCGGCTCCCACAGAGGAACCGACGGCGGCTCCGGAGGAAACCGCTGCCCCCGTGCAGGCTCCGCAGGCGATCCCGGAAGAAACGCCTGCTGCCGAGAATGCCGGAGAATCCAACGATACCCCGGCGGCAGACAATGCGGCGTCTCCTGCACAGGAGTCGGATGCCGTGCAGCTCAGCCGTCAGACGCTTTCGGCCGCCGTGGAGGGGATGACCGCTTCCGTGGAAGCGGAACTTCCCGCGGATACCAAGATCGTTGTGACCAAAATGAGCGGCGATGATCTGGGCGATGACAACATGCAGGCCCTGATGGAAGCCGTTAATAGTAATGATATTCGTAAAATTGAAGTATACGATATCAGTTTGACCGATGCGCAGGGCAATGTATATACTTTGCCGGAAGGCAAGTCGGCAACCGTGACCCTGTCCGGCATTTCCCTGCAGGCGGCGGAGGGACAGACCCTGTATGCCGCGCACCTGAAGGAAAACGGTTCTGCGGATATGGGTACCATTGACGACAGCACCGTGACCTTCACGGTGGATTCCTTCAGCCCCTTTGTGGTGGCGGCTGTGGGCGGTACGGCCACTGCCGGGGATGAGGCGGAAGAACCGGCCGCGCAATCCGACACCGCTGACGAGGCTGCCGCGGCCGACGCGCCGGCGGTCTTGGCGGAAACTTATGCCAGCAACCACTATTACTTCCGCAACGACACCAACGATACCAACATTGAAGGCGTCAACGTCACCATTTACTACAGCGTTGGCGGCAACTCCAACCTGCAGGTCCTGCCCAACAATGGCGGCCGGGTGGATGTGTCCAGCAAGCAACCCATTGCCTTCTATGTGAAGGTGGAAATCCAGGACGGCTATGACTACGACCCGGAGGACCTGGGAGTCTCCTTCACCGCAGGCAAGCAGGACGGGACGGTCAGTTCCATCAATAGTTCCAGCATTCAGTCTATCAATGGCTGGTACAACTTCAGAAATGCCGTCAGGGCGGCCAAGGCATTGGGTTGTATCTACGAGTTCCACTACAGTGATTACTCCAGTGAACACGCCGGAGAGGGTGGTGTTCGTGCCTTTGCCCTGGTCCTCAAGGATGATGTGCAGCGGCTGACCAAGATCACCTACCATTCCAACAACCCGGAAAACGATATCGCGGAAGCCACCGTGGTGCAGAACAAGACCGCCGCCCTGCTGGGCAGCGAAACCTTCACCTGGGACAACTATACCCTGGTGGGATGGAATACCCGCGCAGACGGACAGGGTACCCACTACGACCTGGGCGGACAGTACCAGGTGGGAACCAGCCAGGTGGATCTGTACGCCGAATGGGAGCGGGACACGGTTACGGTTACCTACAACGCCAACGGCGGCGACTGGACCAGCGCCCTGGTGGAAACCCCGGACAAGGGGTCCGATTACTCCATTACCACCCAGGAACCCACCCGCTCCGGGTATAAGTTCCTTAACTGGAACACCCGGGAAGACGGGGCCGGCACCACGTATGCAGGCGGCGCGGAGATTTCCCGCATCCAGAGCGACCTGACCCTGTACGCCCAGTGGGAGAACGTGCAGAACTATACGGTCAATCTCTCCCTTGTCACCGCGTCCGGCACGCTGCTGAAGAGCACCACTGTCAGCAATGTCCGGTGGGATGTCTTGAACAGCTACCGGAATATGGCCGGGTACACACTGGCCAACACCCTGCTGCATACCGCTTTCAACAGCAACAGCGGGGTCGGCAACGCCGTCTGGACCCCGGATGTGGATGCGGAAGAGCTTGTCTATCAGGTTCAGATCACCATCCGGGACGACTCCGACGATCTGGTGACCGTCAGTTATGACGGCAACGGCGCCCAAGGCAGCGTGCCCGGCAGCGTTACCCTCGTCAAGGGGGATTCCTATACGGTGGAAGGCCAGGGCAATCTGTCCAAGACCAACTATACCTTCACCGGCTGGAAAAACAGCGCCGACAACCAGATTTACAACGGCGCAGAGACCATCGCGGCCGTGAATACGGACATTACGCTGACTGCCCAGTGGCAGCAGATCGTGTTCCTGGTCCAGTATCAGGTGGACGACCCGGAGCGGGGCACCGTGACACGGGATTCGGAAGAGGTGGGAGCCGGCAACCAGGCAGAAGGCTCCACCGCCGTGGCCAACAGTGGCTGGTATTTTGTGAACTGGACGGACCAGAACGGTACTGAGGCCGGAACCGAAGCGACCCTGGAACCGGGCGAGGTGTCCGCGGACCAGGTGTATACCGCCCATTTTGAACAACAGACGGCCATCACTGTCAAGGCCGATGATCTGCAGAAAACCTATGACGGCACCGCCATCAAGGCCACCAACGGCGTGCAGCTGACGGCGGGCGCCCTGGCAGACGGTCACACCCTGCAGGCAGTCACCACGGTCACCCCCGACGTGATCAACGTGAATCAGACCGGGGAACATACCATTGCTTCTCTGAAAGTTGTGGATGGTGACGGAAATGATGTCACCTATTTGTACAATATTACAAAGGCCAGCGGCAGCCTGACCATCAACCCGAAGGCTGTGACGGTCACGGCGGTGGATGCAGGCAAGACCTACGGGGAAGCCGATCCCGAACTGACCGCCACCGTGAGCGGCACCCTGAACGGGGACACGGTGGAATACACCGTGGCCCGGGAAGAGGGCGAGGATGTGGATACCTATCCCATCCATGTGACCGGTGATGAGGACCAGGGCAACTACCTGGTGAGCTTCGTGGACGGCAACTTCACCATCGGCAAGGCAACCCTGACCGATGCCCAGGCCTACGCCGAAGGCTTCCAGGTGGAGTATGACGGCAAGACCCACACCATCCAGCTGACCAACACCGAGAATGTGGCGGTGAGCTACACGGTGAACGGAGAGGAAACCACCGCGGATGCCCTCAACGTGAGCGACAGCCAGGAAGGGGTTGTGGTGACCTTCACCAGCCCCAACTATGAGACCAAGAACATCACGGTTGACAAGATCATCACCCCGAAGCCCGTGACGGTCACGGCGGTGGATGCAGGCAAGACCTACGGGGAAGCCGATCCCGAACTGACCGCCACCGTGAGCGGCACCCTGAACGGGGACACGGTGGAATACACCGTGGCCCGGGAAGAGGGCGAGGATGTGGATACCTATCCCATCCATGTGACCGGTGATGAGGACCAGGGCAACTACCTGGTGAGCTTCGTGGACGGCAACTTCACCATCGGCAAGGCAACCCTGACCGATGCCCAGGCCTACGCCGAAGGCTTCCAGGTGGAGTATGACGGCAAGAGCCACACCATCCAGCTGACCAACACCGAGAATGTAACGGTGAGCTACACGGTGAACGGAGAGGAAACCACCGCGGATGCCCTCAACGTGAGCGACAGCCAGGAAGATGTGGTGGTGACCTTCACCAGCCCCAACTATGAGACCAAGAACATCACGGTTGACAAGATCATCAACCCGAAGGCTGTGACGGTCACGGCGGTGGATGCAGGCAAGACCTACGGGGAAGCCGATCCCGAACTGACCGCCACCGTGAGCGGCACCCTGAACGGGGACACGGTGGAATACACCGTGGCCCGGGAAGAGGGCGAGGATGTGGATATCTATCCCATCCATGTGACCGGTGATGAGGACCAGGGCAACTACCTGGTGAGCTTCGTGGACGGCAACTTCACGGTGACCGCCCGTGCCGTTACCATCACCGCCCATGATGCCTACAAGATCGCCGGCGCCGAGGACCCGGATTTCAAGGCGGCGTTCGGTGCCACTGTGGACAATGCAGTGGCGGGAGAAACCCTGGAATTTACCATCGTCCGCACCAATAAGGATGTGGAAGATGTGGACCAGTATCCCGGCGTGTTGTCCGTTGTGGTGGATGAGGACAGCGCGGTGAACAGCAACTATGCCATCACCACCGTCAGCGGCGATTTCACCATCTTTGCCGACGACAAGGGCCAGACTGACCCCGCAGATCCCTCCGGGGAGACGGGAGACGGAATTCCCGATGTGTTCCAGACCATTTTCCAGTATGTCAGCGCCGGCAACGGCACGGTGAGCGGCCAGGTTTACGAGGTGTATACCACCGACAACTGGCAGGACAACTGGCAGACCGCCGAAAAACCGGTGAAACAGCCTAAGGCGCAGATTGCAGTATCCCCTGCCGACGGCTATTCCTTCACCAACTTCACCACGGATCAGGGCCAGACCTGTTCCAGCGTGCAGGACATCCGTGACCTGGATGCAACCAATCAGGACACCGTCTTTACGGCCCATTTCACCATCCGCACCGACCTGAGCTATACCGTCCGGTATCTGGAGGACGGCACCGGGTATGAGGTGGCCGGTTCCAAGACGGTGGGCGGCCAGACCTTCGGCACCACCGTGACCGAAACCGCCCCGGATATTGCCGGGTACACCGTGACCAGCGACAAGAACCCCCAGAGCCTGACCATCGGCACCGGGGAGAATGTTATCACCTTCTATTACAAGGCGGTCGGGGAAGCTGCGGCTGTCACGCCCACTCCCACCGAGACCCCCGCGCCCACTCTGCCCGCTACCACGACCACCACTCCCACCACGCCTACTGCCCCGGCCGGTCCTGCCGTGACCGCGGCACCGGAAGCGGAGGCTGAGGAACCGGCGGAAGAACAGCTTCCGGACGAGGAAACCCCGCTGGCTCCCGAAGCCGGGGAGGAAGAGTCCATCGCCGAGGAGGCAACCCCTCTGGCCGGCAATACCGGAGCCTGGGCACTGCTCAACCTGATTCTGGCGGTTCTTACCGCTCTGGGCAGCGTGGTTTTGCTCGTCGGCTATCTGGGCAAGAAGCGCAAGGAGGATGAGGAAGGCAAGGAAGAATACACCGTCAAGAAGCATGGCTTCTGGCGTGTGGCCAGCCTGATTCCGGGCATCGGCGCCATTGTGGCCTTCCTGCTGACCGAGGACATGAGCCAGCCCATGGCCTTTGTGGACCGCTGGACGCTGCTCATGGTCATCCTTGCGGTGATCCAGATCGTCATCGCGGTTCTGAGCATGAAAGACAAACAGGAACCCGATGAACAGGACGAAGCGCAGGCCTAAGCGCAAAAACTGAATCCAAGGCGAATCCCTTCGCCTGAACCGGAAAAGCCCCGTGCAGAGACATCTGCACGGGGCTTTTGCTGTGGGGCCCGGAAAAGAAAAAGAAAATGGTCACAAAAAATGAAAAGAAAAAACAAAATAAAAATTTTGTTACCGTGCATTTTTTACAAAAGCTGGAAAAACAATATTGAGAAAAGAGTTTAATTATCTGAAAAGTATAAATTGTTTGCATTACTTGTTGATTTTGTGACTGTGATAGTTTATACTAACCTGCGCAAGGATACAGAGAAACCGCGCCGGGAAAACCGCGGCGCGATCATGGGCTGCAAAATCCGGAAAGGATGAAAAGTATGCAAAATATATGGCGGAAGACGCGTCGCGCGGCCGGTATGCTCCTGGCCTGCCCATGCTTGCTTCCATGATTCCGGCCCAGGCGCTGGCGCAGGAGGCGGACAGTACCGCCCCTGCGGAAGACAGCGCACCGGTCACAACCACCCTTCCCGCGGAAGACCCTGCTCCCGAGGAAGAAGCTCCGGAAACGGTCACAGAACCTGTGGCCGAAGAGGGCGAGGAACAGACCGGTGAATCCGTCGTGACCGAACTGCCTGCCCCGGAGGAATCTCCGGCGGTGACCGAGACAACGGACCCGGTTGTGACCGAAGAAACTCCCCTTATGACCGAAACGCCGGAGGTTACTCCAGCTCCGGAGGCGGCCGGGGACCCCGTCGCGACCCCCGCGGAACCGATTCAGACCCCGGCCCAACCCGGGGAGGAAATCCCGGAAAGCCGGATGCTGCCGCTGGACGCCCTCTCCGAAGACGGGGAGGATGGGGTGGAATACACCATCACCGTCAAATTCCATGAATGCCTCAACTATCTGGATGACTGGGAGTGGGTACACCAGGTGCGCACCACCACCGTCACCGTGGACGAGGAACAAATCAACGACTACTGGAGCATGGACGCCGCTCAGCTGGCCAACGCTGTGATGGGCTACGACGCCTTCAGCACCGTTGATTTCTGGCTCAACGGCACCGACCAGCCGGTGGTCAGCGGCCACGGCACCGAGTGGACGGTGGACCTGTATGTGAACCTTCATGCCTGGGGCCGCGTGCCCGGTTCCTATGCGCACAGCACGGAACCCGGTTCCCCCTGGGACGGCAACCTGGTGTGCAATCCCCTGTACCAGATCCAGAACCGCAGCGCCGATCTGACCGTGGGCTATACCTTCCGGAATGCGTCGGGCAGTGAGAGCGGCACCCTGGCCTCCGGCCAGAGCCTGAACACCTCCCTGGCCGTGGATGGTATCGCGGCGGCCATCTTCTTTGTGAAGGCCCCGGCAGGCTATACCGGCAACGGGGTGGCCTTCTCCGACGGTACGGCCGGGGATGTGTATCCCATCGACCAAATCAGCCACCGGCAGGGCGCCTACTGCTTCACCGCCGAGATCGCCGCGGCCAAGGCCAACGGCTACACCCATGCCTTCTACTTCACCCAGTGGTCCGGCGAGGAACGCCGCTGGTTCAGCGTGGATGTGGTTCCCGAAACCTACGATATCACCTATAATCTGGACGGCGGAGTGCTGTCCGCGTCCAACCCTCTCACCTATGATGTGACCGAACTGGAAAACGGCGGCATCCCCCTGAACAACCCCACCAGGACCGGCTATATCTTCTTGGGCTGGACCCTGGACGGCGGCACCGATGCGGCCACCACGGCCATGACCATCGCCCCGGGCACGGTGGGCAACCTGACCTTCACCGCTCACTGGCAGATCCGCAGTGACCTGAGCTATACGGTGCGATATCTGGAACAGGGTACCGACAAGGTGCTGGCGGATGCCCGGCTGGTGGATGGTCAGATCTACAACACCACCGTGACCGAACAGGCCCTGACCATTGACGGCTACCGTGTGGTGGGCGAGGATACCCGGACCCTGACCGTGGATGTGCCGGAAAACGGCGACAACGTCCTGGTGTTCTACTACGAAGCTGTGAGCACCGGCACGGAAGAAAAACCCGAAACGCCTTCCCACACCGGCAACAATGGCAGCGGCGGCAACCAGAACGCGGAACCCCAGGATACCAACACCGCCGAGACCGTGCAGGTCTCCGTTGCGGAGACGGTCCTGGCCGTTCCGGCCGGTCTGCCCCTGATGACCGGCCCTGTGGCCGGCACCATTGCCCTTGCCGCCCCCCGGACCCTCACCGACAACGAGACCCCGGCAGCCCAGGAACCGGCGGCGGAAGAGATGATCCGCGAAACGGAGCCACCGCTGACCCGGGCACCCGCTGAGCAGGAGACCATCGGCGACAGCGAGACCCCGCTGGCGGCCTATAACGGCGGCTGGGCTCTGCTCAACCTGATCCTGGCGGCGGTGACTGTGCTGGGCGGCCTGCTGCTGGCACTGGGCAACAAGAACAACGCCTGGCGTGTGTTCAGCCTGATTCCGGCCATGGCGGCCATCGTGGCCTTCATCGTGACCGAAAACGTCACCATGTCCATGGTGGTTGTTGACCGCTGGACCCTGCTGATGGCCCTGATCGCCCTGGTCCAGGGCGGGGTGGCGGTGCTGAGCCGCCAGAACAAGGCGGACGGCAACCGGGCGGATGCCTGAAAAAGTGCCCTCTGAAATGGGTACTGTCTGCTGAATAAGAGCCCGCACAGAGAAATCTGTGCGGGCTTTTGCTGTATCTACAGGAAGAAAAATAATATTCTTTGAAAATATTACGAAAAGGAATATATAAAAAGGCGAGGAATAGGTGAAATTGCACAACAAACCGGCGAAAAAACAAATATAAAAATGGTAAATGGCAGATTTATACAAAAATTGATAGTTTTTGCAGCTTTTGCCCTGACTTGCGGCAGAAAAAAGTGTATGATGGTATGTATATTGAATGGTGTCCCTGCGCTCATGGCGGCACGGCCTGGGGTGGCCGTGTCAGGAAAGGAGTTTTTTCATGAACAAGTTACGGGGCAAAGCGCAGCGCGCAGTGGGAATTCTGCTGGCCGCTGCCATGCTGGCCTCTGCGGCACCGGCCCAGGTCTTTGCGGATGAGACCTCCTCTGCGGCCGGCGAAAGCGCTTCCTCTGCGGCTGAAACGCCGGATACCCTGTCCACCAGGATGTGGGTCGGACCCAATATCTTTTTCAACAACACCACGGACGAGCATGTTCATATTTACTACAGCAAGGACGGCAGCGAGGTGAAAGAGCTCCCGCCCTATCAGTCGGCCGTGACCGAGAGGGTGACGGGCCAATCGGCGTTTGTGGGAATCGAGTTCTATATTGCGGTGGATGAAGGGTACAGCTACGGCGGTATCACCTTCACCGGGCGCAGCGGCGACAATGTGTATTCCATTGATGCGCCTGAGCTGCAGACGCTGGACAACGGTTTGTGGCCCGGCAGGGAGGTAGACTTCAGCAAGGCCGTTGAGACGGCAAAGAATACCTACCATGCAACCCATGCCTTCTTTTATTCCGGCGTGGGCGGCCTGGGCTTTGGACACACCGGCAGACGTTCCTTTCTTGTGACGACGGTGCCGAATCCCGCCTACACCAAGATTTATTACACCAACACCCAGACCGATACCACTCAGGAAATGTTTGCGGTGATCGGTCAGCCTACCAATGTCTGGGACGGCGTCGATGATGCGGCCGGGGTGGACTGGACGTTGGGTACCAATCATACGCGGCTGGCCGGCTGGAGTGAAACGGAAGATGCCGAGCAGGTGCAGTATGCTCTGAACGCAGAGATTACGCCCGCCGCAGGTATGACCCTTTACACCGTGTGGGAACCGGTCTCCTACGGGTATACCGTGGAGTATTACTATGACGGTGTGCAGGGAGATGCGCCGGACAATACGGCGAGTGAAGCCATCAGCGGTACTGCCGGATACGATACCAAGGTTGTCATCCGCCCGCAGTCGTCCGTGTCGGCCGGGGGAAAAACCTATCTGTTGGACCCTGAAAATCCGGGAACCACCGAGATCAATATCTCTGATGACGAAGGTGAAAACCGGCTCTTTGTTTACTATGTGTCCGACAAAAACGGGGACCAGATTCCGGACAAGGACCAGACCGTGACCCTGACCTTCCAGGGCGGTGAACACGGGTCCATTGTGGTGGGAGACGAGTCGACCGCCAGCAAAACCTACACCCTGCTGCCCGAGGAGGAATATCCTGTGGAGGGCCAGGACTTTACGGTGGAAGCCAAGGACGACTGGTGCTTTATCGGCTGGGATATGGCCTATGAATTTACCGGCCGGGTGCCCGCCAATCAGACTTCCGTGGAAAAAACCTATACGGCACAGTATGCGCCGGACCTGAACCATGACGGTGAGCCGGATGAAGGGCAGACCGTGATCCTGACCTTCCAGGCCGGTGAGCACGGGTCCTTTGCTGCGGAAGAAGGAGAAACCGCCAGCAAGACCTACACGCTGCTGCCGGATCAATCCTACCCGGCTGCCCCGGATGTGGAAGTGGAATCCGGCTGGCTGCTGGCAGGCTGGTATGACGCGGAAGGCAACGAGTACAGGGCCACCGGAACGGTGGGCGAGGAGGACGCCTCTGCCACCTATACCGCCTCCTATGAGGAAGACCGCAACGGGGACGAGATTCCGGACAAGGAGCAGCAGTACACCGTCACGTACACGGCGGAGAAAAACGGCACGGTCAAGGTGGACAAAGAGACCGCCTGCATCCAGGGCGTTGCGGGCATCCAGGGCTCCCAGGCGGTGGCCGATACCGGCTACACCGTGGACGGCTGGTATAAGGAAAATGTGAAGATCGCCGACGGCAGCACCCTGACCCCGGATGTGATCAAGGAGTACCTGAATACCGACAGCAAGGGTCTGTATGAGGACACCACCTTTACAGCCCGCTTTGTGAAGCAGGAAACGCCGGTTGCCGTTCTGACGGGGTATACCGTCCGCTATCTGGAGGACGGTACCGGCTACGAGGTCGCCAGTCCCAAGACGGTGTCCGGTGTGGCGGTGGGCACCACCGTGACCGAGACCGCTCCCGACATCGCGGGTTACACCGTGACCAGCGACAAGAACCCCCAGAGCATCACCCTGGTCAATGGCGACAACAGCATGATCTTCTATTACAAGGCCGTCGGTGAGGAGACCGAACCCGCCCCGGTGGCGGTCACGCCGGCTCCCGCAGCGGTCCCGGTGATTCCCACCACGCCCACCGCGCCGGCGGCTACCCGGGCACCTGCGGCAGGTCCGTCGGTGACGGCGACCCCCACCACGGCGCCCACCGAAGAACCCGCCGCGGAGGAAGTGGTCCCGGAGGAGGAGACTCCCCAGGCCCAGGAACCCGCCGACGAGTCCATCGCCGATGAGGAAACCCCGCTGGCCGGCAGCACCGCTTCCGGATGGGCTGTGCTCAACCTGATCCTGGCCATTGTTGCCGCTATCGGCGCCGTTGTGCTGGTCGTGGGCTACTTTATGGGCCACACCAGCGTCTGGCGTCTGCTGAGCCTGATCCCGGGCATCGGCGGCGTGGCAGCCTTCCTCCTGACCGAGGATATGAGCCAGTCCATGACCTTTGCGGACGGCTGGACCGTGCTCATGGGCGTCATTGTGGTTGTGCAGATCGCGGTGGCCGTGATGTCTCTGCGGAGCAAGGACCCCTATCAGGAACCCTATGAAGAAGAGGAAGACGAGGACGAAGCCTGATCCTTCCCCTGAACGGAAAAACCGGGCGGCGGAACCCGCCTGTCAAGCACCCCGTGCAGAAATGCACGGGGTGCTTTTTGCATCTGCGGCCAAAAAAGGGGCCGAAAGTGGCGGCAGGGGGCAGAAAAGGGGGAAGCCGGGCCGGAATGTGGAGCAAAAAGCGGGTAGGGTGGGGCAAAAGGACAAAAAAGGGGCGGCAGGGGCGGAAAAGGGAAGAAGGTCAGGGCAAAATGGCGGATTTCCCCTGGAGAAGGGGGACGGCTGCTTCCCCGCGGGAAGGGTGACGCCGGTTTTCCCCGGAAAGAGAGAAATCTGTGGAAAACTTTCCCGCAGCCGGGCGTGGAAAGGAATGTCCCCCCTGGCCGGAACAGGCCCTGCGGGCCAACATCCTGGCCCAGATCAGCCTGGCCCTCAACCGCATCTGGACCGAGTGGTATCCCAGCCGGGGCTACAACTTCAACATCACCGGCTCCCCGGCGGTGGACCAGGCTTTCACCGAGGGCCGCACCGTCTACGCGGTCATGGAACGGCTGACGGCGGAGCTCTTCTCCACCTATGTGCGCCGCACCGGGGACGCGGAACCCTATTTTACCGAGTACTGCGACGGCAAACTGGTGACCTGCAAGGGAATGAAGCAGTGGGGCACGGTGGACCGGGCCAACGAGGGCAAGACTGCCCTGCAGATCCTGCGCTATTACTACGGCAATGATGTGAACCTGGTCACCACCAACAACATCGCCGCCATCCCCGAAAGCTACCCCGGCACCGCCCTGCGCCGGGGCAGCACCGGCACGGCGGTGCGGATCCTCCAGCGGCAGCTGGACCGCATTGCCAAGGATTACCCGGCCTTCGGCAAACCCACCGTCAACGGTACCTTCGACGCCGAAACCGAGAGCAGTGTCAAAGCCTTCCAGAAATACTTCTCCCTCACCGCCGACGGGGTGGTGGGCCGGTCCACCTGGTACAAGATCAGCTATATTTACGTCAGCGTCAAGGAGCTGGCCCAGCTGACCAGCGAGGGCGAAAGCTGGGCGGGTACCGTCACCGGCGGTGTCTGGCCCGGGGTGGTGCTGCGCCGGGGGGATACCGGGGCCTATGTGGAGCTGGTGCAGTTCTGGCTGTCCACCCTGGCAGAGTTTGATACCGCCATCCCCGACCTGACGGTGGACGGCAACTTCGGCGCCGGGACCGAGCGGTCGGTGAAAGCCTTCCAGTCCGAAAACGGCCTCACCGCCGACGGGGTGGTGGGCCAGGCTACCTGGGACGCCCTCTACGGGACCTGGGTGGATGTGCAGAGCGATATGGGCGGCACGGCCTACCCCGGCACCGCTCTGCGCACCGGCAGCAAGGGCAATGAGGTGCGGTTGGTGCAGTTCTGGCTGCGCATTGCCGCTGACAATTACAGTACCTTGCAGACGGTGACGGTGGACGGCAATTTCGGCAGCGGCACTGCGGCGGCGGTGAAAGCCTTCCAGAGCCTGTTTGGTCTCACCGCCGACGGGGTGGTGGGCCGGTCCACCTGGGCCAAACTCAACGAGGTGGGCATCGCCGTGGCCAACAAGCTGGTGGAACCGGGGGTGAAGCCGGGGCAGTTCATCACCACCCTGCGCCAGGGCAGCACCGGAACCCCGGTGCGGGCTTTGCAGTATTATCTGCGCCTCATCGCTGAATATTGGGCCGGGGTGCCCTCGGTGGCGGTGGACGGTGTCTTCGGTGCCGCCACCACCGAGTCGGTGAAAGCCTGGCAGCAGCAGGCGGGCCTGACGGTGGACGGCATCGTGGGCCCCGCCACCTGGCAGAGCATCTACGAAAATGCCCTGCGCATGGCGGCCAGCGGCCCGGTGGTGCGACTTTCCCCCCTGCCCGAACCCGCCCGCACCCTGGTGCCCGGGGATGTGGGCACCGAGGTGCTGGTCCTGTCCCGGATGCTGGCCTTTTTGGCCCAGTGGCTGCCGGCCATCCCCGCTCCCGACCAGACCGATGTTTTTGATGCATCGGTGGAACTGGCGGTGCAGGCAACCCAGCAGCTGCTGAACCTGCCGGTGACCGGTCAGGTGGGGCCGACGGACTGGCAGACCTTCACCCAGGCTGCCGCTGCCCTGTATGCCGTCACCCCGGCTTCCGCCGCCCCGGAACCGGCGGGGATCTGGCCGGGGGCGGCCCTGGCGGCAGGCAGCGCAGGCCCGGCGGTGCTGCAGATCCAACAGTGGCTCAACGTGCTGGGCAGTGTCTATTGCGGGTACGGCTTTGTGGAGGAAACCGGCGTGCTGGACGCCCAGACCCTGGCCGTGCTGGAAGCCTACCAGGAAAAGGTGGGGCTGGACCCGGTGGGGGTGGTGGACGACGCCACCTGGGAGAGTCTGCAGGCGGCAGCGGCCCCCTATGCGGCCCAGGAAGGCTGAGTACCCAAAAGGAGGGAACATCCATGGCAAAACTGTTTGTATACGACGCCTACGCCAACAAATTTCTGATTTACCCCGATCTGAGCGAGAACGACCCCATGCCTTACGCCTACGGCAACACCCTGACCCTGCGGGAGTTCCGGGGCTCTTCCAATGCCACGGTGCTGTGGACCACCACCGCCGCCATGGAAGCCTGGAACCTGACCCGCCGCCGGTACGGGGCGGGCATTCCGGTGGGATACGCCTTCAAACGCATCTGGGAGGGCGGCCACGGCACCATCAGCCAGCATTACGCCGGGGTGGCCTTTGACGTGGGCCAGAGCACCACCGCCGCCAACCGCCGCAAGATCCATGCCGCCGCCACCGCCACCGGAGCCTGGGGGTATGTGGAGCCTCTG
The DNA here is from genome assembly GCA_944382785.1 of uncultured Gemmiger sp. Classification (GTDB taxonomy): domain Bacteria; phylum Bacillota; class Clostridia; order Oscillospirales; family Ruminococcaceae; genus Gemmiger. The sequence goes on along the minus strand of CALWNO010000007.1, from coordinate 35,585 downwards.
TCCATGACCCCCACCTGGGTCCATTTTGACCGCCGGTACGGCAAACCCGCCTGCTCCGGCACCACAGCCGGATACCCCACCTGCCGCAAGGGGGACCGCAGCACCTATGTGCTGGTGCTGCAGGACGCCCTCAACGCCCTGGGGTACAGCACCGGCACTCTGGACGGTATCTTCGGCACCAGGACCGTCACCGCCCTGAAGGGCGCACAGCGCAGCTTCGGGCTGACGGCCGACGGCGTCTGCGGCTGCAACACCTGGAAAAAACTCACCTCGGCGGTGGTGGGCATCGGCCGGACCCAAACGGTGATTGATTCCTGAAACGGCTGTGCTATAATAAAATCAAGCAGAAAAGCGGGCGCGGCCCGAATCGGAAAAACAAGGAGATGTAGCCTATGCAAGATGTGATGGAGTTCCTGCGCGGCCGCCGTACCTACCGGCGCTTTTTGCCCAAACCCGTGCCCGAGGAAGTGCTGCGGGATGCGCTGGAGGCGGCCCGTATCGCCAGTTGCGGTGCCAACCGCCAGACGCTGAAGTATGTGCTCATCCAGACCCCCAGCGTGGTGGCCGAGATGAACCGCCTGGTTCGCTGGGCTGCCTTCCTGCCGCCGGAACAGGGCCAGCCCAAAGCAGGGGAGACCCCCACCGCCTTCATCGCGGTATTCCAGGACGAAAGCCTGCCCGGGGTCAACGATACCGACGCAGGGCTCGCCCTGGGCAGCCTGACCGCCGCGGCCTGGGGCCACGGGGTGGGCAGCTGTATCATGGGAGCCATCGACCGTCCCGCCATCAAGACCCTGCTGGGCCTGGATAAGCAGACCCGCCTGCGGCTGCACAGCGTGGTGGCCCTGGGTTACCCCGCCCATCACAGCCGGGTGGTGCCCATGCAGGGGGACGACGTGCGGTACTACCTGGACGAAAACCGGGATTACTGCGTGCCCAAGCGCGCCATGAAGGATGTGCTGCTGGGAGAATTCTGAACCGAAAAGCGGACGGTCTGCTGCAAGACCGTCCGCTCTTTTTGTGGGATTTCGACAATTTTGTGTGTGAAAATTGTGAAAACCTGATATTGACAATTATATAACGATATGGTAAGATACTTCCCAACGAAAGGGAGTAGTTGCACAACGCCCGTTGTGTTGGATTCCGACAAGCACAGCCGCAAGGCTCGGATATTCAAGCCCCCGGCAAGGGTTGACAAGACTTTTACCACAGGTGGAACGCCTGGGGCAAAAGTCTTTTTTTGTTTATCTTTTCGTTTCGGGGGCGGTTCGCCCGGACCCGCCCCGCCGACCCTGACCCGGGCTGTGCCAAATCTCATTGGCAAGGAGGAGTACTATGAACCTGAAGATGAATTTTCCCATGCCCCAGGGGGACGGTGCCGCCAAGGCCCCCCGCCGCCTGGGATGGCTGGGGCTGATCGTGGCCCTGGTGATCCTGCTGCTGGTGCTGCTGGGCAATTCCGTCTACAGCATCCGCGAGCAGGAGAACGCCGTCGTCACCACCCTGGGTGTGCCCCACACCGTATCCACCAGCGGTCTGCATTTCAAGATCCCCTTTGTGCAGCAGGTGCAGAAGGTGGACATGACCATCCAGGGCATTTCCATCGGCTATGACAGCACCACCAACGAGTCCACCATCAGCGAAAGCCTGATGATCACCAGTGACCTGAACTTTGTGAATGTGGACTTCTTCCTGGAATATCGGGTGGTGGACCCGGTGGCCTACCTGTACGCCAGCCAGGAACCCACCCTGATCCTGCGCACCCTGGCCCAGAGCTACATCCGGGACACCATCGGGCTGTACCCGGTGGATGAGGTTATCACCACCGGCAAGAACCAGATCCAGAGTGAGATCAAGGACAAGCTGGCTTTCCGCATTGAGGCCGAGGGCATCGGCCTGCAGGTGGTCAATATGACCATCCAGGATGCCGAGCCCCCCACGGCGGAGGTGCTGGCTGCCTTCAAGGAAGTGGAAAACGCCAAGCAGGGCGCCGACACCGCCGTGAACAACGCCAACAAGTACCGCAGCGAGCAGCTGCCCGCCGCCGAAGCCCAGGCCGACCAGGTGCGCCAGAACGCCGAGGCCGCCAAGGAGAGCCGCATCAACGAAGCCAACGGCCAGGTGGCCCGCTTCAACGAGATGTATGCCGAGTATGTGAAGTATCCGGCCATCACAAAACAGCGGATGTACTATGAGGCCATGGAGGATGTGCTGCCCGGGCTGCGGGTCATCATCACCGATGGCTCCGGCACCCGGCTGGAGATGTTCGATATGAGCGATACCACCGCCCCGGCCGCCACCTCCGCCCCCGAAACCGCCGGTTCCGGGACAACAGAATAAAAAAGGAGTTTACATAGATGGAAAAGACAACCAAAAAAGCCGCCCGCTGGTCCGTGACCGTGCTGGTCCTGGTTCTGGCGCTGCTGGTTCTGAACAGCAGCCTGGTGGTGACCCGCCGCAACGAGTATTCGGTCATCCGGCAGTTCGGCCGGGTGGTGAGCATCCGGTCCCAGCCGGGCGTCAGCTTTATGGTGCCGGTGCTCCAGACGGTGGACAAGATGCCCAACACCGTGCTGCTGTATGACCTGCCGGTATCCGATGTGATCACCCAGGACAAAAAGACCATGGTGGCGGACAGCTTCATCCTCTGGAAGATCACCGATCCCCAGAAATTCATCCAGACCCTGAACGGCAGCGTGGCCAACGCCGAGAGCCGCCTGTCCAACCTGGTGTACAACAGCATGAAGAATACCATCTCCGGCATGACCCAGGCGGAGGTCATCAGCGGCCGCAACGGCGCCCTGGCCGGGGCCATCCGGGATGGGGTGGGGGACAATCTGGACGCCTACGGGGTGGAGCTCATCGCCGTGGAGACCAAGCACCTGGACCTGCCCGACGACAACAAGCAGGCCGTCTACACCCGCATGATCAGCGAGCGGAACAACATTGCCGCCAGCTACACCGCCCAGGGTGAGAGCGAAGCCCAGAAGATCCGCAGCCAGACCGACAAGGAGGTGCAGATCATGCTCAGCGCCGCCCAGGCCGACGCCGAAAAGCTGGAAGCCGAGGGTGAGGCCGAGTACATGCGCATCCTGTCCGACGCCTACGCCGACCCCCAGAAGGCGGAATTTTATAGCTTTGTGCGCAGTCTGGACGCTGCCCGGGCCAGCCTGCAGGGCAGCGGGGACAATGTGCTGTTTTTGGACCGCAGTTCCCCCCTGGCCGAGATCTTCTATAACAAGACCGCGTAAGTTCACCCGGGAAAAGTCCGGGTGACCTGATATAAGAAAAGCGCCCCTGCCGTACGGCAGGGGCGCTTTGTTGTGTGATCAGGAATTATTCGTGCCGGATGGCTTCCAGAGCGCTGATCTTCACCGCCCGGTTGGCCGGGGCAATGCCGGACAGCACCCCGATGACGGTGGCAAAGGCCAGGGCCGCCGCGATGAGCCAGGGCGGAATGATGGAGATGACGGTGGAGCCGGTATACATGCCGCCGCCGCTGAGCAGACTGGTGATATCAAAATACACGTTGATGCCCATGCTTTGCAAAAGCATCATCACCAGACTGGCCAGCAGGGTGAGGTTATTCAGCACCAAGCCCACCAGCAGGCTGAGGATGGCGCCCGCCACCCCGCCGATGAAACCGATGAAGCCGCTTTCGATCAGAAACATCCGGCGGATGTTGCGCAGCTCACAGCCCAGCACCTTCATGACGCCGATCTCCCGGGTGCGCTCGTAGATGGCCATGGTCATGGTGTTGGCAATGTTCAGCGCCGCCACAAACAGGCTGATGGCCGCCAGGCCGCCCAGCATCAGCTGGTTGCGGGCCACCTGTTTCTGCATCTCCTTGCGGGTGTCGGACATGGAGTAGGTGCCGAAGCCCAGCGCCTTGATCTCGTCACTCACCGCGTCCACGTTGTCGATCTCGTCCACCTTCACATAGACCTGGTTGTACTGGGTGGTGTCGGCGTTGTTGTTCTTGATGAGCTTGTTGTACTCCTCCATGAGCATCTTCATGTCCTTGAGGCGCAGCACAATGCCGCTCTGGGTCCAGTAGTTCTTTTCGTCCAGGGCCATGGTGCCCACCACCACCAGCTCCCAGCTTTCCTCCTTGGGATTCTCGGTGTCGCCGTTGGACAGGGTCAGGGTCATGGTATCCTTGTTCACGTCCACAAAAGGTTCCAGCTCGTTGCCCATGGCATCGGTCATGCCGTAAAAGCGGTACCGCTTGGAGCTGTTCATGCTGCGGCGGGTGTCCTCAAAGTTATAGCCGGTATAGGGCCCTACCAGCACCGGGATCTTGCCCTTGCCGTAGGAGGTGGAATCTGACATCCATTTGCCGTCGGTGAGGGTGAATCCCATGGGTTCCATGGCGGCGGGATCGATGCCGTACAGGTTGTACAGACCGGTCATCTGGTAGCGGTCGCTGCGTCCGGCGCTGATGCGTCCGTTCAGGCTGTATCCCTCATAGTAGGGGGTGGCGGCTATCACATGGTCCAGCTTCTTGAAGCCGGCCACCGCTTCGTCGTTGAGGACGGCGGGCTCATCCGGGCTGGAAGAAGAGCTGGTCACCCCGTTGATGGATACCGCCATGCCGCCGCCTCCGCCGTAGACCTGGATCTGGGTCAGGTCGCCCCAGCTTTGCAGCATCTCGTCGTAGGCCTTGTTCTGGGCAATGCCCAGGCTGATCATCACGATGACCGCGCAGGTGCCCACCACCACGCCGATGACGGTCAGCGCGGTGCGCCCCTTGCGGCGGGAAAGGTTCTTGGCGGCCAGCGCCACCTGATCAGAGATCTTCATCGTCTTCCTCCAGGCTGGCCAGGGCGGCCGCCTTCTTCTTCTTGCGGATGACGACCACCACGATGACCACCGCGGCGATCACCGCCACCAGGATGAGCACGATGCCCCACACCGGGAACCCGGCGGAAGGCTGCTCCACCTGCATGCTGGGGTCCATCATGCCCATATCGTCGTAGGTGGGCATGTCCATGACGGTGGCGGAAAAGTCCTTGGTCACCGTCTTGAGGCTGCCGTCCTCCGCCTCATAGGTCAGGGTGATGGTGCCGGTCATGGGGCCGGCTTCCATGGGCATCAGGTCAAAGTCCACGCTGTTCTCGGTGCCGGCGTTCACGTTGCCGATGTACTGCTGGGTCAGGTCGGCGCCCAGGTTTTCCCCGGAAATGGTGGCTTCCAGGTTGGACACCGGGTTCTTGCCCTTGTTCACAAAGTTCAGGGTCACGCTGGTGGAGTTGCCCACATAGATGGTATCGCTGATCTGCAGCTGGCCCACCTCAAACCGGTCGGGCTGGCTGATGGGCACCGAGATCACGGTGGACCCGGTGACCGAATTGCCGCTGAGAGCGCCCGCCCCCACCAGGTTCACGGTGATGTCAGCCACGCCGCCGGTGAAGCCGGCCGAAGCCTGCAGGCTGAAGCTCACATCCCGGGTGGACTGGGGGCTCATGGAGCCCAGATAGGTGGACAGGCTGCCGCCGGTCATGGTCACGCCTTCGGGCAGGGTGAGGGAGGCCACCACGTCGGACAGGCTCTCGGTGCCGGAGGCGGCGTAGACGGTGAGGGACAGGGTGAAGGGATTGCCTGCAGTGATGGTCTCATTGCCGTAGCTGGACTGCCGCACGATCAGGCTGGGGGCCCGGGCCTTGCTGGGGTCGTTGGGGTCCTCGTCCACACACTGGCCGATGGTCACCGAAAACTGCTGCATGGGCAGGGCGTTGTCGATGTAGCTCAGGTCGATGGGCAGGGTGTTGCCGCCGCCGTTGTAGATCACGTCCCGGAACAGCAGGACGTAGCTGTAATAGTTGTAAGCCGGGTCATTCTGGCCGTTGGGGTCGTCGTTCTCCTCATAGAACTGGCCGATCTCCGCCGTGCCGGTGAAGGTGAACACCGAGGAGTTCACCCGGGCCACGATCTCCTCCGGCTTGACGTTGAATTTGGCCGAAGCACGGTCCACGATCTTCAAGACGATGTTGACCTTGTCCCCCCAGTTCACGGTGGACACTTCGCCGCCGGCCACGTCGGTGACGGTGGCCGCCACCACATAGGCACCGCCAGTGGGATTGGCTGTGCCGGGGTCCTGGGGAACAGGGGTGGACTCCGGCGCTGTCTGCTGGCTGCTGGAAGATTCGGGGGCGGGAGGTGCGGTCGCCTCAGCCGCCAGGGCCGGGGCTGCCACAGGTCCGACAAAGAGGGCGGCAGCCAGCAGCAGGCTTGCCGTCAGTTTCAGTACAGATCGTTTCACGGGAATGGTTCCTCCTCTGATGATTTATGATTCCTTGGCCGCAGCGCCGCCGATTTCCAGATTGTCCCGGATGGAGGCGAACAGCTCGTCGCGGTGTTTCTGTTTTACGTCCTCCGGCTGGCGGACGTTAGACTGGACCTTGCCGTCCAGAATGGTGATGATCCGGTCCGCACAGGCCGCCAGGGACGGCTCGTGGGTGACCATGACAAAGGTGATCTGCTCCTGCTTGGACAGTTCCAGCATCCGGTAGAGCACCTGCTTGGAGGTGGTGGAGTCCAGGTTGCCGGTGGGCTCGTCCGCAAAGATCACCTTGGGACGGCTCACAAAAGCCCGGGCAATGCCCACCCGCTGCTGCTGGCCGCCGCTCATCTCGGTGGGCAGGTGGTTGGCCCGGCCCCCCAGACCCATGTTCTTCAGCTCCTTGCGGGCCATGGCCAGCCGTTCCTTGGGCGGGATGCCCTTGAACATCAGGGGCAGGGCCACGTTCTCCGCCGCCGTCATGCTGGGCAGCAGGTTGTAGCTCTGGAAGATGAAGCCCAGGTGCTGCTGGCGGAACTTGGCCAGCTGGTCCTCGGTCATGGCGCTGATCTCGTGCTTGCCGATGAATACCCGCCCTTTGGTGGGCTTTTCCAGTCCGGCCAGCTGGTTCAGCAGGGTGGATTTGCCGCTGCCGGACTGGCCCACAATGCAGCAGAATTCCCCTTTTTCAATGTTGAGGTCCACGTCGTTGAGGGCAATGACCCTCTCCTTGCCGACGGCGTAGACCTTGCGCAGCTTCTCGGTGCGGATGATCGCTGCCACGGGACGCCTCCTTTCGGGCAAAAGAGCCGCCGCAGCGGCAGATGTCGAAAAATAGATATAAACCTATCATACCATAGCCGGGAGCTGGTGAGAACCCCTTTCCCCGGCTGGAACATGTAAATTTTCAGGAGTGGGAGATGTTCCCGGCCTGCGAGGTTCCGTATTGGGCGCTGCCCTCCGAGATGAGCACGTCGGGCAGGACCTCCAGCCCCGGCTTGCCTCCCTTGCGGGCCTGGAGCAGAAACAGCCAGGGACGGTCCCCGGTCCGGTTCTTGACAAAAGCCAGCCGTTTGGGCTCCAGCCCGGCGGCGCACAGCACCGCGCAGACCTCGGCCAGCCGCTCGGGGCGCTGGCACAGGGCCAGGGTCCCTCCGTAGCGCAACGCCCGGGCGGCGCAGGCGGCCAGGTCGGCCAGGGTGCAGCTGTCGTCATGCCGGGCTTCCGCCCGGCGGGGGGTGGCGCTGCGGATGCCCCCGTGGAAATAGGGCGGGTTGCAGGCCACCAGATCAAACTGTTCCCGCTCCGGGCCTGCCAGACAGAACTGCCGCAGGTCCCCGCACACCGGGGCGATGTGGGCGGCGTCGGGACCGTTTTCCGCCACCGAGGCGGCGCACAGGGCCGAGGCGGCCGCATCCAGCTCCAGGGCGGTACAGGGGCCCCGGTGGCCCATGTCGTGCCAGCACAAAGCCACAATGCCGCACCCGCTGCACAGGTCCAGGGCACGCCCGGTCGGGCGGGGCGGGGCAAACCGGGCCAGCAGCAAAGCGTCGGAGCCGAAGGTGGCCCCGGGGGCGGTGTGCACCCGGGTACCGTTGTCCAGAATCTCAACAGACATGCGATTTCTCCTTGGTTGGGGGGGACGGCGGCTGATGAACCGCCGGAATTCTGCCCATCATTATACCATAAGAAACGCTGCACCGGAAGAAAGGGGAAGGATTTGCCTTTGCTTGGCAAAACGTGTACAATAGGCAAAGAAGAACGGGGTCGAAAGGGGGCGGCGGCCATGGCCCAAGGCAAAACCACCCGGCGCAGCGCCGGCGGGGTGGAGTATACCCTGACCCGGCGGCGGGTGCGGAACATGAATCTGCGGGTACGGCCGGACGGCAGCGTGGCCGTGTCGGCGGCCAGTTGGGTGCCGGTTTCGGCGGTGGATGCCTTTGTGGCCTCCCGGGCCGACTGGGTCCGGCAGGCCCGGCAGCGGGCGTCCCTGCGCCGGGAACAGGAAGAACGGACGCCCCTGCCCTCCAAAGCCGAAGCCCTGGCCCGGATGCGGGCCTGGTGCCGGGCCTACTACCCGGTGTTTGCCGCCACCTGCCCCGGGGGCCGGATGCCCAAGGTGGCGGTGCGGGACATGCACACCCGGTGGGGGTCCTGCAGCCTGCGCACCGGGACCCTGGCCTTTTCGCTGCGGCTGTGCACCATGCCCGCCGCCGCCCAGGAATATGTGGTGGTACATGAGTTCTGCCACTTTGCCCACCCCGACCACAGCCCGGCCTTCTGGGCCGCTGTGGGCCGGGTACTGCCCGACTACAAGGCCCGCCGCGCCCTGCTGCGCACCCCGGTGCCCCGGTCCGGCATAGAATGACCCAATCCTAAAAAGCAGGGAGGCCCGCCCTTTGTCTGACAACAAAAAGTATTCCATGCTGGTGAGCAACACACTGCTGTTTGCCATCTCCAACTTCAGCTCCAAGCTGGTCAGTCTGTTCATCCAGCCCTACCTGACCTACGCCCTGGAAAGCCCCGACGTCATGGGCGTCATCAAGCTCATGCAGAGCGTGACCAACCTGCTGATCCCGGTGGTCAGCCTGGGGGTCAGCTATGCGGTTATCCGCTTCGGCCTGGACAAGACCAAGGACAAATCCAGCGTCTTTATGAACGGCCTGGCCACCATCCTGGCCGGGTTTGCCCTGATGGTGCTCTTCTGGCCTCTGGTGCGGATGATCCCCAACGCGGCATCCTACCTGGTGCTTTTGTATATGTGCGTGCTGGCCAGCTGCCTGCGCACCCTTTGCACCCAGTTCATCCGGTCCCGCATGTGCAACCGGCTGGTGGCCATCGACGGTGTGCTCACCACCCTGACCCTGCTGGGGTTCTATTTCCTCTTCCTCAGCGTGCTGAACATGGGAGCCACCGGCTATCTGCTGGCCCTCTTCTGCTCGGACATGTGCTCGGCCATCTTCGTGTTCCTGGCCGGGGGATGCCGCCATTACTTTGACCTGCACAAGTTCAGCCTCTCCCTCTGGAAGGAGATGCTACGCTACTGTGTGCCCATGATCCCGGCGTCCATCAGCTTCTGGATCATCAACGCCTCCGACCAGTTCTACGTCCAGGCCATGTGCGGCGGCTACGAGGACCGCAGCAGCGAAGCCTGGGTGGGCCTGCTCAGCACCGGGTACTATCTGCCCCAGATCATCACCTTTGTGGGACAGTTCTTCTACGAGGCCTGGCAGCTCTCCGCCGTGACGGTGGAGGAGGACAGGGAAGCCTTCTTCAGCAAGGTGTTCCGGGTGTATGCCAGCGTGCTCTTCTGCTGCGCAGCGGGCATCATCTGGCTGTGCCAGCCCATGATGCACCTGTTCCGGGCGGACTACTACGACGCCTGGCAGTTTGTTCCCTTCCTGGTACTGGCGTCCATGTGCACCTGCCTGAACAACTTCCTGAACAGCGTGTACGTTGTGTACAAAAAATCTTCCGGTTCCTTGTATACCATGCTGGCGGGGGCTCTGCTCAACCTGGTGCTGAACTATATCTTTATCCTGTGGCTGGGACCGGTGGGGGCCACTTCGGCCAGCTTCCTGTCTTTGCTGCTGGTGTTTTTGCTGCGGGCCTATTCCACAAGGGGGCTGTTGTATATCGACTTCCATCCCCAGTGGATGCTGCTCAACCTGGGGCTGATCCTGGTGGAGATCTGGGTGCTGTTCTATGTGGAGAACTGGGTGGCCCCGGTGACCATCCTGACCATGGTGGTCTGCGGGCTGAATTTCCGGGAAGTGTACAGCATGGCCCAGAAGCTTCTGGGCATGGTGACCGGGCGCCTGCGGCGCAAGAAGTCCTGAAGGAGGCAAAATCATGGCGGATGTGACGGTGTGGGGCACGGTGCTTTCGGCACCGGCCCGGGCAACGGCGGAGACCTGCAAGGTCATTGTGCCCCTGACGGCGGCGAGCCCGGCGGAACTGGCCGGGCTGGCGGTGCAGGCGGCAGAGGCGGCGGACCTGTTGGAGGTGCGGCTGGATGCCCTGAAAACCCTGACGCCCCGGACGGCGGCCGAAGCCCTGGCCACGGTGCGCAAGGCGGCGCCCAAACGGGCCATCCTGGCCACGGTGCGCACCGCCCGGGAGGGCGGCCCGGCGGACCTGACCCCGGAAGAGTACGCCGCCCTGCTGGAAGGACTCTGTGAGGAAGCCCCCGGCGGGTTTGATTTGCTGGATGTGGAGTTCTCGGTGGGGGATGCCCTGCGGGGGTCCCTGCTAGGGGCCGCCCATCAGGCGGGGGCGGCGGTGGTGTTCAGCTGCCACGATTTTGAAAAGACGCCGGTGACCGGCGCCATGACCGACCTGCTGGTGTCCATGGCGGACGCGGGGACGGACGTGGCCAAGCTGGCGGTGATGCCCCGGGACAGGGCGGATGCGGCCCGGCTGCTGCAGGCCACCGCCCAGGCCGCGGCCCGGCGGCCGGAGACACCTCTTATCACCATGGCCATGGGGGCCATGGGGGCGGTGACCCGGCTGTGTGGGGGTGCATTCGGGGTGTGTGCCAGCTTCGGCGCCGTGGGCGGCGCCGCCAGCGCCCCCGGCCAGCCCGACGCCCGGGAGCTGCGGGCGGCCATGGAGGCTGTGGGGAAGGCGATGGAGTAACTCCTTCCTCCTTCTCTACTTAACAGGGAAAAATGTGGCGTATTAGGCAGACGGCTGCCTGCCAGAGTGTCCTTCCTTTTTGTCACCAAAAAGGAAAAAGTCTCCGGCAGTCTGCCGTCCGCCAAGAAACAACAGGAAAACCAATACAAAACAAAAAGCAGACAGCCTGAAAAAGCTGTCTGCTTTTTGTTTGTTCTTGTGAAAGTTATCCGCGGGTGCCTTCGATGCTGGAATCGGTGCTGTAGCCCTGCAGGTCGGTGGGGGTCAGGCTGGAGGACCAGCGGCCGTCGGCCTGGGCGGCGTTCCATTCGTCCCAGGCGGCCTGGCTGCGGATGGTGGTACCGCTCAGGTACTTGTCATCCCAGGGATTCTCCGGGTCGGGATCGGTGGGGTCCCAGCCCCGCAGGGTCTCGTCGCTGGGGTCGATATAGATGGTGCCCGGTTTGCCCATGGGGCCGGGATCATTTTCGTCGTCGTAGATGATGACCCGGGTGCCCAGGTCGCAGTTGTCATAGATCCACTTCACGTCCGCCACGGCCAGCCGGATGCAGCCCAGGGAAGCGGGGGTGCCCAACTGGTTGTACTCGTCGTATTCCAGGTCATCCTTGTGCTGGCTGTAATAGGGTACGCTGTGGAAGAGGTAGGCGTCCCAGATGCGGGTGGCATACTGGCCGTAACAGGGCCCGCTGAGCAGACGCCAGGGATAGTTCACCGGGGTGGCAAAAAAGCCCAGAGGCGTGTCCGAACCGCCGGAACACACCATGGCTGCGTAGGGCACGGTATAGCGGCCTTCCTCGTCCAGGGTGTAGACGGTGACGGTGGAGGCCGCCCGGTTCACCGCAATCAGATAGGGAAAGCCTTCCTTCTCGGTGACATCGATGCCTTCATTCACATAAAATTCGTCGGAACTGAGCCGGTCCATCAGCTCCTTGCCCCGCTGGTTCCAGGTGTCCGGGTCGGTGACCACCGGCGCCGTGCCGGTGGTGTTGGCCGAGGCAGTGGCGGTGGCTTCGTCGATGCGGGCCTGGGCCGGGTCCGGGGTGGGTTCGGCCACCGGCTGTTCGGTGTCGGTCCCGGCTGCCGCTACGGCGTCGGAGGTGGTGTCCCCGGCGGGGGCGGTCTCCGGTTTGGGTCGGGTCAACAGAAAACCGGCGCCCAGGCAGACCAGTAGGACCACCGCACAGCAGGCGATGAGCCGGACAAGGGCCTGACGGCGTTTGGTCGCCCGACGGCGGGCGGCTGCCCGGCTCCGGGCATTTCCGGCCGGACGCCCCTGGGGGGACGCAGCCCGGCGGGAACGGTTGTCGGGTCGGTTGGGTGTGGGCATGGATAACTCCCCTTCCAGAATGTGCATACGGGAGCACAGGGCTCCTGTATCAGTATATCCGGCAGCGGTTCCCCGGAGGGGCGCTGCCACTATTTACCTTTATCGGCCGTAGCAGTCCCGCACAAAGCGGCGCAGCGCCTCAAAGCTGCGTTCCACCTTCTCGGTCTCGATGCAGTAGGCCATGCGGAAATATCCCGGGCAGCCGAAGCCGTCGCCGGGAACCAGGGCCAGGTCGTACTCCTGGGCTTTGCGGCAGAAGGCAGTGGCGTCCTCCTCCAGGGCCTTGGGGAAGATGTAGAAGGTGCCGCCCGGCTTGAGCACCGTGAAGCTCAACCGCACCAGCTCGGCGTAGATCAGCTCCATGTTGCGCTCGTACACCGAAAGATCGCTGGTCACGTCCAGACATTCGGCCACTGCCAGCTGGATCAGGCTGGCCGGGCAGTTGTGGCCGGTGCCACGGCTGATCTGGCCGCACATGGGCACAATGAGCTCGGCCTTCTCGCAGGCGGGGTTGGCGGCCACATAGCCGATGCGCTCGCCGGGCAGGGACAGGCTCTTGCTGAAGGAGTAGCAGGTCAGGGTGTCCGCATAATAAGCGGCGGGGTGCTGCTGGGCAGCGCCGCCGAAGACGATCTCCCGGTAGGGTTCGTCGGAAATCAGGAAGATGTGATGCCCGAACTTGGCGGAGGCCGCCTGCAGGCAGTCGCCCAGGGCTTTCAGGGTCTCGGGGCTGTAGGCCACGCCGGAGGGGTTGTTGGGGGTGTTGATGAGCACCGCGGCGGTGTCTTTGTCCAACAGGGCTTCCAGGCCGTCAAAGTCGATCTGGAAATCCTGCACCCGGGGCGGCACCACCCGCAGGGTCATGCCCGCGCCCTCCACATAGGGGATGTACTCCGAAAAGAAGGGGGCAAAAGTGATGATGTTCTGCCCCGGCACCCCCACGCAGCGCAGGGCGTGGGCCAGGGCGCCGGCAGCGCCGGTGGTCATGAAGATGTGGTCGGCGGTGTAGGGCACCCCGAAGCGGTGACGCAGGTTTTCGGCCACGGCGGCCCGCACCGAGGGGATGGTCAGGGTGGGGCTGTAGCCGTGCAGGGTCACCGGGTCACAGGTCTGCAGCAGATGCAGCATGGTCTGGGTGAATCTGGGCGGGCAGGGAACGCTGGGATTGCCCAGAGAATAGTCAAACACGTTCTCGTACCCGATCTCCTTGCCCCGGGCGGTGCTCCATTCGGCCAGCTGCCGGATGATCGACTTGCCGCCCAGCATATCCACATAGTGTTGTGCGATCATACAAACGATACCCCTTTCGGTTACTCAGCGGCCGGGATGGCCCAGCACGATCTGTTCCAGTTCTTCGGCGTCGGCGGCCAGATAGGTGGCGCCCGCCTGTTCCAGTTCCTCCCTGGTGCGGAAGCCCCACAGCACCCCGCAGCCGTCCAGGTCCGCATTGCCTGCCGTCTGCATATCCACGTTGCTGTCCCCCACATAGAGGGTTTCGGCCGGGTCGGCCTTCAGAAAGGCCAGCAGGGCTCTGGTGCCTTCCGGCGCGGGCTTGGTGGGCACTTCGGGCCGCTGGCCCCGCACCACCGCAAAGAGAGAGGTGTCGAAGTAGTCCGCCACCACCGCCTGGGCCAGGGCGTCCGCCTTGTTGGAGAACACCGCCATCTGCACCCCGGCGGCATGCAGATGCCGCAGCATGACCTCGATGCCGGGGTAAGGGGCGGTTTTGTCCCGCATGTGGGCGCCGTAGTCGGCCTTGAACCAGTCCAGCGCCGCGGCCAGGATCTCCGGCGTGCGCTGTTCCGGCGGGGCCAGGCGTTCGATGAGTTTGGGGATGCCGTTGCCCACAAAATAGCGGTAGGCGTCCACGGGATGCTGCTCCCAGCCCTGATGGGCGCACAGCCGGTTGCCGGCGTCCGCCAGGTCGTCCAGCGTGTTGAGCAAAGTGCCGTCCAGATCAAAGATCACGGTCTTGTACATACTTTCCACCTCTGAGAATCCTTATGTGTTCATTATACCGCGGCTGTCAATCGGGGCCGGATTTGTAAAAGGTGGAAAAACAGGGTGCCAAACGCATAAAAATATGGTATGATAGGGGATACAACAGGGGGACATAACAATGGATATACTGATGGAAATCTTGAAAGCCGTGGTTTACGGCGTCATTGAGGGCGTGACCGAATGGCTGCCCGTATCCAGTACCGGCCATATGATCCTGGCCGAACAGGTGCTGAAATTCCAGCTCAGCGACGCCTTTATGGAGATGTTCCGGGTGGTCATCCAGCTGGGGGCCATCCTGGCGGTGCTGGTGCTCTACTTCAAAAAGCTGTGGCCCTTCTGCCGGGACAACGGCCGGGACAGCGGGTTCGGCCGGCATTTCCGCTGGCCGGTGATGCGGCTGTGGTACAAGATCATCGTGGCCTGCCTGCCTGCGGCGGTGCTGGGCTTCCTGCTGGATGACTGGCTGGACGCCCACCTGTACAACAGCATTACGGTGGCGGCCATGCTGATCCTATACGGCGTGGCCTTCATCCTCATTGAGCGCCGCCCCCGCCCGCCCCGCACCACCAAGCTCAGCCACATCGGCTACAAGCAGGCATTCCAGGTGGGTGCCTGGCAGGTGCTGGCCATGATCCCCGGTACCTCCCGCAGCGGCGCCACCATCCTGGGCGGCATGTTGTGCGGCCTGTCCCGGCCCTGCGCCTCCCAGTTCACCTTCTTCCTGGCCATCCCGGTCATGGCCGGGGCCAGTGCCCTGAAGCTGGTCAAATTCTTCCTGGACGGCAACACCCTCACCGGCACCGAAGTCCTTGTGCTGCTGGTGGGCTGCGTGGTGGCCTTCCTGGTGTCCATGCTGGCCATCCGCTTTTTGATGGACTACGTCAAGCGCCACACCTTCACCGTCTTTGGGTGGTACCGCATCGCCCTGGGCGTGGTGGTGCTGGTGATCTGGCTGGTACAGACCTTTGTGCTCAAGGCCCCCGCTGCACCGGCAGCCGCCTGAACAGAACAATAAAAGAATACGGAAAAACCCGCTCTGCCGTTGGGCAGGGCGGGTTTGTTGTGTGATGGACTTAACGGCGGCGACGGGAGCGGGGGCGCACCTGCCGGGACATGAGGGCCAGGAAAACGATCATGCCAAAGAGGGCGGCCGCCGCAATGACCAGCAGTACCAGCTGGAACACCTGGGCGTTGAAGCCGGATTTGATGGTGGCGGTGGCCTCATCCAGGGCGTCGGACACGGCGCCGGAGGAGGCGTTGGCGGCATCGGAGGCGCTGCCCAGGGCTGCTAGGGCGGCGCTGGCGGCGTCACTTTCGCCCAGGGCGTTGAGGGCGTCGGACAGAGACTGCCCGGACATGGCCTTGAGGGCGTTGCCGTCGGACTTGACCTGCTCCCCGTTAACGGCGGAGGACAGGTAATCTGCAAAGACGTAGGCGGCACCCTGCAGGGCGGGCTGGGCGTCGCTGTTGATGGTCCAGCCGTCGGAGGTCCACATCCCCTTGAGGTAGAGAAGCAGCTGCATGCCGGCATCGGAAGTCAGGGTGGTGTACACCGTCTCCCGGAAATTGGAGGTGTTGCCGGTGTTCACGCTGCCGAAGCTCAGGGCGGTGAACTGATAGGCCCGGTCATAGTCGGTCAGGTCGGAATAGTAGGTGCGCATGAGGTCGGCCAGGTTGGTGTCCGCCGTGAGCTGGGAGCCGATGTTGATGGAGTCCAGGTCTGCCCGCAGGTCCGCCGCACCGAAGGTGCTGTCGTCCCCTTCCGAGTTGAAGGAGTCCTGCATCAGGGAGATGTAGCCGTCCACGTCGGAGGCCTGCCCGCTGAACTGCTGGGCCAGCTCCATACAGTCACCGCCCCAGCTGCCGGTGATGGGTACGCCCCGATACACCAGGTTGATGGAGGCCAGCAGGTGGCCGAAGTCGATGGACTCCCCGTTGGGCAGGCTGATGGTGCCCATGCCCATGAGGTCGGCCAGATCCCCGTTCTGGTCCAGCACGTAAGTCTCGAAATCCGGGTCCTTGGACCCGGCGGTCAGCTGCCAGACGGTGTCGTTATAAGCGCCCATGCGGGTGTAGGCCAGCATCAGCTCGATGGGGTCGGTGTCGCCCCCCTGCTTGTCCGCATAGCTCTGGGCCAGGGACTGCAGCTCGCTGAGCTGGTCCAGGGTGGTATCGAAGTCGTCGGCTGCCAGGGCCGGGGCGGGAAATCCCACGGCCAGCAGGCAGGCCGCTGCGCAGCCCGCCAGGGCCCGGCGCAGACCTTTGCTTGTGAGTATCGTGGAAAAGCACCTCCAAGGCTCAAAGTAAGCGCGGCGGAAGAATTCTCCCGCCGTGCCCGGCATTTGTAATCAAATTGTATCCTTTAGTATACCATACCCGCCGCGGTCTGTCACGCGTTAAAATGTGAAATTCCAGAAATTTGCAAAATAGAAACATCAGTTTTATAATACCATCGTGGGGGATTGGCCCATGATTCGGAAACCATATTGGGAAAGGCTGTGTTATTCATGGAAAAAGCAACCGTGTATTATACCGACTTCCGGGTGCATGCGGGCACCAACCTGCAGGAAAAGCTGGAAAAACTCATCAAGGCCGCCGGCATCGGCCAGATCGACATGGACGGCAAGTTCGTGGCCATCAAGATCCACTTCGGGGAGCCGGGCAACCTGGCCTTCCTGCGTCCTAACTTTGCCAAGACGGTGGCGGACGTGGTGAAAGCCCAGGGCGGCCTGCCCTTCCTCACCGACTGCAACACCCTCTACCCGGGCCGCCGCAAGAACGCCCTGGAACATCTGGGCGCCGCCCAGGAGAACGGCTTCTGGCCCATGACCACCGGCTGCCAGGTCATCATTGCCGACGGCCTGCGGGGCACCGATGACATCGAGGTGCCGGTGCCCAACGCCGAGTACTGTCCCACCGCCAAGATCGGCCGGGCCATCATGGACGCGGACATCGTCATCTCCCTGAACCACTTCAAGGGCCACGAATCCACCGGCTTCGGCGGCGCGCTGAAGAATCTGGGCATGGGCTGTGGCTCCCGCGCCGGCAAGATGGAACAGCACAAGTCCGGCAAGCCGGTGGTGCAGCCGGGCCTGTGCCGCAACTGCCAGCAGTGCGCCAAGGAGTGCGGCTCCGACGCCATCCACTACGACACCGGCAAGGCGGTCATCGACCAGGATCTGTGCAAGGGCTGCGGCCGGTGCATCGGCCGGTGCAACTTTGACGCCATCTACGCCCCCGACGACAACGCCAACGCCCTGCTGGACTGCAAGATGGCCGAGTACGCCATGGCTGTCTGCCACGGGCGCCCCAACTTCCACATCAGCCTGGTGATGGATGTGTCCCCCTTCTGCGACTGCCACGGGGAGAACGACGCCCCCATCGTGCCGGACATCGGCATGTATGCCAGCTTTGACCCGGTGGCTCTGGACCGCGCCTGCGCTGACGCCGTGCTGGCCGCCCAGCCCCTGCCCAACAGCCTGCTGGCCGAGCACCGGGCGGACAAGAATTTCAGCTGCTGCGGCGACAACTTCATCGACGTGACCCCCGCCGCCACCTGGCGGGAATGCCTGGACCATGCCGAGAAGATCGGCCTGGGCACCCAGGACTATGTGCTGAAGAAGGTGTGAGCATGACCGACAACCAGACCCTGCGGGAACTGTATGCCCGCAAGTCGGTGCGGGCCTTCACCGACGAACCGGTGACCCCGGAGGAGCAGGACGCCATTCTGGAAGCCGCTTTCCAGGCGCCTACCGCCGGCAACCAGCAGCTGTACACCATCCTGAACATCACCGACCCCGCCCTGCGCCAGACCCTGGCCGATCTGTGCGACCACCAGCCCATGATCACCAAGGCGCCTTTCTGCCTGGTGTTTCTGGCGGACTGCCGCCGCTGGCCCCGGGTGTTCCGGGCGGCGGGACAGGAGATCCGGGACCCCGGCCCCGGGGACCTGCTGCTGGCCGTGGCGGACAGCTGCATCGCGGCCCAGAACGCCGTGACCGCCGCCGAGAGCCTGGGCATCGGCAGCTGCTACATCGGGGATGTGCTGGAAAACTGCGAGGCCATGCGCGAAGCCCTGCATCTGCCGGCCCATGTGGTGCCCGCAGCCATGCTGATCTTCGGCCGCCCCACCCAGCAGCAGAAGGACCTGGTCAAGCCCACCCGCTTCCCCCGGGAAGCCATCGTGTGCGAGAACGTCTACCGGGACCGCACCGAGGAGGAGCTGCGGGCCGACTTTGCCGCCCGGGCCGGGGGCGAGTATGACTTTGATACCAAGATCCCGCCCTTCTGCGCCTTCAAGTACAACAGCGATTTCAGCAAGGAGATGAGCCGCAGTGCGGCCGTCTACCTGAAGGATTTCACCTTCGGGGTGGAATGAACAACAAAACAAAGGAGCCGCCCTGTGCCGGGACGGCTCCTTTTGCGTTTGTGTCATTGGGGATGGACCAGGGCTTCGGCCAGCGCCACGAACCGGGCCACGTCCGGGATGGGGTCCAGCTGGTATAAAAGGCCGTAGGGGATGGGAAAATCCCAGTCCACCGGCAGAGTTACCAGGGAAGGGTGGACGTCCGCCCAGCAGTCCAGGGTCAGCAGGGGCTGGCGGGTCTGGGCGCAGCGGTTGAACACCTCCAGATCGTAAAACTGGGGGGTGTCCTCAATGCGGATGGCCGGGTGGCGCTCCACCTCCGCCCGCACCCGGTCCACCGAGGGGGAATCCCCCCGTTTGACCATCATCAGGGTCTGGCCGTACAGGTCCTGGAGGCGCAGCCGGGGCAGCCGGGCCAGAGGATGGTCCCGGGGCACCGCCACACAGTGGTGGTACTGCCCCAACGGCAGGAACCGGCACCGGTCCAGCCACTGGCGGGAATCACAGGCCCCGATGAGAAAGTCGAACTTGACTCCCAGGGCCCCGATCTCGTTGAGGATGCCCTGGTGGTCGTCCTCAAAGGGGACAATGTGCAGCTGATACCCGGGGAACTGCCCGGCCAGCTTGTCCCACAGGTCCATGAAGGGCTTGCAGGGGTTGAGGATGGAGGTGCCCACACAGAAGGTGGTGGCCGCAAAATCCGCCGCCGCCCGGGCTTCCTGCACCGCTTTGGCCGACAGCTCGAAGATCTGCCGGGCGTACCGGTAGATGACCTGGCCTTCCGGGGTCAGGGTCACCCCCCGCCGTCCCCGGGCAAACAGGGTCAGGTCCAGATGCTTTTCCAGGGCGTTGACCTGCTTCATCACGGCGGTGGGGGAGATGAACAGGCTTTCCGCCGCCTTGTTGAAGCTGCCCAGATCCGCCACCCGGACAAAGACGGTGAGCTGGGGATTGTACATGGACGGCACCTCCTGCCGGTAGAAACTTTTGGTTGATACTATGGTACAAAACCGGCACTTCCCTGTCAAGGGGCGGGGGAGTACAATAAAGAAAAAGCCAGAACAACAGGAGGT
Source organism: uncultured Gemmiger sp. (assembly GCA_944382785.1). Lineage (GTDB taxonomy): Bacteria > Bacillota > Clostridia > Oscillospirales > Ruminococcaceae > Gemmiger. Next base: position 15,900 of record CALWNO010000007.1, on the reverse strand, counting down.
CCCACATATGGATTGGAAGGAACTGAAAGAGACCAGCATTTTCCCCGTAGGGCAGCCCAACGATGCCTACGCCCAGTATTTTGACGGCCAGAGCTGGCTGCAGGGCCTGTCCACCGCTCAGGTGGGCATTGCCAACGTGAGCTTTGAGCCGGGCTGCCGCAACCACTGGCACATCCACCACGCCAAGCAGGGCGGCGGGCAGATTTTGCTGGTCACCGCCGGCCGGGGCTACTACCAGGAATGGGGCCAGCCCGCCCGGGAACTGCACCCCGGTGACGTGGTGAACATCCCGCCGGAGGTCAAGCACTGGCACGGCGCCGCCAAGGACAGCGCCTTCCAGCATCTGGCCGTCGAGGTGCCCGGGGAGGAGACCTCCAACGAGTGGTGCGAGCCGGTGGACGAGGATGAGTATCAAAAGTTACCCTGATTTGATATTGCAAGGCCCGGTCACAATGTGATATCATATTTCTCAAAAAGACCGCATTGCGGACCACAACCTTTTGCAAAGGAGAATCCCGTTTTATGGAAAACAAGAACCAGAATTCCCGGGTACAGAACCTGGCCCTGGCCGCCATGTTCATGGCCATCGGTCTGGTGCTGCCCTTCCTGACCGGGCAGATCCCCCAGATCGGCAGCATGCTGCTGCCCATGCACCTGCCGGTGCTGCTCTGCGGGCTGATCTGCGGCTGGCAGTACGGCGGTCTGGTGGGCTTTGTGCTGCCCCTGCTGCGCTATCTGCTCTTCGGCATGCCCCCCATCTACCCCACCGGCGCTGCCATGGCCTTTGAGCTGGCCGCCTACGGCATCCTGGCCGGCTGGCTGTACGCCCATTCCCGCTGGAAGTGCGTCAAGGCCCTGTATGTCTGCCTGATCGGCGCCATGCTGGGCGGCCGTCTGGTCTGGGGTCTGGCCGAAGTGCTGCTGCTGGGCCTGGGCGGTTCCGCCTTTACCTGGGCTGCCTTTCTGGCCGGTGCCTTCACCAACGCCATCCCCGGCATCATCCTGCAGCTGGTGTTCATCCCCGCCTTCATGGTGGCGTTGGACCGCACCGGTCTGCGCCGGTTCAGCCATGCCCACAACCCTGCCAAAAAGGAAAGCTGAACCCTGTATCCGAAACTTTCCCCCGGCCCCTTTCGCCCACCCCGCGGCGGAGGGGCCTTTTTCCGTGTCCGGGGGCTTGCCAGCCGCTGCAAAGATGGTACAATAAAAGCAAGAACAAGGCTGCGGCTGTGGGCCGGGGCACAGAAACAGGAGGAATACAGATGATCTATCTTGGCGTGGATCTGGGCGGCACCAACATCAAAGCCGCTCTGGTAGAGGAGGACGGGCACATCCTGCGGGAGGGCAGCCGCCCCACCCGCCTGCCCCGCCCGGCGGAAGCGGTGTGTGATGACATTGCCGATTTGTGCCGGGAACTGATGAAGGAAGAAAAGCTGGGCACCGCCGATGTGGCCTGCGTGGGTGTGGGCTGCCCCGGCACGGTGGATGACGCCACCGGTATGGTGCTGTACTCCAACAATCTGGACTGGGCGGACTTTGCCATGGGGGATTACCTGCACAAGGCCCTGGGCATGCCGGTGCGCCTGGCCAACGACGCCAACGCCGCCGCCCTGGGCGAAGCCCTGGCCGGCTGTGCCAAGGGTGCCCAGAGTGCGGTGATCATCACCCTGGGCACCGGCGTGGGCGGCGGTGTGGTGCTGGACGGCAAGCTGCTCACCGGCTACACCGGCGCCGCCGCCGAGCCCGGCCACATGGCCATCGACGGCAGTGCCGACGCCCCTCTGTGCACCTGCGGACGCCGGGGCTGCTTTGAGGCCTTCGCCAGCGCCACCGCCCTGATCCGCCAGACCCGGGAGGCCATGCAGGCCCATCCCGAAAGCGGGCTGTGGAAGCTGGCTCCCACCCTGGAAGAGGTCACCGGCCGCACCGTCTTTGACGCCCGGGACGCCGGGGACCCGGTGGCCGCCCAGGTGGTGGACACCTACATCGGGTACCTGGCCGCCGGGGTGGCCAACCTCATCAACATCTTCTTCCCCCAGGTGGTGGGGTTGTCCGGCGGCATCGCCAACCAGGGCGAGGCCCTGCTGGTCCCCCTGCGGGCCAAGGTGGAGCCCATGGTCTTTGGGGCTGCCCACGCCCACAAAAAGACTGCCATCACCACCTGCACCCTGGGTTACCGGGCCGGGGTCATCGGCGCGGCGCTGCTGGGCCGTACCGCCCGCTGAGTTTCCATATCATCAAAAAGGACCGCTGTCCCTTCATCCGGGGCGGCGGTCCTTTTTTGGTGATCAGCGGGAAAGGTTGGGGGTGGGGTCGGTGTGTACCTGAATCTTGCGGTCCCGCACCAGCTGGATGAACAGCTTGCCCAGGCGGGGATCAAACTGGGAACCCAGATTGTCCTGGATCTCCTGCAGGGCTTCCTCCACACTGAGGGCATCCTTGTAGCTGCGGCGGGAGACCATGGCGTCAAAGGAATCCGCCAGGCACAGGCAGCGGGCCCCGATGGGGATCTGCTCCCCGGCCAGTCCCCGGGGATACCCCCGGCCGTCCCAGCGCTCGTGGTGGCCCAGCACCGAGGGAATGACATAATCCATGGAGGGCAGATACCGGATCATGGAGGTGGAGTCCTCCACATGCTGCTTGATCACATCGTATTCTTCGGCGGTCAGGCGGCCGGTTTTGGACAGGATGGCCTCCGGTGTGCCGATCTTGCCGATGTCATGCAACAGCCCGGCCTGCCGGACGATTTCGATGTGTTCGGCGTCCAGCCCGGCGGCCAGGGCCAGAGCGGCGGCATACTCCGCCACATGCTGGGAATGGCTGAAGGTGTAATGGTCCTTGGCGTCGATGGCGGCGGTCAGGGCAAAGATGGTGGAGGAGCAGCTGTCCGCCAGCGCCCGCTTGGAGGCGTAGCTCTTGGCAATGCGCTTGTCCTCCGGCTCGGGACTGTACAGGCAGACCCGGTTTTTGCCGCTGTTCTTGGCCGAGTAAACGGCCATGCCCGCGTAGGTCAGCAGTTCCTCCACACTGCGGGCGCAGGTGGGGTAGCTGCTGATCCCGGCGGAGAAGGTCAGGAACCGGCGGGTGACCTGTCCGGTGCCTGCCATCTCCCGCTCCAGCCACCGGCGGGCCTGTTCGGCGCAGTCGGCGGGGGTGTCCGGCGGGCAGAAGGGGAAGCTGACCACAAATTCCTTGCCGCTGTACCGGGCCACGGTGCCCCGGCTGCCCACCAGCACCCGCAAGGCGTCCGCAAACCGTTTGAGGATACGGTCGCCCTCGGCGGCGCCGTACAGTTCATTGTACAGACGGAAATCATCAAAGCTGATGATCAGCACCGAAAGCTGCCCCTGCCGGGCCAGGGCAAAGTCATTTTGCAGCACTTCCTGGAAATAGCTGCGGTTGTACAGGCCGGTGAGAGGGTCGTACTGGGCCTTCTTGCGCAGAGCCTCATACAGGGAGGCATTGTTCAGGGCAATGGCCAGCACCGCCGCCACCGAATCCAGCATGCGCAGCCGGTCCTGGGACAGAGCCCGGCGGGCAGCGTTGTCCTGGCGGGAAAACAAAGTCACGGCGGTCATTTCCTCGCCGCTCACGATGGGCAGCAGCAGTTCCACCCGCATCTGATCCAGGCGGTCCTTCTCCTTCTGCCACAGGGCACGGAAGTACCGGGACCGGGTGAATTCCGCATACTGGGAGCAGCAGCCCCGGGCCATCAGCCAGGCCATGAGGGGATCGTCGGCGGCAAAACTGTCCCGGCAGGCCACCGACATCTCGGTGGCGTCCCGCATCTCATAACAGCCGGTACGACCGTCCAGCACAAAGACCCGGGCGGTGTATCCGGGCATGGAATGCTGCAGATAGTCCCGGTAGAGCTGCAGCAGACCATTCAGGTTCAGCGTCTTGTTCACGTCGGTGCTGAACCGGCGCAGTTCCTCGTTCTGCTGTTCCGCGCCCTTGAGCAGGATGGCGGTCATGAGCCGGCGGACGATGCAGAAGAGCAATACCGTGAGCACCGAGGCCGCCATGGCAAAGACGATGGTCTTGTAGAGCAGGAAATTGCTGAAATACCGGTTGTAAAACGCTTCTGCCGTCCGGTAGCAGCTGACCAGCAGCACACCGGTGCAGATCAGGGCGATGGCAAATACCGGACCGTTGGAAGCAAAGCTGCGCAGGGGCACCAGCCGCCGCCGGTAGAGCATGTAGTACAGGCAGCAGGCGTTGACCATGCAGGAGAAGGTGTCCACCGGCAGGGAGACCATCTGGGGCAGCACCGCCGAGACGGTGCAGGCGAACATGACCCCCACGCCCACCAGCATGGGCCGGAACTGGGAGATATCCGAACGGCCGTCCTGGCAGCTCTTGTAGGCCAGGCGCCAGGCGGCCAGCAGGGTGTACACCGCCATAAGGATGGGGATGGCCACCAGGGGGGAGACTCCGTATTCAAAGCGGGTTTCGTGGCCTGCGGTGACCATGTGGGGGTCGGTGATAAAGACATTGCCTGCATTGAGCAGCAGGATCACCAGCCAGATAAGACCCTGTACCGTATGGGAGAAGGGGGCTTTGGCGGCGGTGAAGCGGTAGGTGAAATTATACACCAGGTAGGGCACCAGAAAGATGCCGGTGATGGAGACCATGTACCAGAAGGGGTATCCCGGCGCCAGCTGCAGGCGCATGAACAGGGACCCGCCCGACCACATGGTGAAAGCGCCCAGCAGAGCGATGAAGGCATAGACCAGCCGGTCTTTCTTGGTGCTCAGGGCGGTGAGAAACAAAAACAGGTTGCACAGCAGGGAGAGCAAAGGCACAATGATGAACAGCCGTTCGTTCAGGCTCACGGGGCCACACCCCCTTCCCCGGCGGCATCCTGCAGGTGCAGGATGTCCAGCACAACCTCCCGGGGGGCGCCCACCGGGGGGACCCGGTGCCCGGTGCGGGCTGTGTACGCGTCCACCACACCGGATTTCAGCAGGCTCACCCGCAGCGGGTCCATGCCCAGCAGCCGCTTGAGGTCCTTGTAATCCCCGTCATAGGACCGGAAGTAAAGGGAGAGATGCTCCTGCAGGATCTGTTTGGTCAGAGTCCCGGCACCGGGATCGTCCGAGTCCAGCTCCACGTACAGGTCCAGATAGGAATGGCCGTCGGCATCGTATTCCTTCACCGCAAACCAGTGCCGGATGGGCAGGCGGGACAGGGTGATGACCTTTTCGATCTCCCGCTTGGTGATCCGGGTGAAACCTGCAATGTCGATGACGGTGGGGATGCGGTCCACATACTCGAACTGGGGCAGGTCCAGCTGGTCCTCCGGGTTGCGCAGGCGCAGGCAGCGGTAAACGTCCCCCACCCGATAGCGCAGGAAGGCCCCGCCCTTGAGCACCGTGATGACCAGCTCGTACTTCTGGCCCGCCACCAGCTCGTCCATCAGGTAGGTGCGCGGGGTGTAGCCGGGGTCCTGCAGCTCCCGGATATATTCATACTCGGGGATAAATTCATAGAAACAGGCATCCGGAAACAGGACCAGCCCGTTTTTGCTCCAGGTCTCGGTGCCCATGCAGGAAGGCTCGGTGCCGCCGGCCAGTTCCAGGGGACGGATGCCCCAGGCGTCGGCCAGTTCATTCTTGTACAGGGCCGTGTCGGTGCCCACGCAGACAAACCCGTCCAGCTTGAACAGGTCCCGGGGCCGCAGATGGGTGCCGTCCCGGCGGCAGCGGTACAAAGCGGAGAGCAACCGCACCAGCATGCGGGGACTCATCCCCCACAAAAGGCGCAGTCCGCCGCCCCCGCCGCCCCCGGCCAGACTGTCCAGGTTGCGGGTGGCGCCGTACAATACGCTGCTCATGCCGAAAAACAGATTCATGCCGTGCTTGACCGCCAGCTTGTACCCCAGGCGGGTCTGCTGGCCGAAGCTCATCTTGCGGGCTTCCCGCACCGAGGGCATGAACCGCAGACGGATCTGCGGGCGGATCAGGTCGGGAAACATGCCGGTGGCGTAGGGCATGGGGGCCAGGCTGTACAGAACCCGGGCCCCCGGGCGCACGTGGAACTGGCCCCGGCCCTTGCTGGTGGACAGGATCATGGCTGCCAGGATGTTGCGGGTGTAGGCTTCCAGCATGCTCTCGGTATAAGGGGCACGCTTGGAAGGAAAGTCCCCGCCCTCCCAGGTGGTGTGCAGCCAGACCACCGGCTTGGCGGGCAGCATCTCCTCCCGCTGGGGCAGCAGCACATCGGCATAATCCTCGAATCTGGTCAGGGGCACCAGGGTGCGGAACTCCTCCACATTGCGGGGAACCCCGTTTTTGAACAGGCGTTTGCCCAGGGGGCAGGCGGCCATCAGTTCCACCTGCTCCATGACCAGACGCTTCTGGATCTGCATATATTCCGGCAGACTCAGGTCCAGAAACCCGCAGTATTCCTGCCAGACCTCGGCGGCCGGGCAGTGCTTCAGTTTTTCTTCAAAGGTCATGGCGGACATCTCTTTTCCGGATTTTACTTCGGGATGCGCAGGGTTTGCAGGCAGCGGCGCAGGCTGCAGGCGGTGGGCAGGAACCGGGGCGTTGCGGCCCGGTAGGCCGCATAACCCCGGATACTGCGGGGAAAAACAACCTCCCCCTGCCAGGCGGCATACAGGGCGTCCAGCAGGGTAAACAACACAAAGGCACAGCCCAGGGCCCAGCCTCCCAGAGCCCCCCACAGGCAGGCGTAAAACCCGCCCAGGAACAAAACCCCCGGGTGGCGGCACAGCGCAAAGACGCCGGTGTCCACCAGGGGGCGGAGTTCATCTTTGCGGGCAGTGGCGGCGCTGCTGCCGCCCGCCGGCAGGGCAAAAAACAGGGTATAAAGCAGCAGAGCCAGAAAGAGCAGCGCTCCGGCACCCCACAAAAGGGAGAGGAGGCCGTGCGTATAGCGCCGCAGGGCATCGGCTGCAAGTACAAGGGTGGACAGGACCAGCAGGACCCCACCGGCCGGAAACAGTACCCCGGCACCACGGCGTCCGCGCAGGACCTGGGCGTAATCGGAAAGAGCCATCAGCCCGAAAGCCAGGGCGCCCAACCCCAGGCAGGCCAGCCGGATGGCGGTCATTTCTGGCGGAAGGCCAGGCCCAGGCAGCCCGCCCCGGTATAAATGCCGATGACGGCGCCCACCCAGCCGATGGTGATGCGGATGTCCGGGTCGATGGCCCGCAGCCGGTCGGCCACCTCCTGGGCCAGCCGGGTACGGTCGGCGTGAAAGACAAAAACCTCCCCGCCGTAGACCGCCCTGTCCCGGTAGAGGTCCACCACCCGGTCCACCGCCCGGTCAAAGCCCCGGACGATGCCGATGTCCCGGACCAGCCCATCCCGGAAAACCAGAATGGGTTTGACCTTGAGCAGGTCGGCGGCCAGCACACGGATAGCCCCGGCCCGGCCGCCTTTGCGGGCGTTGGCCAGGGACTCCATGGCAAAATAGACCCCCACATGGGGGCGCAGCTCGTCCAGCTTTTCCACGATCTCCCCGGCGGTCAGGCCTTCCGCCGCCAGGCGGGCGGCTTCCTGCACCAGCACCGCCAGCCCGTAGGAGACCTGCTGGGAATCGTAGACGGTGACCGGGGTGGCAAAGCCCTGTTCCTCCAGCAGTTTGACGGCGCTGCGGGCGGTGTTGCAGGAGCCGGACATCTTGCTGGTCAGGCTCAGGCAGAGCAGTTCGGTGCAGCCCGGGGCGGCGGCCGCCGCCCGGAAGGCCTGCATGAACTGGTCCAGGTTGGGATGGGCTGTTTTGGGCAGTTCCTCGCACCCGGCCAGGCGGCGGTACAGGGTGGGCGGGTCAATCTCCAGATTGTTGCGGTACTGCTCAGTGGGGCTGAAAGCAATGGTGTCCGGTATGGCAGTAACCCCCAGCGCCTGTAACTGCTGCGGGGTGAGATCACAGACCGAATTGGTCAAAATATGTACCATCAGCGACAGCTCCTTCTTGCAAAAAAATGAAAAAAATCCCCCCGCATCCCCTTTGGGAGCGGGTTGCACGGAATTTGGGGCAGACTGAATCTACTCTATTATGCACGCGCCAGGGGAAACTTGTCAAGAACGGCACGATCCTGTCGAAATCCCGAAAATGACGCCATCGCAGGCGGGGAAACACAATCTGTTGCAGAAGGGCGGACAAATAAAACCAACGGCCGGTCAATTTGCACAACCGGCGACCTGCATAAGGTGGTTTGGGACGGCTGAACGCCAAAAATAGATATAGATCAAGAAAGCGATCGCTCCTCCGGGGCTTTGTCTTGCCGGAAGAGGGGCTTTGTGTTATCATAGGGGAAATATCCAAAAGGCTGTGAGGTGCAAGGAAGATGGAACAATCCAATCCGAAAGCTCGCCGGGTGCTGGCGGCGGGCTGTGTGTGCGGGCTGCTGGGCAGTCTGGCCCTGCCCTGGGACGCGGCAAGCTGCGTGCTGTATGCGCTGGCCTCGGTGCTGCTGGCGGTGGGCTGCGGCATGCTGCACAAGGTACGCCCGGAATACGGCCGTGCCGCCAAGCCCGCGGTGGCGGCGGCGGTGGCCTTTGCCCTGGGGGTGGTTCTGGACGGCGGTGCCCTGGCCCAGATGCCCATGGTGGCAGGGGCGGCCCTGCTGTATTTCTGTGTCGCCTACTATGCCAGCGGGGTGGCCCTGGAAACCGATACCCGGACGGCCCGGGGCGGGGCACCCCGCCCGCCCAAAGCGGCCATCCGGTTTGAGTACGCGGCAGGGCTCTTTGTGCTGGCGCTGCTGGTGGGAGAGATGGTGCCGGCCATCCTGCGTCTGGCCCAGGTGGTGGCAATGGCTGCCCTGGGCGTGGGCTTTGTGCAGCTGGCTGCGTTTATGCTGCGGGGGCCCCGCAAGGAAAACGACGCCGAGTGACGGCCTTGCATGGAATCACAAACTGAAAACCCCCGCTCTGCGGTGTGACCGCAAAGCGGGGGTTTTTGTGTGGCAAAATCAGTCGTCCAGCTCAAAGTCCCCGGGCAGCAACAGGTCCAGGGGGGCGGCCGGGTCGGCCACCAGACGGCGGGACTGGTTCAGGATGGCCCGCTCCAGGGCATTGCGGGCCATGCGGCCGTTGCCTGCCTTGGCGGCGTCCTCCGCCTGACGGCGGGCAAACCAGGTCTTGAGGGGCAGGGCACAGCCTTCGTCCAGGCGGTAGCCCTTGGCGTCGGCCAGGGTCCGGGTGATGGCCCACAGCTCGTCGGCGGTATAATCGGGAAATTCGATCTGGTTGGGGAACCGGCTGGCCAGGCCGGAATTGGCGGCCAGAAAGGTCTGCATCTCCTTGGTGTAGCCTGCCAGCACCACCACCAGGTCGTTGCGGTGATCCTCGATGCCCTTCACCAGGGTGTCGATGGCTTCCAGGCCGAAGCTGTCCTCCCCGCCCCGGTAGAGGCTGTAGGCCTCATCGATAAAGAGCACCCCGCCCAGGGCGCTGCTGATGACCTGGTTGGTCAGGGGGGCGGTGTGGCCCACATACCGGCCTACCAGGTCGGCCCGGCCCACCTCCACCAGCTGGCCGCCCCGCAAAGCCCCGATGGCTTTCAGGTACTTGGCCAGGATGCGGGCAATGGTGGTCTTGCCGGTGCCCGGGTTGCCGGTGAAGATCATGTGCATGTTGATCTCCGCCACCGGCAGGCCCTGGGCCTTGCGCCGCTGCTGGGCCTGCACGTTTTTGGCGATGTCCCGCACAAAGGTCTTGACCTCGTCCAGACCCACGATGCGGTCCAGCTCGGCCTCCACCGCCTCCACGTCGCCCCGGTACTGCTGGGGCAGCAGGCTGAGAAGATCGAAGGGCTCGCCGCCGCCGATGGCCGCATAAATGCGGTTGTCCTGTACGGTGAGCACAGTCGGGGTGCCGTCGGCGGGGGCGGTGTCGGTGGAAAGGACGTATTCCGCCAGGGCGCGGAAGAGCAGGTCTGCAAACTCCCGCATGGCGCTCATGCCGCCCCGCTTGCCGTACTGGGCGGCCAGGTAGTCCCGCAGGTCCGCCCCCATGGACAGGGCCAGCCCGCACTGGCGGCGGGTCTTCTGGGCCAGAAAGTTCAGCTCCCGGGCGGCGATGGCCGCCAGACTTTCGGGGGTGAAGGGATCAGTGCGGCAGATGTCCCCGGCCAGGGCGTCCACGAACCGGGCGCCGAACCGGTCGGCCAGGGCGGCCTCGTCCTTCTCGGAGAAAAAGACGAAGTACTTGCCCCCGGCGCTCAGCTCGCCCACCGCCCCCGGGGCCAGGGCGGTGCCCACATCCACCAGAATGCCCCGCTGCAATACATACCGGCTGGACAGGGCCAGGGTGCCGTCCATGGCCAGGTCGGCCACCATGTTCAGGTAGGAGCTGGCGCAGGCCTCGTAATGGTCAAAGGCCAGCACCTGGGCGGGGGATTGCAGGGCCGCGTACAGGTCCTGCAGAAAGAGCTTTTCCTGGGCGGGGCCGGGGTAGAGGGACAGGTCCAGCGTTTCGATCTCGGCGCTGGGCAGCAGGCCACGGTCGGCCATCTGCCGCACCACACACCGCAGGGTGTAGTGGCGGCCGGTGCCCTCCGGCCCGCAGAGGAGCATGGGCCCCCGGGCTTTGCGGGGGTCGTCGGTGCCCATGACAAAGGGACGGCGGAAAGCCTTGACCACATCGGCCACAAAAGCGTCCTGGCCCAGCACCTCGGTGCGCACCGCAGCGGCCAGGCCCTCGAACCCGGCACCCCGGGCGGGGGCGGGCGAAGGAGCGGGACCCTCCCCTTTGTCCAAAAGCCCGTCGCTGCGCAGGCTGCGGGTCAGCTCATTGCTCATCCGGCGGACGCTCTCGGTGGTGGCGGCCGAAGCCTTCTCCACCGCGTCCAGGGCGTCGGCAGCAGCCCGGCTGCGCCGGTTGCCGGCGGACAGGGCGTCCAGCCGGGCCTGCATGTCTGCCAGGCTGGCGGACGCGGCGTCGGCCTGTTCCTTGCCCCCGCGGCCCCGGGCCCCCATCAGGCCCCGGACCCAGGCGTCATATCCGTCCTCAATGCTCATGGGCTTCCTCCTTGCTGCTCTTGACGGTGATGCGATAGAAATTCTTCACACTGCAGCCGGCCCGGCCCCCGCCCGCACAGGCGCAGGCACAGGCACAGCTGGAAACACAGGCACAGGCACACCCGCCGCCGGTACGCCCGGCGCCGCCGCCCCGGAAGGAGCCGCCGTCCGCATGGAACCCGGCAGGCGGGGTGGTGGGGGTGTAGCCCCGGGGCGGCACCGCCCCGGGGGCAATGTGGATGACGTGGTGGCCGTTGGTATACCAGCGATACCCCCGGCCGAAGCCGCCCCGCCAGCGGGGATGGGCCACGGAGGACAGCCAGATCACCAGAAAGCAGAAACCGAAAATGGCCAGTCCCAGCAGCAGGAGAAGCCCGTCGTCCTCGCTCTGGTTCTCTTCAGGCTCCATCCGGGTGGCAGGATCGTAGGCGGAAGCCTCGGCGGCGGGCACGTTCACCCGGACGGTGGCCTTCTCCCCATGGTCCAGGGCACCGAAATCCCAGACATAATACCCGTCCTCTTGGGTTTCGGTGTCGGCGGTCATGCCCTCGGTGGCTTTCCAGCGGATGGTCAGCTGCTCCACGCACAGATCGTCGAACCAGCCGGGGGTGAAGTTGTAATTGGCGGAGCCGTCCTCCGACAGGGTGTACAGATGGCTCTGGTGGACCCGGAAAGAGAAGTGCACCGCGCTTTCCTGCCCCACCTGGGCGGCATAGGTGGGCTCATAGTACCGGCGCACAAAGGTGATGCGGGCAAAGGTGTTGCTGCCTTCGGTCTGCGCCCGCACGCTGGAGACGGTGTCCGGGGTCAGGTTCTGGAATTCGTCCACCTGGTCGTTGGCCAGACCGATCTTGACCCAGGAGAGGGGGTCCTCGGAACTGCCGCCGATGACCTCCCAGTTGATGTCGTAGGTGATGTCAGCGCTGCCGTCCGCCCGGGGGTCCACCGTGACGGTATAGGCGTTGATGCGGTCCAGGTCGCCGCTGTCCGCCAGGGCGGCAGGGACCCAAAGCAGGCTCAAAAGAAACAGTACGGACAGCACGGCGGCCAGCCGCCGGGCCCGGGAAAACAAGGTGGTCATGACTCTTCCTCCTGCAAAGGCGTTTCGCCCAGGGGGCAGGTGTGCAGCATTTTGGCGCTGTGACGGCGGATGCGGCGGCAGGCCGGGTGATCCCAGATCCGCCGCCAGGGCTGGTGCAGGATGTTGCCCAGCCCCGGGCCGCACAGCCAGCTCTGGCAGGGCAGGACGGTGCCGTCCGGGGCGATGGCCATGTTGGACAGGCAGGCCCCGCAGCTGGGAATCCGGGTAAAGCCCAGCTCCCGCAAGGTCTCCTCCTTCAGCCAGCCGGGACTGGTGAAGTCCAGCTCCATGCCGTGGGCGTCCGCAAAGGCGCGGGCGGCTTTCAGGGTGTCGGTGAGTTCGGCGGGGGACAGGCGGGTGCCCCGGCTTTCGGGGCTCTGGGCGCTGCCTGCGGGGATCAGTCCGGAACAGGTGGCGTACCGGATGCCCAGTTCATGGGCCAGGGCCAGGGTGGCTGCGTAGTCCCGGTTCAGGCTGCACAGCGGCGTGTTGATGCTCACGTTCAGCCCGGCGGCCAGGGCATTGCGGATGCCGGCGATGGTGTCCGCGTAGCCGGGGGCCCCCACCAGGGTATTATGGATGGATTCATCGGCGGAATACAGGGTGACCTGCACGCTGTCCAGGCTGGCTTCATACAGATCATGGCACAGAGCGCTGGTGAGCATCCGGCCGTTGGTGTTCAGCCGGGTGACGAACCACTGGGCGGCGTCCACCAGCTTGACCAGGTCGTGGCGCAGGGTGGGTTCGCCCCCGGTGAAGGTCAGCTGGGGAATGCCCGCGGCCCGGCATTTCTGGATGACGGCCAGCCACTGGTCGGTGTCCAGCTCCTCGGTCTCGCCGTAAGGCTGGCGGGCGGCGTAGCAGTGCAGGCATTTCTGGTTGCAGTGCCAGGCCCCGTCCTTGACCATGGCGCTGATGAGCAGGTCCATGCGGTGGGGGGCCGCCATATGCCGGGCATAGGCCCCCAGGTCCATGGGCTGCACCTCCACGGCGGGGGGCTGCCCTTTGGCGATGGCAAACAGAGCGTCCATCATGGTGTGCAGGTCGGCGGAGATCTGCTCCGGCGGGGTGCGCTTATACACGGCGCAGGTGGCCTGCACGGCGGCTTCGGCGGCCTGCTGCCACTGGTCCTCCTCCACCTCATGCCCCTCAAAGGGCTGCAGGGCTTCCATGAGATTGGCCAGCAGAATGGCCCAGGAAACGCTCAGGGGCAGAATATCCTTTCCGTTGAGGATGGCCACAAAAGGCACATCGGTGTGCTGGTGACGGCTGGGCACCAGATGGATGCGAAGGGCGCCGGGACCTTCCGGGTCCAGGGTGATGTGGCACACATGGTCCAGGTGGCGGCGCAGAAACTGGGTCTCGGCCCGGCTCAAAAGCGGCATGAGATACCCTCCTGTATCATATTCAAAAAGCGGGCGGCGCCCTGCAGGCGCACACCGGTAAAAAATTGTACAAAATCCTGTGTAAATGTACGGATATTATACCACACAACTCCCCACGGGACAAGGAGAGTGCCCAATAAAGAAAAACACCCGCCCGCAGTGTGCGGACGGAATCATAAAAAAATCCCGCCCGCAAGCCGCGGACGGGAAAAAACGATCAGAAGGTAAGGTTGCCGAATTCGGACAGGCGCAGGTCGGGGTTGTGCTCCTGGGCCCAGTTGATGCTCCAGGGGCTGCCGAAGAGCAGCAGGCGGTTGCCCTTCAGGTCCTCGATGGCCCGGGTGTCGCTGGTCACGTCCAGATGCTTGGGGTCCAGCTCGTCCGGGGTGTTGAGAATCCAGCGGATATATTCGTAAGGCAGGTTCTGCATCCGGATCTCCACATTGTACTCGTTTTTCAGGCGGTACTCCAGCACTTCCAGCTGCAGCACACCCACCACGCCCACAATGACTTCCTCCATGCCGGAATCCAGGTCCCGGAAGATCTGGATGGCGCCTTCCTGAGCGATCTGTTCCATGCCCTTGACGAACTGCTTGCGCTTCATGGTGTCCACCTGGGTCACCCGGGCAAAGTGTTCGGGGGCGAAGGTGGGAATGCCCGCAAACCGCACGTGAGGCTTGCCGGTGCACAGCGTGTCCCCGATGGAGAAGATGCCCGGGTCAAACAGGCCGATGATGTCCCCGGCGTAGGCCTCGTCCACGATGGCCCGGTCGTCGGCCATCATGCTGGTGCCGGTGGCCAGCTTGATGTTCTTGTTCTCCTGCACATGGAAGGCTTCCATGCCGCGCTCGAACTTGCCGGAGCAGATGCGCACAAAGGCGATGCGGTCCCGGTGGTTCTTGTTCATGTTGGCCTGGATCTTGAAGATGAAGCCGGAAAAATCGGCCCGCTGGGGGTCCACCAGCTCGCCGCTCTCCGCGTCCTTGCGGGGCAGCGGGGTGGGGGTCAGGCGCAGAAAGTCCCGCAGGAAGGGCTCCACGCCGAAGTTGGTCAGCGCCGACCCGAAGAACACCGGGGACAGTTCACCGCGGTGCACCGCTTCCAGGTCGAATTCTTCCGCGGCGCCGTCCAGCAGCTCGATGTCATCGGCCAGGCGCTGGTGGTTGTCCGCTCCGATGAGGTCGTCCAGGGCGGCGTCTCCCAGCTCGGCCTCGATCTCATCCACCATCCGCACGCCGTTGGCGCGGCCGTCGCCCTCAAAGGCCAGGACCCGGCGGCTGTTGCGGTCGAACACGCCCTTGAAGCCCTTGCCGCAGCCGATGGGCCAGTTCATGGGGTAGGTCTTGATGCCCAGAATCTCCTCAATGTTCTCCATCAGCTCAAAGGGGTCCCGGGCTTCCCGGTCCATCTTGTTGATGAAGGTGAAGATGGGGATGTGGCGCAGGGTGCAGACCTTGAACAGCTTGATGGTCTGGGCCTCCACGCCCTTGGCCGCGTCGATGACCATGACGGCGGAGTCCGCTGCCATCAGGGTGCGGTAGGTGTCCTCCGAGAAGTCCTGGTGGCCGGGGGTGTCCAGAATGTTGATGCACTTGCCCTGGTACCGGAACTGCAGCACCGACGAGGTCACCGAGATGCCGCGCTGCTTTTCAATATCCATCCAGTCGGATACGGCGTGCTTGGCGCTCTGCTTGCCCTTGACAGAACCGGCGGTCTGGATGGCGCCCCCGTACAGAAGCAGCTTTTCGGTCAGGGTGGTTTTGCCGGCGTCCGGGTGCGAGATGATCGCAAATGTGCGCCGGCTTTCGATTTCTTCACGCAATGAAGCCATATTTCCATTTACTCCTTGTTGTTTGTGACAGTGACGGCAAAAAGGCATCGGTCACATGGGGGCACACTCCTCTAGTTTATACATACTTTTCTATCATACCGTGTTTTGGGCCCGATTGCAACGGATTTTTGCCATCCGGCGCACAAAAAAATCCCCCGGACCGCCTTGGAGGGCCGTCCGGGGTGTGGTATAATGGTCAATGTTCCGGCGCAGAGGGCTTTTTCAGCACAAAGCAGGGCAGGGGCGCCGTGGAGGCCCAGTTGGCAAACTCACACACCAGCACGGTGTACTTTGTCAGGGGCAGGGACCGGAAGAATTCCAGGGCGGCCTGCTTTTCGCTGTCCCCGATGACCTTGCCGCTGTACAGCACCGCCGCCAGAACGCCCCCGGGCTTGAGGGCCGTCAGGGCCGCCTGCAAAGCGGGCAGAGAGCTTTCGGCATCCGAGTGAACCGAATGGTCCGCCCCCGGCAGCCAGCCGAAGTTGAACACCGCCCCGTCCAGGGTGCCGGGCGGCACCAGGTGCCCCAGATCCCGGTGGTTGCAGACGATGGCCCGGCCCACCCCCTGCAGGCCGTGTTCCGCCAGCAGCCGGTTGGTGGCTTCCAC